>NZ_JBBDHC010000001.1:0-290443 GCF_037203605.1 Denitratimonas tolerans
CGTGACCACCGGCGTCTTCTTCTTGCGTGGCATACGTACTCCTTGGCAGTAGCATGGTATGCCTCACACACAAAATTCCTGACAGGCTCCATCGTCCATTCGCACGATTCCCGCTAACCTGGCCCAAGCCGGCGCGACAGGAATCCCATGCGTGCCGACACCTCGTGCTCTGCTCGAACGGATGCGGCCCTGGAACACCCGGCAATGACTATGCTGTCAGACGGCCTTTATGATCGATTGCTCAACCGTGCGCTGGAACAGGCGCTGCGCGAATTGCCCGCCGGCCGACAGGCGCAGCTGGAAGAACTCGGTCGCGCTGAACAGCGCCGCCGCCTGGCGCTGGAAGTTTCGCGGCTGCTCCCGGAAATCCTCGACGGCCTTGCCGACCAGGACGGGGACGGAAGCAGCGACGAGCTGACGTTCATTAATACCCTGCTGGGCACGCTGCGCAGGGAAAGCACGCAGGAAACGCAGCTCGTCGCTCCACTTCGCAGTCTGCGTGCGATCCATCCCATCGGGCAGTCCCCGAACTACCCGCCGACCGGCTTGAGCGCGCCCTGGCTCTTCACCGCCGGCCGAGCCGATCCCTCACTGTACGCGGAGCTGCGCGCAGAGCTTTCCAATGCGGATCGCATCGACGTGCTGGTGAGCTTCATTACCTGGAGCGGACTCCGTAAGATCATCGATGTACTCGAAGCGGTTACCGCGCCCAGCGCCAGCGGCAGTCCAGGCACGCGGCTACGCATCATCACGACCACCTACACGGGTGCCACCGAATCCGAAGCCGTGGAAAAACTTGCGCGACTGCCGGGCGTGGAGCTCAAGATCTCGCTCGACGGACAGCGTTCGCGGCTGCACGCCAAGGCCTGGATGTTTCACCGCAAGACCGGCTTTGGCTCGGCACTGGTCGGCAGCGCGAACCTGTCCGCCTCGGCCCTGCTGAACGGAATCGAGTGGACGGTGAAGTTCACCCAAGCCGGTCAGGCCGACCTATTCGCTGCCGCCACCGCGCACTTCGAGACGCTGTGGAACGACGCGGAATTCCAGCGCTTTGACCCGGGAAACGAAGAACACCGCCAGCGCCTGCGCAGCGCGCTCGGGGAGGCGCGGAACCCGAGTCGCGGCACCCGCGTGGTGGCGCTACCCACCTGGTTCGACCTGCGCCCGCGCGCCTTCCAGGAAGCAATGCTGGAGCGCCTCGCCAGCGAGCGCCGCCACGGCCGCCATCGCAACCTGCTGGTCGCCGCGACCGGCACCGGGAAAACCGTCGTCGCAGCATTCGACTACCTGCGCCAGGTACAGTCCCAGGGCACACCGCCGCGACTGCTGTTCGTGGCGCATCGTTTGCAAATCCTGCAGCAGGCCATGGCTACCTTCCGCCAGATCCTGCGTCGCCCGGACTTTGGCGAACTGCTTGCCGACGGTGCCGAGCCACAGGCCTGCCAGCACCTGTTCGCAAGCATTGCCAGCCTGGACTCCCGAAGGCTGCTGGAAAAGTACGGCGTCGACTACTGGCACACCGTGATCATCGACGAGTGCCACCACCTGCCGGCGGCCTCGTTTCGGCGCTTTGCCCAGGCCGTCCAGCCGAAGGCCCTGCTCGGGCTGACCGCGACACCCGAGCGCACCGATGGCGCATCGGTCACTGCGTTTTTCGACGCCCGCCCGAACGGCAGCCCGGCGGTGGAACTGCGCCTTTGGGACGCGCTCGACCAGCAATTGCTGGCGCCGTTCGAGTACTACGCCACGGCCGATGAGACAGACTTGCACACGGTGCGCTGGGGTCGGCCGCAGCAGGAACGCGAAGACCTCAGCAACATCCTGGGCGCCGACCACGCGCGGGCGCGTCGGATCATCAACGCACTCGAACACTACGTCGACCGGCGCGATGCGGTGCGTGCGATCGCGTTCTGCGTGGACATCGCACATGCCAACTTCATGGCCGAGCGCTTTTCGGAAACCGGCTGGAGCGCAATGGCGGTGACCAGCCAGACCTCGCGCGAAGACCGCGCCAGCGCGCCGGCGCGCCTGACGTCAGGCGCGCTCCAGATCCTGTGCACCTGCGACCTGTACAACGAAGGCGTCGATATCCCCGATGCCAACACCCTGCTGTTCCTGCGGCCGACGCAGAGCCCGGTGGTGTTCGCCCAGCAGCTCGGGCGCGGCCTGCGGCTTGCGCCAGGCAAGGAAAGCTGCCTGGTGCTGGACTTCGTGGGGCGCATCAAGGAAGGCTTCCGTTTCGATCGCATCTATCAGGCCGTCACCGGACTGACCCGCAGGCAGCTGCAGCAGGAAATGGAGCAGGGTTTCGCCAGCCTGCCGCCCGGCTGCCATATCCAGTTCGACCGCCTCGCGCGCGAACGCGTACTTGACGCCCTGCGCGCGGTCGCCAACCAAAGCTGGCGCCGCCTGACCGGGGAGCTGGTCGCCTTTGCACAAGGTCGACCACGCGACTCGATTCACCTCACCCAATTCCTGGCCGAGCAGTGCCTTGAGGCCAGCGATCTCTACAGCACCAGCCGCTCCAGCTCGGGCTGGAGCGCACTCAAACGTGCCGCGGGACTGGAGGTGCGCGACGCCGGGCCGGATGAGGCGTACCTGGGCAAGCGGCTGACGGCGCTGCTCGAGGTCAATGACGACGAGCGCGTCGTGTTGATGCGGCGCATCGCCATGCGCGACCCGTCCCTGCGCACAGGCAACGATCCGCGCACCTGCCGCCAGCTGCAAATGCTCGCCTACCAGCTCTTCGGCCAGCGCAACGTCTTGATGGACGGCGCCGGCTTCCTCGATCGCCTCGAAAGATCCCCACGGATACGCGAAGAACTGGGCGAGCTTGCCGCCTGGATCGATCTGCACGCCGACCTGGAGCCCGAGCCGCTGCCCGGCACGCCCGACGACTGGCCACTCCTGCTACACGGAACCTACAGCCGTGCGGAGATTCTGAGCGCCATCGGATTCTGGAGCCCGGAAGTCCGCGATCTGGTGCAAACAGGCTTGCACAACATCAAGCCGCTCAAGCTACAGCTGCTGTTCGTGACCTTGGACAAGAAGGAAGGCTTCCACGAGCGCATCGCCTACCACGACTATGCCATCAGCCCGGAGCTTTTCCACTGGCAAAGCCAGAACAACGCGGGGCCGGAAACGGCATCGGGCCGGATCTACACTCAAAGCGCCAGCAACGGCTGGCGCTTCCAGCTGTTCGTACGCGAGACTCCAACGCATCCCTTCATCGCGCTGGGCCCGGCCACGCTGGACGGCGAGCCGACCGGCGAAAAGCCCATGTCGATGATCTGGCGGCTTGAGCGCCCTGTTCCCATCGCGATGTTCCGGCGATTTTCGGTGCTGCGCGCCTGAATCCTCCGCCACTCGGACGCAGGGCACCCGACGCATCCACCCCGCCTCACGCCTTTTTCACGAACTCCGACTTGAGCTTCATCGCGCCGATGCCCTCGATCTTGCAGTCGATGTCGTGGTCGCCTTCCACCAGCCGGATGTTGCGCACGCGGGTGCCGACCTTCACCACCGAGGAGGAACCCTTGATCTTGAGGTCCTTGATCACGGTGACGGTGTCGCCGTCCTGCAGCAGGGTGCCGTGGGCATCCTTCACCACCAGGCCGGTTTCTGCCGGAAGCGATTCGTCGGGGCTCCACTCGTGCCCGCACTCGGGGCAGATCAGCAGGCCGCGGTCTTCGTAGGCAAAGGCGGAACCGCAGTTGGGGCAAGGGGGAAGATCACTCATGGAACATCACTCGCATATCGGTATCGGGACCGCCCGCGGAGAGCGGCGGCGGAATTGCCTGCAGCGCTCCCTGCGCGGTCGGAACGCTATTGTAGGGCGGAACCCGCGCAGCGGTTTCCGCGCGGCTGATGCGCTGCCCACGGTTCAGCCCCCGCTGCCCTGCTCCAGATAGCGCAGCACCTCCTGCGCCAGATTTTCCGGCGGCTGGCCGTGGTTGTGCAGATGCAGCTCGGGCGAAGCGGGTGGCTCGTAGGGTGAATCGATGCCGGTGAAGTTGCGCAGTTGCCCGGCGCGGGCCTTGGCGTAGAGACCCTTGGAATCGCGCGCTTCGCACACCTCCAGCGGCGCGTCGACGAAGACTTCCACGAAGCTGTCCTCGCCCAGCAGCTCGCGCGCCATGCGGCGCTCGCTGCGGAAGGGCGAGATGAAGGACACCAGCACGATCAGGCCGGCGTCGTTCATCAGCTTCGCCACTTCGGCCACGCGGCGGATGTTCTCCACGCGGTCTTCCTGGGTGAAGCCGAGGTCGCGGTTGAGGCCGTGGCGCACGTTGTCGCCATCGAGCAGGATGGTGTGCCGGCCGCCGGCGTGAAGCTGCTGTTCGACGAGGTTGGCGATGGTGGACTTGCCCGCGCCGGACAGGCCGGTGAACCACAGGCAGCGCGGGCGCTGCTGCAGGCTGGCGGCGCGCGCGGCGCGGTCGATGGCCAGATCCTGCCAGTGGATGTTGGCGGCGCGGCGCAGGGCGAAGTCGATGGTGCCGCAGGCCACGGTCTGGCCGCTCTGGCGGTCGACCAGGATGAAGCCGCCCAGTTCGCGACTCTGCGCATACGGCTCCCAGGCGATCGGACGATCCAGGCTGAGGTGGATGCGCGCCACCTCGTTCATCGCCAGGCGGGTGGCGGGCAGCGGCTCCTGGCTATCGACGTCGATCTTGTGGCGGATCGCGGTGACGCGCGCGACCGCGCTGCTGCTGGCAAGGCGCAGGCCGTACAGCCGCCCCGGCAGCAGCGGCGTTTCGGCCAGCCACAGGAGATGCGCGGAAAACTGGTCGGCGCAGTCGGTAGGCGCGTCGACCGGTGCCAGCAGATCGCCGCGCGCCACGTCGATGTGGTCGGCCAGGGTGACGGTCACGGCCTGCCCCTGCCGCGCTTCGTCGGCGGGCTTGCCCGCCACGTACAGCGACCGGATGCGGGAACGCTGGCCCGAAGGCAGCACGACAACGCGATCGCCCACGCGCAGCCGACCGGCGACAAGATTGCCGTCGTAGCCGCGGAAGTCCTGTCCGTTGCGGTGCACGCGCTGTATCGGCAGGCGCATCGAGCGGTCGAGGTCGACCTGCTCCACCGGCACGGTTTCGAGCCAGTCGAGCACGGTCGCGCCGGCGTACCAGGGCATGTTTTCGCTTCGGCGCACCACGTTGTCGCCGGCGGTCGCCGACACCGGCACCGCGGTCACTTCGGCAATGCCGACGGCGGCCGCCAGTTCACGGTATTCGGACTCGATCGCGTCAAAGCGCGCGGCGTCGAAATCCACCAGATCCATCTTGTTGACCACCAGCAGCACGCGGCGGATGCCGAACAGCGCGCAGATCCAGCTGTGCCGGCGGGTCTGGGTGAGCACGCCCTTGCGCGCATCCACCAGCACCAGCGCCACCGAAGCGGTGGACGCTCCGGTGGCCATGTTGCGGGTGTATTCGGCGTGGCCGGGGCAGTCGGCGATGATGAAATCGCGCCGCGCCGTGGCGACGTAGCGGTAGGCGACGTCGATGGTGATGCCCTGTTCGTGCTCGATCGCCAGGCCGTCGAGCAGGCGGGAAAAATCCGGCGGATCGCCGAGGCGCGCGATGTCGTCGTCGTGCAGCAGGCCGGCGTCGAACAGCATCCGGCCCAAGAGCGTGCTCTTGCCGTCATCGACGCTGCCGCAGGTCACAAGGCGCAGCAGCTCGCGCGGTGCCGTCGCGTCCATCAGAAATACCCCTCGCGCTTCTTGTCTTCCATGCTGGCGCCGGGGGCAAAATCGATCACCCGGCCCTGGCGCTCGGAGGCGCGCGAGGCCTGCATCTCGGCGAGGATCTCCGGCACGCTGGCGGCCTCGGAGCGGATCGCGCCGGTCAGCGGCCAGCAGCCCAGGGTGCGGAAGCGCACGCGCTCGTGTTTCACCGTTTCGCCCGGTGCCAGCACCATGCGGTCGTCGTCGCGCATCAGCAGCGCCCCGTCGCGCTCGACCACGGGGCGCGGCGCGGCGAAGTACAGCGGCACCACCTCGATGCCTTCGCGCCCGATGTAGCGCCACACGTCCAGCTCGGTCCAGTTGGAGAGCGGAAACACGCGCACCGACTCGCCCGGCGCCATGCGGGTGTTGTAGAGATTCCACAGCTCCGGGCGCTGCCGGCGCGGCTCCCAGCGGTGCGCGCTGTCGCGGAAGGAGAACACGCGCTCCTTGGCGCGCGAACGTTCCTCGTCGCGTCGCGCGCCGCCGATCGCGGCATCGAAGCCGTGCTGATCCAGCGCCTGCTTGAGCGCCTCGGTCTTCATGACGCGGGTGTGTTCGGCGGCACCGTGGGTGAACGGCCCCACGCCCTCGCGCACGCCGTCGGGATTGATGTGGACGATGAGATCCACGCCGGCATCGCGCACCGCGCGGTCGCGAAAGGCGATCATTTCGCGGAACTTCCAGGTGGTGTCGATGTGCATCAGCGGCATTGGCGGCGCGCCGGGCGCGAACGCCTTGCGCAGGAGGTGCAGCAGCACCGAGGAGTCCTTGCCGATGGAATACAGCAGCACCGGGTTGCGGCAGGTCGCGGCCACTTCGCGCAGGATGTGGATGCTTTCGGCTTCGAGCCGGTCGAGGGTGGTGAGCGTGGTCATCGGCAGGCGGCGGGATGCGGGGCTGGTCGGTGGATGATCGGAGGATGGCACGAGGCGGGCAGTCGGCACGCTACCACTGCGTCGCGCAGCGCGGCGCGGCCGGCGGCGTGCGGAGCACCCGCGGAAGGAAAACCGCATGCCGCCAGCGCCATAATGCCGCCAGCGCATGAGCGAACCCGACCCCCTTGCACCCTTCCCCGAATCCTGATTCCCCCGCGCCGCCGTCCCGACCGCCGGCGTCGCGCGCGCCGGGGTTGGCGCTGGCCTCCGGCATCGGCGCGCTGGCGCTCGCGCTCGGCCACTGGATGCCTCTCGTCGGCGGCGCGGTGTTCGGCATCCTCCTCGGGATCGTCGTGCGCCAGTTCATCCCGCTCGGCGCGCGCACGGTGCCGGGCATCGCCTTCGGCAGCTCGCAGCTGCTGCGCGGTTCGATCATCCTGCTGGGTTTCGGGCTGAGCCTGGACCAGGTGGCGAAGGTGGGGATGGAATCGCTTGCGGTGACGCTGGTCACCATGGCGACCGCGTTCATCGCCGCCTGGCTGCTCGGGCGCTGGCTGCGCGTGCGCGGCCACCTCACCCTGCTGATCGGCGTGGGCACGGCGATCTGCGGCGGCTCGGCCATTGCCGCCGTGTCCCCGATCATCCGCGCGCAGCAGCACGACGTCGCCTTCGCCATCTCCACCGTGTTCCTGTTCAACGTGGCGGCGGTGCTGGTGTTTCCCGCGCTGGGACACGCCATGGGCCTGTCCGACCCGGGCTTCGGCCTGTGGGCCGGCACCGCGATCAACGACACCTCGTCCGTGGTCGCCGCCGGCTATGCCTACAGCCCTGCCGCCGGCGACTACGCCACCATCGTCAAGCTCACCCGCGCGACCTTCATCATCCCGATCTGCCTGGTGCTCGCGGCCGTCGTGGCCTGGCGCGGGAAGCACGAAGCGACCACGCAGGGCCGCGTGCGCCTCGGCCGCATCTTCCCGTGGTTCATCCTGTGGTTCCTGCTGGCCTCGGGCCTGCGCAGCGCGGGAATCATCCCGTCCGCCGCCCTGCCCTGGCTGCAGACGCTGGCGCACCTCCTCATCGTCGTGGCCCTCACCGCCGTCGGTCTGGGTGCCGACCTTCGCCGGATGCTCGCCACCGGCCCGCGCCCGATCCTGCTGGGCCTGGGCGCGTGGATCGCGGTGGCGGTGAGCAGCCTGGTCGTGCAGCAGGCGATCGGACGGCTGTAGGCGCGGATCCCGTCCGAGCGTACCCACAGCGATGGCGCGGAAGTACAGTGGCCCGCATCCGCAGACTCCCGGTGCCACGCCATGCACACACGCCGTTACGCCGGCCTGCTCGCGCTGACCGTCTTGCTGACCGGCTGCACCACGGTCGGGCAGGTGCGCAATCTCGAGGCCCCTGCGTGCCGCCGGTCGCTGGAAAGCGGCGTGGCGCAGATCCTCCTCGCGCAGGGCGAGAACGCGGGCGAGGCCGAACGGCTCGCGCAGCGCACCGTGAGCGCGCTGGACCTGTCGCCCGACGGGCCGCGCCCGTTCGCGCTCGCGGCCAATTCCGGCACCGACTACCACTTCATCGTCCAGCCGACCCGGACCCTCTGCCAGCTTCGCCTTTACGGGCGCGTGCGGGGTTTCACCCGCGTCACCAACAACCTCACCTGGATCGAATCGCGCCCGCTGGTCGGGTGCGAGTGCAGCCGCTAGCACCCGCCTACTTCGGCTGGAAGTCCGGATCGCCGAACTGCCACAGCACGAAGCTCAGCTTGTCCGCTGCTTCCTCCAGCGCTTGTCCAACGGTGTTGCCGATGCCGTGCCCGCCGTCGTAGTCCACCCGCAGCAGCACCGGCTTGCCGCTGGCGGTGGCGGCCTGCAGGCGCGCGGCGAACTTGGCCGGAATCCAGGCGTCCACGCGCGGATCGTTGACACCGGTGGTCACCAGCACGGCGGGATAGTGGATGCCGTCCTCGATCTGGGCGTAGGAGCTCATCTCGAGCAGTTGGCGGAAGCCGGCTTCGGTCTTGACGCTGCCGTATTCGGGCACGTTGGGCGGCCCGTTCGCGGCGGTCTCGAAGCGCAGCATGTCGGCCACCGGCACCTGGTCCAGGACCGCGGCGAACAGGTCCGGGCGCTCTTCCAGCGCGCGGCCGATCATGATGCCGCCGGCGCTGCCGCCGCTGGCGGCCAGTTTGCCCGGGTTGGTGTAGCCATGCGCGACCAGGTACTGGGCGCAGGCGATGAAGTCCTTCCAGGTATTGGGCTTGGTCTGCTGGAAACCGGCCTGGTGCCAAGCCTCGCCGTACTCGCCGCCGCCGCGCACGTGCGCGAGCGCCATGATGAAGCCGCGCTCGAACATCGCCCCGAACACCGGGTCGTAGAAGGGCGTATAGGTGATGCCATAGGCACCGTAGCCGAACAGGTAGGCCGGATGGCTGGCATCGAGCGCCAGGCCCTTGCGGTGCACGATCGTCAGCGGCACCAGCACGCCGTCCCAGCTCTTGACCTTGACCCGCGTCACCTCCAGGCCGTCGGCCTGGTCGCCCGGACTGGCCGGCCGCAGCGAGGTATCCATTGCGCTGCGGCCGCTCCCGGCGTCGTAGTGCAGATAGGTCGGCATTCGCGTCCACGACGTGACATCGAGCACGGCACCGCCGCGGCCGTGATCGACGATGATGTCGTACACGCTCGCGGCAAACGGCAATTCGATCACCGCGGGTGTCGCGCCCTCGGAAAATGCCAGGCGCTGCGCCTGCTGCACGCCCGCATCCATCCGCACCACCCACAGCGCATCGGGCCCGACCACGAGGTCATGGATCGGGAGCCCGCCGGGCGCAAGCACGACCTGCGCCTTGGCGAGATCGGGATCCGCCAGGTCGATCGCGAGCACTTCGCCAGCGGGCGAGCGAGCGCGCGATATGACGTAGAGCGTGTCGCCGCGCAGGCCGAAGCTCTGGTAGTTATCGAGATCGGCGGCCACGACCCCGTCGTCGTAGCTGGCCGCAATCGCGCGCCAGGGCGCGCCGCCCTCGGCATCGAGCTGATCGAGCGGCGCGGCGTAGAGCCGCACCCGCGCATCGGTTCCCGGCGAGACGATCGCCACGGCGTAGCGCGAATCGGGAGAGGTCAGCAGCAGCGGTATCTCGGTGGGGCGCAGCGGCAGGCGCGCATCGCTCACGCCGATTCCGACGATGGCGCGGTCTTCCGTCAGCGGGCGGCCGAGCTCGTGCCGGTAGATGCGGCCGTTCTCGAAGCGCGCGGTTTCCGGCATGCCGGGGCGGAACTCCTGCAGGCGCGAATAGAAGAACGCGCGCCCGTCGGGCTGCCAGGTGAAGAAGCTGAACATCGAGCGATCGATCGTCTCCGGCAGGTTCTGGCCGCTGGCCGCGTCCAGAACGTGCAGGGTCGGCTGCTCCGAGCCGCCCTCGGCCAGCCCGTAAAGCACGTGACGGTTGTCGGGCGAAGGCGCGAAGCCCGTCATCGCCACGTGCGCGCCGCCCGCGCCGGTGAGCGTTTCCGGATCGAGCAGCAGGCGATCCTCGCCGCCCAGCCCGTCGCGCACGTAGAGCTTGGGAAGCTGGGCCATCGCGGGCGAGCGCTGCGTGTAGTAGTGCCCGTCGACGAGCTGCAGGCCGCCGACCCGCATCGGCACGGACCGATCCAGCTCCTGAATCCGCCGCAGCAGGGGCGCGCGGCCGGGGAGCGAATCCAGCACGGCGCGGGTGTAATCGGCCTGCGCCTTCATCCATGCCGCCGCATCGGCGTTCTCGCGCTCTTCGAAGTAGCGGTAGTTGTCGGTGATCCTGGTGCCGAAGTAGTCGTCGACGACCGGACGCACGGGTGCCGGCGGCGGCGGGCTGATGGCGATGACCACGGTGGATGCGAGCGCCAGCGCGACGCCGACGATGCGGGTGCCGAATCGGTTCATGGGATATCCCCTTCGATGAATGCTGCGGTTCTTGCCGGAAGGGCGTGCAGTGCAGGCCCGTCGTGAAACCGAACCAACGTCTTGCGAACGATTCATCCCTGGATACATCTGCAGGCCGCGTCCCCCGGCCCGTCGGCTCCATCGCGCAAAAGGCTGCGCCTGCCGATGCGGTGGCGTCAAGTGTCCTGCCGTTGCGGAAATTGGCCGGACAAATCGCGGCCAGTGTCGAACGCTTCACGGGAGTCGGCCCCGGCGCATCGGCACCGGCTCCGATACGATATCCCTATGCCGAAGATCTACGACCGCGACTATTTCGACCGCTGGTACCGCGAACGTCCCGTCCTTTCGCGCCAGCGCCTGGCGCGCAAGGTGGCGCTGGCCGTGGCCACGGCGGAATATCACCTGGAGCGCCCGATCCGCAGCGTGCTGGACGTGGGCTGCGGCGAGGGCGTCTGGCGCACGCCGCTGCTCGGCCTGCGTCCGAAGCTTGCCTATCTCGGCTTTGATTCAAGCGACTATGCGGTGCGTCGCTTCGGCGCGCGCCGCAACCTGCACCTCGCGCGCTTCGCCGATTTCGAAATGCTGCGCCCCTGCCCGCCGGTGGATCTGCTGGTGTGCAGCGACGTACTGCACTATCTGTCCGCGCGCGAAATCGACCGCGGGCTTCCCGGTCTGGCCGCGCTGTGCGGCGGCGTGGCCTTCCTCGAATGCTTCGCGCGCGAGGATCAGGCCGAAGGCGACGACGACGGCTTCCACCAGCGCCCCGCATCGTTCTATCGCGACCGCTTCACCGCGGTCGGCTTCGCCCAGATCGGCTCGCACTGCTGGCTCTCGCCGGCGCTGGCCGGGCGCGCGACGGCGCTGGAAATCGCGCCCGCCGCGCCGCGCCGGCGGCGGATCGAGCTGCGCTGAGGGTCGAAGCGGCCGCAGCACCGCGCGCCGCCAATCCCGCTGCGCTTGCCCTGGATCAAGGAGCCGGTGCCGGCCGGGCGCTAGCCTCGACGCGGCAATTGGTGTGCGCGCAGGATGCACCGGCTCCCGCGACGGGCCACTTCCCGCGGCGCACCGACCACGCTCCGGCCCCGATGCCGCGCCGCGACTTCACACGCAGCAGCCCAACGCCCATGAAAGAACGACGCAAACCCCGCTATGTCCAGATCGGCGATGCGCTTCAGGCCGGTATCGAAGACGGCACCTACCCGCTCGGGGCGCTGCTGCCTACCGAGCTGGAGCTGTGCAAATCGCTCGGCATCAGCCGCCACACCGCCCGCGCCGCGCTGGCGCGCCTGAGCGACGCGGGTCTGGTGCTGCGCCGCCCGGGCTCGGGGACGCGCGTGATCGCGCGCCGCGCGGCCATGCACTGCGCCTGCGAGGCCAACTCCACCGAGCAGCTGCTGCAGTACGGCAAGGCGAGCCAGATGCACCTGCTCAGCGCCAGGCGCTGTCAGGCCGGCACCGACGTCGCCGAGCAGCTTTGCATCCCGCCGGGCACCGAGCACCTGCACCTGACCGGGCTGCGCCGCACCGGTGCCGACGGACACCCGGTGGCGCTGACCGAGATGCTGATGCCGATCCATGCCGACACGCCGATCGCCGAACTGCTGGATCCGGCGCGTGCGGAAGTGGCGCTGGCGCGGCTCCTGGACATGTCGCGCCTGGCGAGCGTCGAGCAGACCTTCGACGTGGACGTGTTCAGCGCCGCCCAGGCGCGGCATCTGGACGTGGCACCGCGCGAGCCGGCGCTGCGCGCCCAGCGCCGCTATGTGGACAACATCGGACGCCTGGTGATGGTGTCGACCAGCCTGCACCCGCGCGAACGCTTCGCCCATCGCGCCGTCTTGTCGCGCGGCGGACACTGATCCGGCGTGACGGCGGGGCGTGGCGGCGAGTTTCCGTCGGGGGCGTAGCCCCGACCTACGGGCCGTTGCCGTGCGCGCCGTTGCCGTGCGCGCCGTTGCGCGTGGCGCATCGCTTCCGTAGGTCGGCCCTACGTGGCCGACGTTGCGGGGCATCGAACACCGCGTCGGGGGCGTAGCCCCGACCTACGGGCCGTTGCCGTGCGCGCCGTTGCGCGTGGCGCATCGCTTCCGTAGGTCGGCCCTACGTGGCCGACGCTGCGGGGCATCGAACACCGCGTCGGGGGCGTAGCCCCGACCTACGAGCCGTTGCCGTGCGCGCCGTTGCGCGTGGCGCATCGCTTCCGTAGGTCGGCCCTACGTGGCCGACGTTGTAGGACATCGAACACCGCGTGGCCGACGTTGCGGGGCATCGAACACCGGTGACCAGACGCAGAAAGGGCGCCCGAGGGCGCCCTTTCCGGTTCAGCGTTTGATCGTTACCGATCAGTGATTGCGACGCAGGCCGAGGATCAGCATGCCGAGCGCGGCGAACACACCGAACAGGGCGAGCTTGGACCACAGCGAGCTGGCCGGCACGAAGGTCGGCGGCGGCGGAGCCGTCGACGCAGCCGGGCAGGTCACCGGGTACGTCCACGCGATGGCACCCGCCTGATCCGTACCCGTGCAGGTCACGGTACCAGTGATCGCCGCGGCACCCGGGGTGCAGCCCACGACCGCGTTCTGCGCAGCGCCACCCGGCGGGGTGAACGTCAGCGCACCCGCAGGCGTCACGGTGAAGCCGGCGGAACCGGTGCTGCAGGTCACGCTGGCGTTCGGACCGCCCGCGTCACCGCCGGCCGGAGTGATCACGATGTTGGAGCTGACGGGGGTACCGTAGCTGCCGGGCAGCGTGATGGCCGTGCCGCTGGCCGGATTCGAGCTCAGAGTCGGAGCCGCGAGCACCGTGCCCGCCGGAGCGGTCAGGGTCCAAGTGGCCGTCGAGGTACCGCCCGAATCCGTCACGTCGCAGGTCAGGGTGGCGTTGAGAGCCGCAGCACCCAGCGTGGCGCTCAGGTCGAGCGAGGTCGCCGGAGGAACCGTGGACGGGTTGCCGCCGGTGATGGCGAACGAGCCGGCATCGGCACCGCCGAGCACGCAGCCGCTGACCGTACCGGAGCCGATGGTGCCGGTGTTGCCGATCGCGATGGACTGGGTGACAACGTCAGCCGGCATGCCGCCGGGGAAGGTCACCGTGCCACCGGAAGCCGGGGTGAAGGTCACGATCACATCGGGCGGCGGACCGCCCTGAAGGACGATCTCCCCACCAGTCGCCGTGTTTCCCGGGACTGGATTGCCGCCACCGTCTCCCCACAGATCGTTCTGCATCGTGAGCGGCCAGACAATATTCGGATCGCCTGGAGCAGGGATGTCCCCAGCATTCAGCACTGTGAATGTGACATTGCAGTACGACGTTGGTCCCGCAGGCAACGGGTTCAGCCCAGGATCTGTCATCTGCACAACGACAATTCCGGTCCCGTTATTTGCTGCGCACGCGCCGCCATTGGCACCTGCAGCAACTCCGCTCACCTTTGTCTGATCGTACTTCACTTCCACTTCGAAGAACGAAACGACACCATCACCCGTGAACTGAACAGCAATCGGCGGAACATTTACTGTGCCCGTCACTGCTGACGCTGGGTTGAGTGCGACGCTTGCAGCCTGCGCAACTCCGTAAACCGCAAACAGCGCTGCCACCAGCGCAGATTTTTTAACAAAACGTCTGACGTTCATTGCATCACTCCGATGAAAACAACAACAATTAATTATTTGACTTCAGCAAATGTTGAAACCTTGGCATCAAGCCTGCCGGCCTGCGCGTCAGCCACCAAGATGTTTTCAACTCGAACAGACTGCACGGCTTTTCCAGAAACAGCAATTCGGCCGACAGGCACAATGCCCTCGGGAAGCTTCGCGTTCGTGTTGCTATACACCATCACGACTACCTTCCCTTTGGCCTGATCATACTTACATGCGCCAACATGGGACGAGGGCACCTCAGAGACGCAGTTCTTCGTATCGACTACCGCACCTTTCGGAACCGCAACTTCAAACTCGAATGCCGTAGCCGCACCGGAACTTGCGAAGTCAATAGACACGTTGGCAGAACCTTTTTTAGCCTGGTCAATCGTTGCAACCAACTCATTTGCGTTGGCTGTCGTCCAGAGCATACCCAAGGCGCACGCCATCCCAAAAATAAACGACTTACGATGCGTATTCATCAGTCCAAATCCTTGTCCGTTAGTTGCAGGTTACGCTGGCCAGACGAAGCGCCACAACGCAGTTCGTGTCGAATACGTTAATTGCACCATCTTCAGTGCAATCAGGCTGACCAGATGCAAGCGTTCCGTTGACGCGCTCGGCAGTTACGGCGGCAGTGTCAAACACATTGATGACATTATCCCCATTCGCATCACCCCGACACAGACGCCCGATCGCCGTCGTTTCCGAGCGGGTGGATTCGAACGCGTCGAAGCCCAGGCTGGCCGCGCCGGTGCTGCCCGCCACGGCACCCAGGACGGCGGAACCGACCGTGCCGGTGCCGGCCGCGCCGGAGACGTTGCCGACTTCCGCCGTGCCGCCCGCGCCCCATACGGATGCGGTGAAGTTGCCGCCCGAGACGTAGAGCATTTCGATGGAGTACCACTTGTTGGCCTGGATGCCGGCCACGCCCGAACCGACGGCTGCGCCGTTGGAGCGGAAGTTGAAGGCCGAGCCGGTGTAGTCGACTTCGATCACCGAAGCGCCGCCGCCGTTGTCGCTGGCGCTGGCCTTGAAGATGGTGACGGTGCCGGTGGCCTTGGTGAGCACGTAGAAGCGGGCGCGGTAGGTGCCCTCGGTGCCCGGGGTGTTGTCGACCACGTACTTGCCGCTGTCGACCGCAAGGCCGCAGACGCCGCTGTAGCGGGCGATGCCCTCGGCGGGGCCGCCGGTGTTGGCTGCGGCCGCCGTATTGGTGCCGTTCCAGTTGGAGATGGTGCAGGCCATCGCGCCGCTTGTCGGCAGGGCGACAAGGAGGGCTGCGGCCAGGAGGGTCCTGGTGGAAATCTTCATGTTCAACACCCTTATGTATTGATTGTTCGGTCGAAGCCGAGGAGGCAAGGCTCCCGCAAGCGAAGCGAGCTTAACACACGCTTGACGCGGTGCAAGTACTTGCTGCGCACGGGGAACTTTCCAGCCCGGAGCGTTGTGGCAGCTTCGGGCCTGCAGGTAGTACGCAGCGGGATGGGGTTTTGTGTCACGCGATGGACCCGGACGAACAAGCAGGTGGCGCGGCCCCCCAGCCGCAGCGGACACAATTAGACACACTTCGGGAGTGGAGCGCAAGGAATTGCGTCGGGGACGTAGCCCCGGCCTACGAGTCGCCGCATGCTTCCGTAGGTCGGCCCTACGTGGCCGACGTGGCATTGCGCTGGAGAGGTGTTGCGTCGGGGGCGTAGCCCCGACCTGCGAGCCGCCGCATGCTTCCGTAGGTCGGCCCTACGTGGCCGACGTGGCATTGCGCTGGAGAGGTGTTGCGTCGGGGGCGTAGCCCCGACCTACGACAAAGCGTTGCGCCGCCCCGCAGGTCGGCCCTGCGTGGCCGACGGTGCTGCGCGCGGTTCCGCCCTACCCGGGCCGCGCGCGCTGGCGCAGCGCTTCGATGAGGGCGCGGGTGATGGGGTCGGCGGCGGACTCGGGGCTGTCGATGGCGGTGTCGAGGTCCGCGGCCAGGCGCTTGCCGAGCTCCACGCCCCACTGGTCGAAGGGATTGATGCCCCAGATCGTGGCCTGCACGTAGACACTGTGTTCGTACAGGGCGACGAGCGCGCCGAGGGATTCGGGCGTGAGCGCGTCGAGCAGGATCATGGTCGAGGGGCGGCTGCCGGGATAGGCGCGCTGCGGGTCGGCACCCGGCGCGCCGTTCGCGAAGGCTTCGGCCTGGGCGAGCAGGTTGGCGAGCAGGGCCCGATGCTGCACCGGGCTGCCGTGGTCGGCGCGCGCGATGCCGATGAAATCCATCGGCACGGTGTCGGTGCCCTGGTGCAGCGACTGGAAGAAGGAGTGCTGCACGTCGGTGCCCGCGCCGCCCCAGATCACCGGCCCGGTGGCGCAGGGCACGGGCGCGCCCGCCTGCGTGGCGGATTTGCCCAGGCTCTCCATGACGAGCTGCTGGAGATAGGCCGGAAGGCGGGCGAGGCGCGCGTCGTAGGGCAGCACGGCGTGGGTGTCGTAGCCGAGCGCGTTGCGGTTCCAGACCGCGACCAGCGCGTGGCGGACGGCGAGGTTGGCTTCCAGCGGCGCGCGGCGGACGTGCTCGTCCATCTGCGCGGCACCGGCGAGCAGGCGCTCGAACACCTCCATGCCCAGCGCCGCGGCGACGGAAAACCCGACCGCCGACCACAGCGAATAGCGTCCGCCCACCCAGTCCCACATCGGCAGGATGCGCTCGGCGGCGATGCCCAGCGAGCGCGCGCGATCGACGTTGGCGGTGACGGCGTGGAAGCGGTCGTCCGCGCCCATCCACTCGCGCAGCACCTGCGCGTTGAGCAGGGTTTCCCGGGTGGAAAAGCTTTTCGACACCAGCACGGCGGCGGTGCGCGCAGGATCGAGCTGGCGCAGCAGGTGGCTGGCCGCGTGGCCATCGACCGTGCTGAGGAAATGCACGCGGAAGCGGCCCGGGTCGAGTTCGCGCAGGGCTTCCAGCGTCAGGCGCGCGCCGAGATCCGAGCCGCCGATGCCGACGTTGACGATGTCGGTGACTTCCGAGGCGCGCAGCGCATCGATCTGCTGCGCCATGCGCGCACGCGCTTCGCGCGCCTGCGCATGGGCGGCGCGCGCGACGGCGCTGGAGGCCAGATCGGAGCGCAGGGCGGTGTGCAGCGCGGGGCGGTTTTCCGAGCGATTCACCGGCTCGCCTTCGAACAGCGCGGCGATGGCCTCGGCCACGCCGCGTTCGCGGGCGACCTCCCGCAGCGCCGCGGCGGCGGGCGCATCGATGCGCTGCCGCGCGAAGCAGGCCAGGAGCGGGCCGACGCGCAGGGTGGTGGCGGCGAAGCGGTCCGGCTCGTCCGCGATCAGTTCGGGGAGGCGGCGGCCCAGGTTGCGCGCCGCGTGCGGTGCCAGCCGCGCCAGCCAATCAACCGAGCGCACGGGTCAGGCCTCGCCTGCGGACGGGCGCAGGCGGCGATGGGATCGGACCAGCGGTGGCATCGTGTCGGCTCCGGTGTTGCAGAAATGCAACATGCAGGGAATGGCGGAAGCTCCCGATGCTAGCAAAGGGCGGCAGCGGGGCGCGCCTCGATTCTGGCCGGACAAACGTATCTTGTTGATTGAAAACGATTTCATCAGAAATTGCGGACAAAAAAAACCCCACCGGAAGTTCCCGGCGGGGTTATAACGGAGTGACGATTACCCAAAAATGCGCCCTGCATTTACCTTCGGGAGGTGCGCGATTCGCAGCAGCAGTTCCGGAAGGCGTGGCCAATCTACCACAGCCTTTGCACAAAAGCTACACCCCTGTTGCGCGGCGTTCCCTGGGCCGCTCGCCGGCGCAACGCGGCGTCGGCCACGTAGGGCCGACCTACGGGGTTGCGGTAGCGGCAACGTCGGCCACGCAGGGCCGACCTACGGGTTGCGGTAGCGGCAACGTCGGCCACGCAGGGCCGACCTGCGGGGCGGCGCAACGCTTTGTCGTAGGTCGGGGCTACGCCCCCGACGGGTGTTCGATGCGCGGCAACGTCGGTCGCGGGGCAGCGCCGACCGCCGATCAGGTGAACGGGAGGTTGTCGATCAGGCGCGTGCTTCCGAGGCGGGCGGCGAGGAGGGCGACGAGGGCCTCGTCGCCGGCTCCGGTGGGCGGGGCAAGATCGCTGCTGCGGCGGATTTGCGCGTAGTCGGGTGCGAAGCCCTGATCGTCAAGGTGCCGCAAGGCGTCGGCTTCGATGCGCTCGAACGACGCGCCGGCGCGCCAGGCCTCGCGCATTGCGAGCAGGGTGCGATGGATCGCCGGCGCGCGGGCGCGCTCGTCAACGCTGAGGTAGCGGTTGCGGGAGCTGAGCGCCAGGCCGTCGGGATCGCGCGCGATCGGCGCGGGGACGATCGCGATCGGCAGCGCGAGGTCGCGCACCAGATACTCGATCACGCGCAGCTGCTGGAAATCCTTGAGCCCGAACACGGCGAGGTCGGGCTGCACCATGTTGAACAGGCGCAGGACCACGGTGGCCACGCCGTCGAAGTGTCCGGGGCGTGCGGCACCATCGAGCTCATCGGTGAGGCCGGGCACGCGCACCGCCACGCAGCGTTCGGTACCGAAGGGATACATTTCCTCCACCGTCGGACGGAACAGCAGGTCGCAGCCCGCCTCATCAAGCCCGGCTTCGTCCTCGCGCGGGGTGCGCGGGTAGCGCGCGAAGTCCTCGTTGGGGCCGAACTGGGTGGGATTGACGAAAACGCTGGCGACCACGCGATCCGCCTGCTGGCGCGCCAGCGCGATCAGCGAGTGGTGGCCGGCGTGCAGGTTGCCCATGGTCGGCACGAAGGCGATGCGCTGGCCGGCCTGCCGCCAGGAGGCGATGGTTTCGCGCAGCGCGCGGACGTATTCGATGGTCTGCATGGCGTCGGGGAACCCCTGATCTCAGTCGAACCCGTGTTCCTCCGCCGGGAAGCGGCCTTCGCGCACGGCCTGGAGGTAGGCGGAGAACGCGCCTTCGATGCTGTCGGTGCCGGCGAGGAAATCCTTGACGAAGCGCGGGGTGCGATGCTGGCCGCGCAGGCCCAGAAGGTCGTGCATCACCAGCACCTGGCCATCGCAACCGACGCCGGCACCGATGCCGATCACGGGAATGTCGAGCGAACGGGTGACCTCGGCCGCCAGCGCGCGCGGCACGCATTCGAGCACGAGCATCGCCGCGCCGGCCTCCTGCACGGCCAGCGCATCGGCGCGCAGCCGCCCCGCAGCGGCTTCTTCACGACCCTGCACGCGGAAGCCGCCCAGCTTCATCACCGACTGCGGCGTCAGGCCCAGGTGCGCGCAGACCGGCACGTCGCGCTCGGCCAGCACGCGGATCGATTCGAGCATGGGTCCGGCACCTTCGAGCTTCACCATCGCCGCCCCACCCTCGCCCATCAGCCGGTGCGCGGTATCGAGCGCGCGCTCGGGCGTGGCGTAGCTGAGGAAAGGCATGTCGGCGACGAGCAGCGCGTGCGTCAGCCCGCGCGCCACGGCGGCGCTGTGGTAGACGATGTGGTCCACCGTGACCGGCAGGGTGCTGTCGCGGCCCTGCACCACCATGCCGAGCGAATCGCCCACCAGCACGGTATCGACGCCGGCGCGATCCATCGCCAGGGCGAAAGTGGCGTCGTAGCAGGTCAGCATGGTGATGCGCTGGCCCTCGGACTTCATTTTCCGCAGCCGCGGCACCGAGACGGGGGCGGTGCGGGCTTCAGTCGTGCTCATGCCTCGTTTCTCCAGTATTCCGGGTTGCCGGATCAGGCGCTCGACGCCGGCATCGCCGATGCCGGCAAGCAGTTCGCGCACCGGGCCGCGCCCGGGAATCTCCAGCGTCGGCGCAAGCTCGGCCAGCGGCACCAGCACGAAGGCGCGCTCGTGCAGGCGCGGGTGCGGCAGCGTGAGTCCGGGATCATCGCTGCAAAGATCATCGAAGACCAGCAGATCGAGGTCGAGCGTGCGCGGTCCCCAGCGCCGTGCGCGGCTGCGCCCGGCGGCGGTTTCGATGGATACCAGTGCGTCCAGCAGCGCCTCGGGTGAAAGCGAGGTTTCCAGGCGCGCGACGGCGTTGACGAAGGCCGGCTGCGCGGTGTCGCCCCAGGGTTCGGTACGGTAGAACGAGGACACGTCCGCGACGCGAATGCCTGCGCCGGCATCGAGCGCGGCGAGCGCGCGATCCAGCTGCGCCACGGGGTCATCCAGGTTGCTGCCCAGGCCGATGAAGGCCTGCCGCGCGTCCATCACTCGGCGGCCTTGCGCGGACGCCGGCGGCGGCGCGCGGTGCGGGGTTTGGCTTCCCCTTCGGCCGGCGGCGACTCCGCAC
This sequence comes from Denitratimonas tolerans, assembly GCF_037203605.1. Classification (NCBI taxonomy): domain Bacteria; kingdom Pseudomonadati; phylum Pseudomonadota; class Gammaproteobacteria; order Lysobacterales; family Lysobacteraceae; genus Denitratimonas; species Denitratimonas tolerans. The sequence continues at coordinate 20,456 of NZ_JBBDHC010000001.1, forward strand.
CGGCGCGCGGGCGCGGCGCGGCGGCGCTCTTGCCGGGAAGCTGTGCGGAGAGCGTGTCCGAGGGCATGGCCTGGGCCTTGGCCCACCAGCCGGCTTCCTCGCGCAGCTCCGGCACGACGGCGGCGCGCAGTTCCAGGAAGTCGAAGGCGGCGCGGAAGCGCGGGTGCGCCAGCAGGCGGAACACGCGCTTGCGCTGGCGCTGCGGGAAGCGCGACTGCAGCCACCAGATTTCGTGCATCGGCGTGCTGAAGCGGCGCGGGATGGCGACGCGGTCGGCCTGCCGCAGGGTGACGCGATCCGCGGCGCGCTGCTCGGCCACGGCCAGGTCGAAACCCTGCGCCAGCAGGAGCTGCAGGTCCTGCGCATACGCGGGCCAAAGCAACGCGGCGAACAGGAAAGCCGGCGTCACCGACTTTTCCTCGGCGATGCGCGCATCGCAGTTGCGCAGCGCCATCACCAGCATCTCGCGGCACAGGCCGCTGGTGTCCAGCGCCAGCGCGGCGGCGGTATCGGGCAGCAGGTGCGGCAGCAGGCCGTACTGTTCCAGCAGTTCGAACACGCGCTCGCTGTGGCCGGTAAGGAACAGCTTGAGCGATTCGTCGAACAGGCGCGCGTTCGATGCGTCCGCCAGCAGCGGTGCCAGGGGCGCGATCGGCTCGGCGCTGGCGGCCTCGATGGTGAAGCCGAGCTTGGCCGCAAGCCGTACCGCGCGCAGCATGCGCACCGGATCTTCGCGATAGCGCGACTCGGGATCGCCGATCAGGCGCAGCACGCGCGCGGCGACGTCGTCAAAGCCGCCGACGTAATCCCGCACCGAGAAATCGGACACCGCGTAATAGAGCGCGTTGGCGGTGAAATCGCGGCGCACGGCGTCCTCTTCGAGGGTGCCGTAGACGTTGTCGCGCACCAGGCGGCCGTTCTCCATCTCCCGATCGCCCGAACCGTCATCGTCACCGGCGCGAAACGTCGCCACTTCGATGATCTCGGGGCCGAAGACGATGTGCGCCAGGCGGAAGCGCCGCCCGATCAGGCGGCAGTTGCGGAAGAGCTGCTTGACCTGTTCGGGCGTGGCGCTGGTGGCGACGTCGAAATCCTTGGGCTGGCATCCGAGCAGCAGGTCGCGCACCGCGCCGCCCACCAGATACGCCTCGAAGCCCGCCTCGTTGAGCCGATACAGCACCCGCAGCGCGCCCGAACTGATGTTCTTGCGGGAAATGGGGTGAAGTTCGCGCGGGATGACGCGCAGGATGGGTGGATTCGGGGGCACGAGCTCGTCGCAGGAAAGGGGGCGTTTCGGATTGCCTGAAGAATCCGAGCCGCCTATAATACGCGTTCGGCTGAACCCAGCTCAACGCGCTCCCTTCGTCTAGTGGCCCAGGACACCGCCCTCTCAAGGCGGGAACACGAGTTCGAACCTCGTAGGGAGCGCCACTTCTCTATCCAGACTCCTCCGATGGCCTTCGTCGTTACCGAGAATTGCATCCGGTGCAGATACACCGACTGCGTTGAGGTTTGCCCGGTCGACTGCTTCCACGCAGGACCAAACTTCCTGGTGATCGACCCGGACGAGTGCATCGACTGCACCCTGTGCGAACCCGAGTGCCCGGCCGAGGCGATCTTCCCGGAAGACGACGTGCCGCAGGGCCAGGAGCACTTCATCCCGCTCAACGCCGAGCTTTCGCGCGTCTGGCCCGTGCTCAGCGTGCGCGAAGAGCCGCCCGCGGATGCCACCGAATGGGACGGCAAGCCGGACAAGCTCAAGTTCCTGGAACGCTGACCGCGATCCGGCCGCACGTTTGCCGCCTCCGCAGCATTCCGTCGGGGACGTAGCCCCGACCTACGATAAAACGTAGCGCCGCCCTCGCAGGGTGGAACCGCCGAAGGCGTTTCCGCCGGGGTGCGGCAAGGCCGAAACGGCGGAATCCGCTGCGCGGGTTCCGCCCTGCCGGGCTAGTCGGGCCGACTGTGCGCCAGCACGCGCCAGCAGGCGCGCGCCGCGGCCAGCGGGAAATGCGCGGCAATGCCCAGGCGCACGAGTGCGCGCAGCCACCACGGGCTGGTTGCGGCATCGAAGCGGTGGAAGTAGCGCCACATGCCCCGGTGTTTCTGCCATTCGACCCACACCGGACGACGCCGGCTCGATGTGCCTTTGGCGTGGATGATTTTCACGTCGGTCGCGATGGCGATGCGCCACCCGGCCAGCAGCGCGCGCCGGCACAGGTCGAGATCTTCGCAGTGCAGGACGTAGCCGCCATCGAATCCGCCGAGCGACTCGAATACATCGCGCGGCATCAGCATCAGCGCGCCGGACGTGGCTTCCACATCGAGCAGCGCGCCGCTGCCCGCGTGCGGCTGCGGTACCGGGCAGCGCCCCAGCGCCTGCGCGATCGCGCGCCCCGGCAGCGGCGTGCGGCGCTGCGCCGCCGCCTGGTCGCTGCCGTCGGGATTCAGCAGCCGCGCACCGAGGATGCCCAGTTCGGGTGCCGCCGCCAGATGGGCGAGCAGGCGCGATGCGGCATCGGGCGGCAGGCGGCAGTCGGGATTCACGAACAGCAGGCTCGCGGCACGCGCTTGCGCGGCCCCCTGGTTGCAGGCCGTCGCAAATCCCGGGTTGTCGGGATTGCGGACAAGCGTCAGGCGCGGATCGGAAGGCAGCGCATCAGGCGCGCCGTCGCGCGAGCCGTTGTCCACCACGACCACCTGCATCGCCACGTCCTGCGCGAGCAGGTCGGCGACGCAGGCGTGCAAGAACGCGCCGCTGTCGTGGCTGACCACGACGGCGGTGAGCTGCGGCACGGGCGGCGTCGGTGCCGGCATCGTCCGCGTTCGGTCAGGCCGTGGCCGCGTCGCGCCAGCGCGCGGCGTGGGCGCGGGCGAACTCGAACGCGGCCGGCCAGGCACGCAATCCGTCCGCCAGAAGCCGCGCATCCTGGCGGAAACGCGCGGCGCAGCCGGCGGCATCCAGCGTCGCCGGCCAGCCGGCCAGGCGCGGTGCACCGCCGCCGATGAGCGCCTTGCCCTGCGCTTCGACCGCGGCGCGCAGGTCGGCCACCCAGTAGACCGGCGGCGACGGCTCGGACGCGGTCATCTGCTGCATCCGTTCGATCACCGTCGAGCGGTGCCAGGCGAGGAACTCCGCGAGATAGCTCACCACCCGCGCGTCGGGTGCGGCGGCCATGTCGTCGAGGCGCGCGGCCAGTACGCCCAGCCGCGCGGCGGGATCGCTGCCGTAAAGGTCCTGGCCCACGTGCGCGGCCAGGCCCGCGAAGCACTTGGCGGCGTCGGGCCGGCCCACGGCGTCGTCGGCACCGGTGCCCGGGTGGCCCTGTTCCAGCGCCTCGGGAAAATCGAAGTCCACGCTGTCGGGCTGCGCCAGGCGCAGCAGTTCGACCTGCAGCTCCGTCACCCGCTGTCCGTCGGGCAGCGTGCAGGGAATCAGCGCGCCGCCATCGAAGGCCAGCGGCACGAGGCGCTCGCCCATGCCCGCACCGAAGTGGCTGAGTCCGGCCCAGAGTGCGGGGCTGCGGTAATTTTCCAGATAGCTCTCGCGTGTGGCGGTCAGCCCGGCGCGCTCCACCGGGCCGAGCTGGAACGGCAGGGTGGGATCGGGCAAGGCGACGCGCCCCGCGCGCCCGACGGCGGTGAAGGCGACGCGACGGGTCGGCTCCAGCCAGGGCGCGCGCGAAGCAATCACGCCGTGCAGGCTTTCCCGGGTGATCGTGGCCTCGGGATGGCGCGCAAGCGCTTCGCCCAGGCTCAGGCCGCAGGCCGCCAGGTGCGCGGCGAGCGGATCGGACGGCGGCGCGATTCCCGCGGCGACCGCGTCGTGGCCGGTGGCGAAACTGCGCAAGGCATAGGCGCGGGTGTCGGCATACAGGCCCTCGGCGAACTCCGGATGGCGTCCCAGCGGCAGCAGCATGTCGGCATCGAGCACCAGGTGGCGCGTGCCCGCCGCCAGCAGCGCCGCCATATTGCGCGCGGCACCGATGCCCTGCGCCTTGGGCGGCAGCAGATCGGCCAGCGCGGCGGCATGCTGCGGCAGTTCTTCGGACAGCGCCCGCACCATGGCCTCGGCGGACTGGCGGGTGACGTAGCGCACCGCGGCCCCGGTGGTGCGCGCGAAGTCGGCGATGCGCGCGGCGCGCGCCGGCACATCCTCGGCCCGGATCTGGGCGTCGATCACGTACACCGGGCAGGCAAGGCCGAACTGCGCGGCATGGGCGCGCAGGCCGTCGAGCGCGCGATCGAGCGCGTCCGCCGCCGGCGAGGCGCACAGCAGGTACAGCCCGGACACGGGTGCCTGCGCGCGGCCCGCCGTCGCGGCGAAGCCGGCGGCAAACTCGACGTCGCTGCGCATCAGGCCGTTGGCGACGAACATGTCGAGCACCTTGCGCACGGCGGCAGCCTGGCCCTTGAGCGACGGCAGCGACTCGATGATGCGCGCGACGTGGTCATCGAGCGCCAGGAACGGCTGGCACAGGCTGAAGGCGTGCGCGACATCGCGCGTCATCACCTGGCTGCGGCCGGTGGCGGTTTCGAAAAACACCGCTTCATCGGTGCCCAAGGAAGCGATGCGGCCTTCGACCGCGGCGTACAGCGTGGAGGAATCGTCGGTGGCGACGGGAGGACGGGTGGAGGCCATGGGATACTCGGAGCGGGTCTGTGAAGGGCGGATCAGAGAAGAGCAGGCCGCGATGCCAGGCATCGGGCGGCGGGTGAAGACGGGTGGCGAAGCCCGCGGGCGGCGCGAGCCATTCAGGCCGATTCAGGGCGAGGGAAACAGGCTTCCCTGGCGACTGCCCTCCCCGCCCGCCGGCGGCGGCGAGGCCGCATCGAGTGCAGCCGCAATCCGTTCGCGCAGCGGGGCGAGCGGATCATCCAGGATGAACTGCGCGACCTGCGCATTGTAATGCGGATAGCGCGCCGCCAGCCGCGCCAGGTTTTCGCCGCCCGGCTGATGCCCGGTGGGTCCGAACGAGGCCCCGCCGCGATGCGCGACGTAGGCGTCATCGCACAGCACGTTGCGCCAGCCGTGGCCGGCGGCACGGCGGCACAGATCGTTCTCCTCGCCGTAGCCCCGCCCGAAGGTGGCCTCGTCGAAATCGCCGATGGCATCGAGCATCGCGCGGCGCACGTACATGCAAAAACCCACGCCGGTCGGAAGCTCGGGATAGGCACGCGGCCCCGCTCGGTGCGCGGCCTGCGCGATGCGCGCGGCCTCGGCGGCGTCCGGCACGGGCGCGGCGCGGCACAGGTCGGGAAACGAACAGATTTCGGCGTTGTTGGACCAGGGCGTGATGGTGCCGATGCGCGCATCGGAGGCGGCGCAGGCCAGCATCGCCGCGTACCAGCCCGGCGCGGGCACCGTATCGGAATTGAGCAGGATCACATCGTCCGGCGCGCTCTGCGCGAAGGCGAGATTGACGTTGCCGACAAAGCCCAGATTCGCCTCGCGCCGCGCGACGCGCACGGACAGGCGCGCGTGCGCGACGAAGCGTTCCAGCAGCGCCGGCACGGCGGGATCGGGCGAGGCGTCGTCGGCCAGCAGCACGCGGGTGCCGTCCGGCAGGGTGCGTTCCAGCGCGACGAGGCACCGCGCCAGGTCATCGGGCGCCTGATAGACCGGCACGATCACCGTGACGTTCATTCCCAGTGCCGCTCCATGCAGAAATTGCCGAGGAAGCGCGTGGAACCGCGGATGGTGACCGCCCGCTCCACGGTATCGAACAGCCGCAGCCCTTCCGGGTCCATCGCGTGCAGCCGCAGGATGTAGCTGGCCGGCAGCAGCGCCAGGCGGGTGAAGCGCAGGCGATAGCGCCAGTGCGTGGCGCTGATCTGCGTGGGCACGGCCCGGTCCAGCTCGCTGCTGGTGGTGAACAGCCCCGCACCATCGGCACGCACGAATCCGGCGGCGAGCACCGGCACGCGCCCGTCGGGAGAATACAGATCGGCCTCGATCTCCAGATCACTGCCTTCCGCAAGCAACCGCGCGGTTTCGTCCTCGCTGCCCTGCACCGCCACGCGCACCACGCGATAGGCATCGCCGGCATAGCCCAGCTCCAGCGCCGGCCCGTGCTCCAGGGCCTGCTTGCGGTCGTGGAAGGCGAGGTAATCCTGGGTCACGTCGAATACGTCGCCGTAGGCTTCCACCCGCCCCTGGTTGAGCCACAGCGCCTGCCGGCACAGCTTCTGGACGTGGTACATCGAGTGCGACACCAGCAGCAGGGTGCCGCCGCCGTCGAGGTAATCCTCGATCCAGCGGATGCACTTCTTCTGGAAGGATTCGTCGCCCACCGCGAGTACTTCATCGGTCACGAGGAGATCCGGCCGCACCGCCGCGATCACCGCGAAACCCAGGCGCACGACCATGCCGGAGGAATAGTGCTTCACCGGCTCGTCGAGGTAGCGGCCGATATCGGCGAAGGCCACGATTTCCTCAAAGCGTTCGCGCACCTGGGCGGCGTTCCAGCCGAGGAAGCCGGCCGCGATGGAAACGTTCTCGCGGCCGGTGCGCTCCAGATCGAAGCCCGCGCCCAGCTCCAGCAGCGCGCCCATGGTGCCGCTGCGCTCGACCGTTCCGGAACTGGGCAGAAGCACGCCGGAAATCAGCTTGAGCAGGGTCGATTTGCCTGCGCCGTTCTCGCCGATGATGCCCAGCGATTCGCCGCGACCCACGGTGAAGCTGATGTCGTGCAGCACGTCCCACTGCGGAAAGCGCCGGCCCAGCAGGATGCGCCCGAACGCGGCCAGCCGCGTGCGCGCATCGCCGCTGCGCGGATAGGCCTTGCCGAGGCGCTCGGCGCGCAGCAGCACGCCGCTCACAGGAACTCCCTCACGTGCGGCCGGAAGCGCCGGTGCATGCCCCAGGCCAGCAGCAGCGCGACCCCGGCGACCAGCAGCGAGGTCCAGGGAAAGACGGTCGAGGCGTCGCGCCAGAGCAGCGGATCGCGCACGCCGGCAATCAGGCCGGTCATCGGATTGACCTTCATCCAGCCGCTGAACGCCGGCGGCAGCAGGCTGTGGGCGTAGAGGATCGGCGTCAGGAACATCCACGCGGTCAGCAGGTAGGTGAGGATTTGCTGGGTATCGCGCGCAAACACGTTGCAGATGGCGAAGATCTGCGCCAGCGCCAGCGCCAGCGCGGCCAGCCCGACCCAGGCGATGAGCGTGGCCGGCAGCCAGACCAGCGAGATGAGGTCGAGCCAGAGCGCCAGCAGCAGCACCACGACGATGAACCCGATGCCGTGGATGATGAAGGCGGCGATGACCCGTGCGGCGACCATGTCCCAGGTCGAGATCGCCACTTTCGCCAGCAGCCCCGCCCCGTCGGTCAGCGCGGACGCGCCGCGCGCGACGGCCTCGGAGAAGGCGAACCAGGGCCACATACCGAGCGCAAGAAAGGCGACATAGCCGCGCTCATCCAGCCCCGGCACCCGCGCCTTGAAGATCCCCGCGAACACCACCGCGAACACCAGGAGCTGCAGGAGCGGCGCAAGCACCGCCCACGCGGCCCCGAGCACGTTGCCGGTGAAGCGCTGACGCAGGTCTTGTTGAACGAGGAGGAGGACCACTGTGGCTCAGGGCATCGGAAGATCAGTGGCGCAGGATAGCGGGTTGGCGTCGAGGTGGCGGAAGCGATCTTCACGAAAGCAACAACGTCGGCCACGTAGGGCCGAGCTACGGAAGGTATCGCGTGCGCAACAACGGAGCGCTCGTCGTAGGTCGGGGCTACGCCCCCGACGGCTGCATTTCCGCCAACCGCCTCGCATGAAGGCGGCCGCATCGAAGCAACGTCGGCCGCGCAGGGCCGACCTACGGGAGGTTTCGCGCGCGAGAACGGCGTGCTCTTCGTAGGTCGGGGCTACGCCCCCGACGCGATGTTCGATGCCCGGCAACGTCGGCCGCGTAGGGCCGACCTGCGAGAGGTTTCGCGCGCGCGCGAGAACGGCGTGCTCTTCGTAGGTCGGGGCTACGTCCCCGACGCGATGTTCGATGCCCGGCGACGTCGGCCGCGTAGGGCCGACCTACGAGAGGTTTCGCGCGCGAGAACGGCGTGCTCTTCGTAGGTCGGGGCTACGTCCCCGACGCGATGTTCGATGCCCGGCGACGTCGGCCGCGCAGGGCCGACCTACGGGAGGTTTCGCGCGCGAGAACGGCGTGCTCTTCGTAGGTCGGGGCTACGTCCCCGACGGTTTTTCCGCGCCGGGAACGGCGGCGGGGGCCGTGTCGGTGAAGTAGCGCGAGAACAGCTGCTGCACGACCTCGTCATTCATCTGCGTGGGCATCAGCACGAAGCGCTTCATGTAGGTGGTGCGCGCCTGCTGGGCCACCTCGGACTTGATGGCGGTCTCGATCTGGTCACGCACGTCCTCGAAGGGCGGCACCACGGCCGGGTTGCTGCGGACCAGTTCGATGAGGTTGTAGCCACCGCCGCCCTCGAACACCTCGGTAAAGCCCGGTCGACTCTTCAGCGCGGCAATGCTCAGGCGCACGACCTGGTCCACCCGCAGCAGGTCGGTCAGCGGCACATCGCCGTTGAACTCACCCGGCGCATCGGGATCTTGCAGCTCGGCAATGATGGCGGCGAAATCCTCGCCCTCCAGCGCCCGCTGCCGCGCGTTCTCCGCGACCAGCTTGGCGGCAACCCCGCCGTACTTTTCTTCCGATACCTTAAGGTGGCGCAGCGTGTAGGTGGCGGGCTTTGCATATTCCGCCTTGTTGGCCTGATAGCGCTCGCGCGCGATCTGCCGCACCTGCTCGTCGGTGACGCTGGGCGACACGTGCTCCATCAGCGCATTGGCCAGCCCGGTGACGCGCTCCAGCTCGCTGCCCCCGGCGGCCTGCGCCGGGGACGGCTGGAGCCCGTCCTTTTCCGCCTGCGCGGCAAGCTGCAGGGTCAGCAGCATGCCGTCGATCATGCGGGCCATGCGCTCGGGATCGTCCAGATAGTCCGAGCGTATCTTCTCCGGCATTTCCGCCACGCGCTGGTCGACCAGTGCGACCGTCAGCGTGGCGTCGCCGCGCTGAGCAACGGTATCCGCCGGGGCAAGCGCGCTGCCGGCGGCTGCCGCCAGGCACAGCGGCGAGCCCAGCGCCAGCGCCAGCGCGGCGGCAGCGGCGCGGCGGCTGATGCCCAGGCCAAAAGCAAGAGGCTCAGCCACCGGTTCTCCTCCTGACGTCAACCTTCTTGCCGCAGTTGGTGACGCCTGCATCGCAGCCCCACACCGGCGGGGCGCCCGTGGCGCGGTAGGCGTCCAGGCTGTGGTTGGTGACGTTGATATACATGCGCGCGCCCGGCTTCAGGAAGCAGTAGGTGGCCGGCCCGATCAGATTGCCAGTGGTCGCATACAGGCTCGTTCCGGTTGTGCGACACTGATTGCGGTCGTAGTAATCGCTGGAAGCATTGTTAACCGCAGGGGCACGGAAATCCCCCTGGCAGGGGCTGATGTTGGCCTCAAACAGGAGAGAGTGATCCATCCCCTGATAGTTCTGTGGTTCAATGATTAGGAGCGAGAATCCTGTCCCCGCCGGCGTGCTGGCCGGGATATCAATGGGGATGGACATGTATTTGCCCGGTCCCCCATGGGGGCCAGCAAAGGCCCCGCGGCCATCCTGACCGCTGTTGATGACATCCAGCAAGGTGATCGCAGGACCCAGTCCACTACCGCTCGCAAACACCTCTTGGAACTGCTTGATCACTGGCTGCAGGATGGTCGTAGGCACCGAAAACCCCGGCGCGCTGCGCGCCGGATGGCCCGCGGGGTAGTACTCGCTGCAGTAGTCGGAGCCGCCGGGCGTCGGGGTGCCGGTGGAGGAGGCAAGCTTCACAATGCCACTCACTGGAACTTGCTGGACCGCGACGACGTCGGTACCGCCGACATCGCCTACGGTCTTGGAATAGCAGCGCAGGGTGAATCGGTATTCGGTGTCGACGCCGGCCGTGGCGCTGCGCTCGAGGTTGCCCAGCGCGAAGCCGGTGCTGGCACTCCCGTTCGCGGGCCACTCCTTGCTCCAGGCGCTGCTGCCGGTACCCGTGTAGGACTCCCAGGCTCCGGCAGCACTCTTCTTCTCGATCTGCACGCCGTAGCAGGCGTCGGCATTCGTGGTGGTCCACTGCAGCCGGGTGGATGTGTCACCCAAGGCCACCGCGGCGGAAGGCACCGTGAAGCTCAAGGTGGGGGTGCCGGTGATCGCACCGCCGCCCGCACCGATGTTTGGGCAGTCGCCGTTCGTCGTGAGGCAGTCCACCACGATGTTGCCGTGGCTGTCGAGTTGCGCCTGGGTGCCGATCAGCGGGATCGCGGCCTTCGGCTGGGGGTCGCCATCCACCGTCCCCACCGCATCACCCGTCGCGTTGGGGAGCGCAGGCACGTTTTTCAGAACCACCTTGATCGGTGCCTGTTGCGCCTGCGCCGCGAGCGGCGCACCGCACAGCAGCACCATGGCCACCGCGGCGGCAAGTACGTTGCGTGACTTCATGTCGATCTCCTGAGCAGAATCCATCCAGAACCATGCCGCGCTGCGGCGACGCGATGAGACAACGGCCGCCGATGATACGGAACAACGAATGAACCGTCCCAATCCGCGCACGGGGTTGGAGCGCGACGAATGGGCGAGGCGACAGCGTCTTCAAGTGTAAGGCATCCGGGCGGGTAGCGTCTGCGGGCGGAGCCACGTTGGCCACGTTGGCCGCGTCGGGCCACGTCGGGCCATGTAGGCAACGTCGGCCACGTAGGGCCGACCTACGGAAGCAACGCGCCACGACGCGCACGGCGACGGCGCGTAGGTCGGGGCTACGTCCCCGACGCGGTGTTTGATGCCCGACGCGGTGTTCGATGCCCGGCCACGTCGGGCCGACCTACGGAAACGACGCGCCACGACGCGCACGGCGACGGCTCGTAGGTCGGGGCTACGTCCCCGGCGCGATGATTGATTCCCGACGCGGTGTTCGATGCCCGGCAACGTCGGTCGCGCTGGCCACGTCGGCCACGCAGGGCCGACCTACGGAAGCAACGCGCCACGACGCGCACGGCAACGGCGCGTAGGTCGGGGCTACGCCCCCGACGCGGTGTTTGATGCCCGACGCGGTGTTCGATGCCCGGCCACGTCGGCCGCGTAGGGCCGACCTACGGAAGCAACGCGCCACGACGCGCACGGCGACGGCGCGTAGGTCGGGGCTACGTCCCCGACGCGGTGTTTGATGCCCGACGCGGTGTTCGATGCCCGGCCACGTCGGGCCGACCTACGGAAACGACGCGCCACGACGCGCACGGCGACGGCTCGTAGGTCGGGGCTACGTCCCCGGCGCGATGATTGATTCCCGACGCGGTGTTCGATGCCCGGCAACGTCGGTCGCGCTGGCCACGTCGGCCACGCAGGGCCGACCTACGGAAGCAACGCGCCACGACGCGCACGGCAACGGCGCGTAGGTCGGGGCTACGCCCCCGACGCGGTGTTTGATGCCCGACGCGGTGTTCGATGCCCGGCCACGTCGGCCGCGTAGGGCCGACCTACGGAAGCAACGCGCCACGCCGCGCACGGCAACGGCGCGTAGGTCGGGGCTACGTCCCCGACGCGGTGTTTGATACCCGGCAACGTCGGTCGCGCTGGCCACGTCGGCCACGTAGGGCCGACCTACGGAAGCGACGCGCCGCGACGCGCACGGCAACGGCTCGTAGGTCGGGGCTACGTCCCCGACGCGGTGTTCGATACCTCCCCGCGGGGCTCTCACGATTCGCTCATGCCGTGGATGTGTTCGGGCGGTATCGCGCCCCATGTTGGCGGATACACCCCTCGCGCTTGCCACGCCGCCAGGCTCGACCAGGGCCAGGACGCGGCATGGGTGCTCAATCCGTGCTTGACCGGATTGAAATGCACGTAATCCAGGTGTCGGGAAAAGTCCTCGCGGTCGCGCACGATATGGTCGTAGTAGCGCGGCTGCCATAGTCCGGACGATGCCAGGCCGGCCCGATGCATGCCGGCCTGGGCGGCGCGCTTGAAACATCCAACCAGATCCGAAATGCAAACCCCGTGATGCGGGCTCAGCAGGAGGTGGAGATGGTCGGGCAGGAGCACGTATGCGTGGTGGGAAAACGGATGCAGTGCCCGCGCCGCACGCAGCGCCGCGAGGATCTCCCGGCACACGGCGGGACCGGACATCCACGGGCATCGGCCTTGGGCGACCAGGGTGAGGAAAACGGTTTACCCATCACGGTAGTAGCGTCGGTAGCGAGGCATGGCGGAAGGATGGATGCGGGGCGCAAACGACGGTATCGGCGTTCAGCCCGCAATCGCATCGGATTTTCCGCAAATCGCCCGACAACGGCGGCGGCGCGTAGGTCGGGGCTACGTCCCCGACGGGGTGTTTGATGCCCGGCAGCGTCGGCCACGTAGGGCCGACCTACGGCAGAGCGTAGCGGTGTTCGATGCCCGGCAACGTCGGCCTCGTAGGGCCGACCTACGGAAGCGACGGATGTTTTACGAACGTACAAAAAGACATCGGGGCCCGAAGGCCCCGATGTTTTTACCACCAGCGAACTGAAAGCCGAAGGGCGATCAGAGGCTCGGGCAGGCCAGAGCTGCGCTGGAAATCGAGCCGCTCGTGGCACCAACCGGAGCGACGCGGCAGTCGCGGCTGTGGCGGTGCTTGTGGACCACACCGTAGTTGATGCGCACGCCCTCACCCACATCGGTGTTGACCAGCTCGGAGGCCCAGAAGCCGCTGACCGGCTGACCGATCAGAGCCTGATCGGCACCCAGAGGAGCCGGCAGCCAGTACTGGAAGCCCGCAACGTTCGGATCGTCGAACTCGATGCGCGCCCAGCCCTCGTTGAAGGCGAACGGGGTCAGACCCATCGCGCCCAGGGCCGGAGTGGCCGCCAGGATGTTGGTCGGCGTGGACGCACCCAGCTCCTGACCGAACGCGACGACGTTGGCTTCGAAGCAGAGGCCGAAGCCGGAGACCGGCGGCGGCGGCGACGGGATCAGGCGCGTGGTGGTGGTGCGCTCCTCGCGGTCCCAGTAGCGGATGTCATAGGCATGGCAGGAGCCACGATTGCCGAGCGGCGCGGTGAACGGCATCATGTAGCTCGCCGAAGCCGTGTGGATGTGCTGACGCTTGGTCGGGAAGGTGACGACCCACTCGGACGAGGCCGCCAGCGCCGGGCTGATGAAGAACTCGTTGTAGATGTAGCGCGAAGTCAGCACCGCCGACACCGCATCCACCGCACCGGCAGCATAGTCGACCTGGTACAGCGCGCCGTTCGAGAACACGCGCGCGGTGGCCACACCGCCATTATCCGCATAAGCCAAGGTCGGGTTCACGTCGCCCGGGTTGAAGTGCAGGTTTGCACCCGGAACCGTGAAGAAGCCATCGATGGCGTCGGCGTTGTAGCTCAGGGTGCGGCCCCACTCACCGGACACGATCACGGCCGAACCAAACAGGCCGCCGTTCGGGGTCTCGATGTTCGCATTCGAATCAGCGAACCACGCACCGCCGTCCCACGCGTTGACGAGGGCGTTGCAGTTGGCAGGCGTGCCGGCGGAGGTGTGCGTGGCGGCCGCGGCCAGCGCGCCGGTCACGTTGCCCATCTCGATGATTTCCACGTGGCCCTGACGGGTACGCGCGAGGCCGAGAGCGGCGAGCGCGTCCGGCGTGTTGTAGGCAAACTCGTAGTCCACGAACGGCGTGCCGTTCGAGATCTTCGGCACGGTGCACGAGGTGTCATTGATGTGCAGGCTGGCACCGCTGGTGCCATCGGCCTGGATCTCGGCGCCCCACACGTCGTACGGCGAGAGGTACAGGTTGAAGTCCAGGACTTCCGCGCTGTTCACGGACTCGAGGAAGCGGACCTTGACGGCCTTCACTCGGTCGGTGGTGTTGACCACGGCGATATGGGTGGAGTTGCCACCGTTGACCGTGTAGTAGGGATACAGCAGAACCTGGCCGAGGCCGTCCGGGTTCAGGTTGACGGCACCAGCCACGCCTACCAGACCAGCAACACCGGCGACGCCGGCGATGATGGCTGTAGTCAGCGAATTCTTTTTCATCACAACACTCCTAAGGAACGTTCACAGGGCTTCTTATTTGCCATCCATCCGAGGCGCGGCACTTGGTGCGCCACACTTCTGCGGACAGGCTAGCGGATGGGAGTATAGACAGACACAAACCCCATTGCAATGGCCACCAAGCCCCGATCGATGGTCATTGCTTGTTCAAGAAACGGTCGCCTCCGGTACATCTTGGCGGCGGCGGTCATCATACCCGCTTCCGGCCCGTGCGGGAGGCGAATTGCGGCGATCACTGGATGCGGCTGGGCAGGAAGTACCACTGGCCGTCCGAGCGCAGCCAGCTTTCCACCAGCCTGGTCTGGCCGGGCACCTGGCCCTGGCCGGTGCCGGGGATGGTGAGCAGGGTGTCCACCGCCACCTGCGCCTGGCAGGTGTCGGCATCCTCGCATTTGACCCAGTCGACCGTGGAGCCGGTCCATTTGATCTGCGCCATGCCGAGCCGGCCCGCGTAGGCGTCCAGCGACATTACCGCGCGGGCACCGGGCGTCAGGTACTCGTAGGCGGACTTGAAGTCGCCGGCGACGATGAGCTTCCAGCGCTCCTGCGCGCGCTGGGTGATCGCCTCTTCGGGCGTCTGCGGCACCTTGGTGCGGGTGGATCCGGTGGTGCCGCAGGCGGAAACCAGCAGGGCCAGGACAATGGCCGGCAGGATACGGGTGAACATGGTCGACAACTCCTTCATTGATCGTGGGTCGCCGCCGGCGCGGCCTGGGCCGGCGCGTTCGCCGGTGCCGGGGCCCTTGCGCGCAGCGGTTCGAGCGCGCGGAACTGGCTCGAATATTCGTCGGTGAGGCGGCGGGCGTCGTCGCTGTTGCGGATGACCACGGGGGTGAGCATCACGAGCAGTTCCTGGCGCTGGCTCTGCTGGCTCTTGCCGCCGAACAGGCCACCGATGATGGGAATACGATGCAGGCCCGGTATGCCGCTGGATGCCTTGGAATCAGTTTGTTTGATGAGGCCGCCGAGCAGGACCGTCTGGCCCGACTGCACCGCGATCTCGGTCTTGATCTTGCGCTGGTCGACCGGGACGTTGCCGTTGACGGCATCGTCGGCCGCGCCCGGGGTGCTGTCCTGCTGGTCGATCTCCATGAACACCAGGCCGCCCGGATTGACGCGCGGGGTGACGCTCAGGGTGATGCCGGTGTCGCGGAACTGGACGTAGGTCTGGCTCTGGGTGTTGCCCAGGCCGGTGTTGATGAAGCTCGAGTTCACCGGGATCTGGGTGCCGACGTTGATCGACGCCTGCTTGTTGTTCAGCACCACCACCGAGGGGGCCGAGAGCACGTGCACGGTGGAGACCGAATCCAGGGTGTTGATGATGGCGGCCATGTTGGGGCCGATGAAGGTCCAACCGAGGTTGCCGCCGACGATGCTGCCGGCGTAGTCGCTCCAGCCGCGGGCGCTGCCTGCGAGCTCCTGCAGCGCGGAGCCGGCACCCTCGATCCCGCCGATGGCGTTCTCGAAATACCACTGGATGCCGTATCTGAGCTGGTCGTTGAGGGTGACCTGGAGGATCTTGGCCTCGATGTGCACCTGCAGCGGGATGGTGTCGAGCCGCTCGATCACGCGGCGGATCGATTCCCACTGCGGCGAGGTGGCCAGCACCAGGATGGAGTTGCTTTCCTCCACGGCGGACACGCGGATCTCGTCGCTGGCACCCAGCGCGATGCCGCCGCTGGAATCGACCACCGGCGCGCCATCGGCCCCTGCGGCGACGAATTCGCCATCGCCGCGCTTGGGGGTACTCATCTGGGTGCGACCGTTGCGGCGGGTGTCGCGGGCCTGCGGCGGGGTGACGCTGCCGTCGGCACCGACGCTGCGCACTTCCACCGACTCCAGGCCGGGCGCGACGCTGCCGCCGGAGCTGGAGCGCGACGCCGGCGCGGGCGCGCCGAACACCTCGGACAGCGTGCTCGCCAGATCCATCGCCTTCACGTTCTTGACCGCGTAGGTGTAGAGCCGCTGCCCGGCCTGCCCGCCGCCGAGGTCGAAGCGCTCGATCCACTCGCCGATGCGGCCGAGGTACTTGGGCTGCGGGGTGATGACCAGGATCGAGTTGATCCCTTCCAGCGGCATGAAGCGGAACATGCCGGCCATCGGCGTGTTGCTGCCTTCGCCGAAGATCTTGTCCAGCTCGGCGACGGTCTTGGTGGCCTCGGTCTGGGTCAGGTTGAACACGCCCACGGACATGCCCTCCAGCCAGTCGATGTCGAATACCGCGACGGTGTGGAGGTAGTTGTCCAGTTCGGCGCGCGAACCGGCCAGCACCAGCATGTTGCGCATCGAATCCACGCTCACCACCGCTTCCGGCTTGGCGTAGGGCTTGAGCAGCTTTTCCATCTCGACGGCCGAGATGAACTGCAGCGGCACCGCGCGCACTTCGTAGCCGCGCATGTTCTGCAGCGGCCCCGAGCGCGGGGTGAGG
The DNA here is from genome assembly GCF_037203605.1 of Denitratimonas tolerans. Classification (NCBI taxonomy): domain Bacteria; kingdom Pseudomonadati; phylum Pseudomonadota; class Gammaproteobacteria; order Lysobacterales; family Lysobacteraceae; genus Denitratimonas; species Denitratimonas tolerans. Next base: position 36,951 of record NZ_JBBDHC010000001.1, read on the forward strand.
TTGCCCGGCAGCGCCTGCTGCACCGGCAGGATGGTGTAGCGGCCGTCCTGCCAGACCATGGTGGTGTTGTTCCAGCGCAGCAGCATTTCCAGGATCGACAGCGCCTGGTCGCCGCGCAGCGGCTTGGCGGTGGAGAAGGTGACGTTGCCCTGCACGCCCGGCGCGATCACGTAGTTCTGCTGCAGGAAGTCGCCCAGGATGGCCTTGACCACCGCGTGCAGCGATTCGCCCTCGAAGTTGAACGATACCTCGCCGGTCGGCCCCGGGCCGGGCGGCGCGCGGCGCGCGACTTCTTCGTTGATGAAGCGGCCGGTGCCCGGTTTGGAGACGTTCTCGCGCTCGCTTCCGACCTCCGGCTCGGCCTCGGCGACGGCTTCGGTCGCGGTGCCGGGTGCCTCTTCGGCATTCTGGCGCCAGGCGTTTTCGGCATAGGAATCGAACGGGCGGAACGTCTGGCGCGGTTCGCGTGCGGCGCAGCCGGCAAGCAGCACGAGCACGGCCGTCGCGCACAGCACGCGCACGAACGCAGATCGCGCCGCGCGCGCCTGCGAAAAACTGGTTGGATGGATGGGATTCACCTGGTCAAGTCCTACCTGTTGTTGGCACGCGCGGCTTCTTCGCGCATCTGACGGCGCCGCTCCTCGATGCGGCGGCGGATCATTTCGGATCGCTGTTCGGGCGTCAGCGTCTCGGTCTTGGCCTCGCCTTCCGCACCCTGCGCCGGCTGCTGCGCGGGAGCCGCGCCGGCAGCCTGGCCGGGAGGCGCGGCGCTGCCGGGTTCGGCAACCTGGGGCACGGCGAAGGGCGTCGGAGCCTGCCCGCCGGCGCCGTCGAACACCCGCAGATCCGCGCTGACCTCGCCCCCCGGACCGGAAAAGACCGCCTTTCGCGCCTGCAGTTCCTTCAGGCTCCATCCGGCGAACTCGCCGTCCAGCACCTGCCCCTCTTTCACCGAGACGCTCTTGCCGCTGCGCGTGTCGGTGACGATGGCCAGCTTCAGGCTCGGCGTCATGATGATGCTGGTGACCACCACATCGAGCGGTGCCGCGGGCGGCGGCGGCTCGCCTTCCGCGCCGGCATCGGCCTTGGCATCATCGAAGGGCAAGGGGCGGCGGTCGGCGTTGAACAGCGGTCGCTCGCCGATGTCGGCGTAGGCTTCCACCGGCTGCAGCGGGCTGCGCGCCTGGGAAAGATCCAGCGCCGGCAGCGGCGGCACGCGCGCCGGGTCATCGGGGTGCACGCGATAGCGTCCGCCCAGGCCGGTCAGGCCGGCGATGGCAAAAAGCAGCGCCCAGAGCGTGACCACGGCGGCCAGGAGCGCCGGAAGCCGCTGGGCGGATGTGAGCTGCAGCAGGCGCGGGGTCATTTCTTGCCTCCTGCGCTGCGGCGCAGGTAGCCGTAGAGGTCGAATGCGGTGTCGAGGTAGCCCTGCTGCTGCACGCCGACCGGCCCGCGCCCCTGCGGCACGGGCGCTCCGCGACGCCCGGTGATGGTGAGATCGGCGACGAAAAGCTGCGGGCTGCCGCTCTCCAGCCCATGCATCAGGAGGCCGAAAAACTCCATCTCGCAGCGCATCCGCACCTTGATCGTGACCTTCTCGAACGGGGTGTCGGATTCGGCGGCGCGGCCCGAGCCGCCCGTTCCGCGGAACGGCGTGCGGCTGACCAGGGCGCAGCGGTCGCCCGCCTGCAGGGTGTCGATCTGTTCCTGCAGGCGCTGGATCAGGGCCGAGGCGGCGAGGTCGAAGTTGGCTTCGACAAGGAAGCCGGGATTGCCGGCCTCGAACGCGCGCACTTCGCCCAGCGCCTCGCGGATCGCGTCGCGCTGCTGGGCAATGGCGCGAAACCGCGCTTCTTCCTCGCGCAGGTCGATCATCTCGCCGCGCGATTTCATCAGCGGAGCCACGAACCACCAGTGCACCCCGCCCAGATAGCCCAGCAGCAGGGCGATGAGCAGCAGCACGACGGCGAGCAGGCGGCCGTGTCTAGCGTCCGGCGTCAGGCGCATCGCCATCCTCCGCGGGCTTGCCGAACCGGGCGGCGATGTTGAAGCGGTCCTTGCCGGTGCGCGAGTCGGGCTGGATCGGTCCGCTCAGCGACGGCGAGCGGAACGTGACGCTGTCCTGCAGCAGTTCGACCAGCTTGGGTGCCTGCCCGCTCTGCCCGGCCAGGGTCAGTTCGCCGCGCGTGACGCTCAGGCGCTCGATGAAAGTATCGTCCGGCAGCTTGCGGGTGAGCTCGTCGAGCAAAAGCAGCATCGACGGCTGGTCCAGCTTTTCGACCGCCAGGAAATTGGCCCCCGCGACGGCGGCATCCAGTTCGTCGCGCAGCCGCGTCACCGCGCGCGCCTCGTCGCGCTGCGCCTCCACCTCGGCGGTGAGGCGGACGATGGCATCGGCGCGGTTGTCGATGATGCGGCTCATGCCCAGCCAGAGGAAGAACAGCGTGGCCAGCGCCAGCCCGCCCATCAGCCAGGCGAAGGTGTGCGCGCGGCGCGCGCGCAGCTCCGCGGGCAGGAAATTGAATCCGGCGCGCGCGCCGGCGGCATCGGCCGAATCAACCGCGCTGAGGGTGGAAGCCAGGCCATCGACATCGGCCAGCTCGCGCGCCATGCGCTCACGCGTGATCAGCCCGAGCTGCACCGGAATCTGGCGGGCGTCGGCAGCGTGCGGCAGCACCCGGCTGTCGTGGTGGACCTGCTCGGCGCGGAACGGCGTCTGGCGATCCAGCTCGAACCCGATCACGCCGGCGAGGTTCTCCAGCGCGGCGGCGGGAAGATGGAGCGTGCGCCGCAGCACGGCATCGGACGGCACCAGCAGGATGCGACGAACCTCGCGGAAATCCTCGTCCAGCAGCCCGTTGAGCGCCGCCGGAAGGCCCTCGGCCGGCAGCGCCGGAATGCGGCCCAGTTCCTCCAGCGCGCTGCCCTGCTGCAGGCTCACCGCATAGGCATCGTCATCGCGCCGCAGCAGCACGGCGCGCTCGGCCACATGGAAACGGTGGCGCCAGCGCACCGGAAGACAGGCGCGCAGCTCGCCGCCCCACCAGCGCAGGAAGCGCGGCACCGGACTTTGCGCATAGCGCACGCCGATGCGGCTCAATGACTGGGCAAGTTGATCGGGAATCGAGGGCATGAAAGCTCAGAAGGAACCGCCGTCCTGCCACCGCAGGACCGTAAATGCCATGCCGGAGACTCCGCCGCCGCCAAGCCGGATCGTGGCATCCACCTGCGTCCAGGTTCCGTTGGGAAGCGTGGCGCGGGACTCGATACTATACGTGCCAGTGCCGCCTTGCGCCATCAGCGCCGTGCCATCGGGCAACATCGGGGCCGGCATGCCGCTGTTGGGATCCCAGGCGTGGCGCGCGTCGATGATCTGCTGGGCGAGCTCGGGCGTCATGCCCGGAATGGTCAGCAGCACCTCCAGCGGCGCGAACGCCAGGTTCGGGCGCGACTGCCCGCCATAGACCGTCACCGCCGGCTCGATGCGCTGCATGAGCTCGGGCGTCATGCCCAGCACCTGCAGCAGTTCCGACACCATGTCGAACGGGGCGTTCTTCGGCCCCCAGGCGTAGCCTTCGGCATCGTATTCCGCCTCTTCGGCCCCGTTGGGTGAAACCAGATCATCCGCATCGCGCCAGTCCTGGATCGCCGCCGCCAGCGCGACAGCCTGATCCTCTTCGACGCCCGCACCCCGGAACAGTTCCGTCAGCATCGACATGTCGGCGGTATTGAGATCGATCAGGCCCGATTCGTCGGTAATCCGGATCGTCAGCCGGGCCTCGTCGAACTCGAGCGAGTACTCGCGCCCGTCCGGGATCCAGCGCAGCATGGGATCGGGCACCGACAGGAACAGCGCGGACTCGTGGATGCCGGCTTCGGCAGCGTAGCGCGCCACGGTCGCGTCATAGAGCCAGCGCGCCTGCATGCCCTCGGTGCGGGTGAGCAGCGCGAAGGCCCCCAGCAGGATCGTCAGCAGCGCCATCAGCCACAGCACCACCACGAAGGCGACGCCGCGCTGCGCGCGGGCGGCGGGAAACGGCGCGGGCGGGCGGCGGGTCACCGCCTGGACTCCGATTCGGAACCGCTGCGGATGCCGGGGCGGCGCATCCGGAACATCGTGGGCATGCTGCTGCCGGCCAGGACCGGGATTTCCAGATCGGGCCAGACTCGGTTCTCGGCCTCGAATTCCACCATCACGCGCACCAGCAGCGGCAGCTGTTGCACGTTGTCCCACTCGCGCGCCCACTCGCCCAGCTCGCCGTTCTCGTCCAGGCCGCGGTATTCGAAGTGGGCGGAAGCGACGCCGGCCATCAGCAGCACCGGGGCGCGCGGATTGTTGGCCTTGGGGCTGTCCGGGTCGTAGCCGTTGAGCTGGGCGTGGTCGAACAGGATTTCGCTGCCGGCCAGGGTGATCCACTGGACGTGCGGCCCGCCGTTGGCCAGATGGCCGGGCATCGGCCCGACGAACCGCAGCTCGTCGCGGCCGGCCTCGAACACGCGGTTTTCGCCGATGTCCTCCTGCCGATCGAAGGGAATCGACATGGCGTGGGAAAGCTGGCGGCGCAGGAACTCCTGCACGGTGCGGGTCTGGTTGGTCCAGGTCACCACGCGCTCGCCGGCGTGGGTGGTGGCGACCGCGCCGCGCAGCGTGCCGAAGGCCATGGCGATGAGCAGCGCCAGCAGGGTGATGGCGATCAGCACTTCCAGCAGGGTGAAGCCGCGGGCACGGCGCGGGGCGTTCATCGCACCTCCGGCGTGAGCGCACGCAGGGTCGAGAACCGCGCCTCGTAGTCGTTGCGGCCGCGCTCCCAGCGCACCCGCAGATCGAGCCGGTAAAGCTGCACCGGCACCATCGCCGGATCGATCGGAGGATCGCTGGCCACGTCGTAGGGCGTGACCTCCAGATCCCAGGCATAGCGGTCGCCGAAACGGCCCGAGTCGCCGCCTTCCTGCAGGCGCTCGCCCACGCCCAGACCATCGAGCAGGGACTGGGCGTACAGCGAGGCCTCGGTGAAGGCCTCGGCGCTGCGCGCCTGGCGCATCGAGCTCACCGCGATCTGCATCGCCGCCGCCAGCCCGACGGCCAGCAGCGAGAACGCCACCACGATCTCGATCAGGGTGAATCCGCGCTGCGCCCGCTCCGGCCTGGACACCCTCATCTCAGCGCTCCCGGTCCTTGGGTTCGATCACGCTCACCTCGCCGGTCAGCCAGTTGACCTCGATGCGCCACGCGACCTCGCCCAGGATCAGCTCGACGTTGCCGCCGGTGGAGGCACCGTCGGGGAAAAACCGGATGCGGCCGATGCCCTCGCCCTCCATTTCCGAGCGCGCGGTGACCAGCTTCATTTCCATGTTCTTCGGCAGTTCGACCCACTTGCGCCGCGGCGCACGGTAGCGTCGGCCGTCCACGTCGATGGCGATCGCCTGCGGCTCGCGCTTCACGATCGCCTGCCCGCGGGTGTAGCGCATCGCGGCCACGAGGTCGCGGCTGGCGGCCTTGACCCGCGCGCCGGTCAGCCCGTCACCGACAGTGACCGCGACCAGGGTCATCGCCAGCGCGATCAGCGCGACGACCGCGAGGATCTCGACCAGCGTGAATCCGCGTGCGACGCGCATCGGCATGTCCTCTCCGGCCGCACGCGCGCCCGGCACGGTCCTCACTCGTTGGTGATGTCCGCATCCACGCCGGCACCGCCGGGTTTCTTGTCGGCACCGTAGCTGGTGATGGTGAAGCTGCGGCCGCTGACGCGGTACTCGTAGGGCGTGTTCCACGGATCCTTCAGCGAGCCTTCCTTGATGTACGGACCCAGCCAGCCCTTGGCGTTGCCGGGTGAGCTGATCAGGTCTTCCAGGCGCTGCGGAAGATCGCCCACGTCCATTTCGAACTGGCCGACCTTGGCGGAAAGCGAGGTGATGTCGGTCTGGGCCAGCTTGTACTTGGCCTTGTCCTGCCCGCCAAACACCTGGTTGGCGACCATGCCTGCGATCACCGCGATCAGCGCCACCACGATCAGGATTTCGATCAGGCTGAAACCACGCTGGGCGTGGGCCGCGATCCGTGAGCTGCGTTGCGTCTTCATCATCATGCGTCCGTATTCACTTGTGTGTCAGCCCACCGCGTTGGTGAGGCTGAAGATCGGGATCAGGATGGCCATCATGATCAGGGCCACTGCCGCCGCCATGAACACCGTCACTGTCGGCACCAGCGCCGCCAGCAGGCGCTCGACGGTATTCTTGACCTCCTGGTCGAAGGTGTCGGCCACCTTGGTGAGCATGGTATCCAGATCCCCCGATTCCTCGCCCACCGCGACCATCTGCAGCGCCAGGCGCGGGAACAGCTTGCTGCGCCCCAGCGCCTGCGCCAGACCGCCACCGGTCTTGACCTCCGCGCTGGCGGCTTCGACCGCATCGGACAGCGCGAGGTTCCCCATCACGTTGCGCGCGATCGACAGTGCGGTGAGCAATGGAACGCCGTTGTGCACCAAAGTTCCCAGAGTGCGGGCCAGGCGCGCGGTTTCCAGACGCGCGACCAGTCCGCCGACGAGGCCGCGCCTGAGCACCCAGGCGTCGAACCCGCGCCGGGTCTGCGGATCGGCCAGGCGTCGCCGCAGCAGCATGAAGCCGGCCACCAGGCCGGCCAGCAGCAGCCACCAGTAGCCGCTGACGAAGTTGCCCAGGGCCATCACCACCTGGGTCAACAGCGGCATCTCCACGTCCATGTCCTCGAACAGCGGCAGGAACTGCGGCACCACGTAGCCCAGCAGCAGCAGCAGCGCGCCGAACACCATCAGCACGAGGATACTCGGGTAGATCAGCGCGTTGATCACCGATTCGCGCAGCGCCTTGCTGCGCTCAAGGTACTCGGCCAGGCGCTTCAGGGTGTCGTGCAGCGAGCCACCCGCCTCGCCGGCGCGCACCATGTTCACGTAGAGCCGCGAAAACACGCCTTCTTCCTGTTCCAGCGCCTGCGACAGCGGCGTACCGCCGCGCACCGCATCGCGCACCCGCTCGATCACGCGCCGCGCCTCGGGCGAGTCGGGCAGGTCGAGGAGGATCTGCAGGGCGCGATCCAGCGGCTGCCCAGCGCCCAGCAGCGTCGCCAGCTGCTGGGTGAACTGCAACACCTGCGCGCCCTTCATCGGCGCACGCCGGAACAGCGCCGCCAGCGAGCCGCCGGAATCGTCCGCCGGGCGCGCGTCCAGCGGCAGGTTGCCGGCATCCTGCAGCCGCACGATCACCTCTTCCGCGCTCGCAGCTTCCATCACGCCCTCGATCGGGTCGCCGGCGGTGCTCAGGGCCTTGTAGCGGAAGTGGGGCATCAGCGGGATTCGGGATTGGATATTGGAGATTGGAGGATAGCCGGGCAACCTGGTACGTCGGGACACGAAGGCGCGATCAGCGAAGCGACACCCGCCGTTACGGATACCGAATCCCTGATCCCGAATCCCATCGCTAGTTTTCCTGCGTCACGCGCAGCACTTCCTCGATCGTGGTGACGCCCTGCATCGCCTTGACCAGGCCATCCTCGTACATGGTGCGCATGCCGAGCCTGCGGGCTTCTTCCTCGATGAGGTTGGTATCGGCGTGCTTCATCACCAGGCGGCGGATCGGCTCGGTGACCACGAGGAACTCCATGATCGTGGTACGACCGAGGTAGCCGGTGGGAGTGAGTGCGGAAGGCACCGGGCGGTAGAGGTGGATCGTGCCCTCGGGCTGGAACTTGCGCAGGTCGAACTCTTCGATCACTTCCGGCGAGGGTTCGTAGCGTTCGGCGTGGGTGGGTTCCAGGCGCCGCACCAGGCGCTGCGCCAGGATGCCGTTGACGGTGGAGGTGAGAAGGTAATCCTCCACGCCCATGTCGAGCAGGCGGGTGACGCCGCCGGCGGCGTTGTTGGTGTGCAGGGTGGACAGCACCAGGTGGCCGGTGAGCGCGGACTGGATCGCGATCTTGGCGGTTTCAAGATCGCGCATTTCGCCGATCATGATGATGTCCGGGTCCTGCCGCACGATCGAGCGCAGCGCGTGCGAGAAATCCAGCCCGATCTGCGGCTTGGCCTGGATCTGGTTGACGCCTTCGAGCTGGTATTCGACCGGGTCCTCGACCGTGATGATCTTCACGTCCGGGGTGTTGAGCTGGGAGAGCGCGGTGTAGAGCGTCGTGGTCTTGCCCGAGCCGGTCGGGCCGGTGACCAGCAGGATGCCGTGCGGCAGCTCCAGCACCTTGAGGAAGTCGGCCAGGAACTGGTCGGTGAAGCCGAGTTTCTTGAAGTCGAAGACGATGGATTCGCGGTCCAGGATACGCATCACCACCGACTCGCCGTGCGCGGTCGGCACGGTGGACACGCGCAGGTCCAGCTCCTTGCCCTGCACCCGGATCATGATGCGGCCGTCCTGCGGCAGGCGGCGCTCGGCGATGTTGAGCTTGGCCATGATCTTGACGCGCGAGATCACCGCGGCGGTGAGGTTGGCGGGCGGGGATTCGGCTTCCTCCAGCACGCCGTCGATGCGGTAGCGCACCTTCAGGCGGTTCTCGAAGGGTTCGATGTGGATGTCGGAGGTGCGCTGTTCCACCGCGCGCTGGATGATGAGGTTCACCAGGCGGATCACCGGGGCCTCGGAGGCGAGGTCGCGCAGGTGCTCGACATCGTCCTCGTCGCGGGCATCCGCGCCTTCGCCCAGGTCTTCCACGATGGTGCCCATGGCCGAGCGCCCGGTGCCGAAATAGCGCTCGATCAGGTCATCGATCTCCGCGCGCAGCCCGACCCTCACCGCCACCTCGCGCCCGGTCGCCATGCGGATGGCCTCGACCGGATAGTCGTCGGCCGGATCGGCCACCAGCAGCTCGATGCACTCCTCGGTTTCGGCCAGCGGGCAGACGTGCTGCTGCTTGAGGAAGCGCACCGAGATCTGCACCGACGGCGGGTTCTCGGGGAAATCCCTGGAGGTCACCAGCGGCAGGTCGAACACCTCGGCGCTGGCTTCGGCCACGTCACGCTCCGACACCAGGCCGATGCGCGTCATCAGCGACACCAGGCTGCCGCCGCCCGATTCCTCGTGCAGGCGGCGGGCGCGGGCGAAATCGGCGTCCTTGAGCCGGCCGCGCGCGAGCAGCTGCTGGCAGATCAGATCCTCGCGCTGGTCCAGCACGGCATCCTGATCGTCCACGTCCACGGCCACGGCCGCAGCGGATGGAGCATTCATGGGGTTTCTCCCGGGTTGCCGCCGGCGTCTTCGCCCAGATCCTCGTCCCAACCGACCAGGGTTTCGAGGAAGGGACGGTTGAGCAGGATCCACATCACGATGGGAACCACCGGCGGAAGTATCAGATAGCCGAACTGGCGCACCAGCGCCAGCACTTCGACGTTGATGCCGGCGGCATCGAAGCGCTGCGCGATGAAGGCGTTGGCCGCCTGCCCGGCCTGTGCGGCCAGATCGCCGAAGCCTTCCTCGGCGAGCGCGGCGGCGACCGCATTGCCGGTGCCGTCGCGGATCGTGTAGAGCGCTTCCATGGCCACGCCCGCGGCGCTCGTCACCGCGAGCACCGCCAGGCCGATGCCCCACTGCAGGAAGGTGCGCCGCCAGGTGTCGGTGCTGGCCACCACCAGGCCGCAGAACAGCGGCATGGAGTAGGCGTAAATCAGCACGTTGACGCTCTGCTCGTCGATCTCCAGCTTGCCACCGGGCAGGCCGGGCACGCGGCTGATGTCCACGATATAGGCATAGGCGAAGCGCGCGTAATCCTGTCCGGCTTCGCTCAGCAATCCGGGCACGAGAAAGTCGACGAAAACGTGCGCCATGCGTACGATCGGAAACGCCACCACCGTGTTGAGCGCAAACCAGAGCGCGAACATCAGCGGCAGCCAGAGCATGGCCGACCAGATGAACTCGCGCAGCGGGGAAATCTTCATCGCGCGCCCTCAGCCCAGCCAGGCGCGGGCATTGCGGAACATCCGCAGCCACGGCCCGTCCTCACCCCAGTCGGCCGGCCGCCAGGACATCTGCACGCTGCGGAACACGCGCTCGGGGTGCGGCATCATCAGGGTGGCGCGACCGTCGAGGCTGGTGAGGCCGGCAATGGCGTCGGTCGAGCCGTTCGGATTGAACGGGTAGCCCGGCGAGGCTGCTCCGTCCGGTGCCACATAGCGCAGCGCCACGCGCGCCTGCGCGGCGTCGGCGGGATCGCGGAACGTCGCGCGGCCCTCGCCGTGCGAGGTCGCCACCGGAAGGCGCGAGCCAGCCATGCCCTGCAGGAAGACCGACGGCGATTCCTCCACTTCCAGCATCGCCAGGCGCGCCTCGAAGCGCCCCGAGGCGTTGTGCAGGAAAGCCGGCCAGTGCTGCGCACCCGGGATCAGTTCGCGCAGGTGGCTGAGCATCTGGCAGCCGTTGCACACGCCCAGGGTGAAGCGGTCGTCGCGCGCGAAGAACGCGGCGAACTGCTCGCGCAGCGGCGCGCGCTCGAGGATCGAGGTGGCCCAGCCGCGCCCGGCTCCGAGCACGTCGCCGTAGCTGAATCCGCCGCAGGCCGCCAGCCCGCGGAAGTCGTCCAGCCGCAGGCGGCCTTCGATCAGGTCGGTCATGTGCACGTCCACCGCCTCGAAGCCGGCACGGTCGAAGGCTGCCGCCATCTCGACCTGTCCGTTGACGCCCTGCTCGCGCAGGATCGCCACGCGCGGGCGCGCGCCGCTGGCGATGTAGGGCGCGGCAATGTCCTCGGCCGGATCGAAGCCGAGCCTCGGTGCGAGCGGCGGCGCGGAAAAATCGCGCCGCGCCGCGCGCTCGGCATCGGCACTTTCGGGTGTGTCGCGCAGCGCCTGCATGGCGTGCGTCACCTGCCACCAGGCATCGAACAGCTCCTGCCAGCCCCATTCGGCCAGCATGTCGCGCCCGGCCAGCACGCGCACGCGCGGTGAGGCGAGCGGCTTGCCGATGCGCTGCGCGCAGTGGGTGAGTCCGTGCCGGTCCACCAGGTCGGCGAATTCGGCGCGGTCGTCCATCGATACCTGCACGATCACGCCCAGCTCTTCGCAGAACAGCGTGCTGAACGGATCGTCGCCCCAGTGATCGAGCTGGATTTCCAGCCCGCAGTGCGAGGCGAAGCCCATCTCGCACAGCGCGGCGAACGCGCCGCCGTCGCTGCGGTCGTGACAGGCCAGGACGATGCCGGTGTCGCGCGCGTCGCGGACCAGATTGAACAGCCCGCGCAGCAGTTCGGGCGAATCGAGATCGGGCGGCTCGCCGCCGAAGGTGCCGTGCACCTGCGACAGGATCGAACCGCCGAGGCGGCGCTTGCCGCCGCCCAGCCCGATCAGCCACAGCTCCGAATCGACCTCGCGCGCCAGCACCGGCGTCAGCGCCTGGCGTACGTCGCGCACCCGCGCGAAGGCCGACACCACCAGCGAGACGGGGGAGATGCAGCGATGGGCTTCGCCCGGATTGGGGATTGGGGATTGGGGATTCGAGAGGATGGAGTCGGGCGGGCTCTTTGCTCCTGCCAATCCCGAATCCCCACTCCCGAATCCCGTCCACCTGGAGGCCATCGACAGCGAGTCCTTGCCGACCGGGATCGAAATGTCGAGCGCCGGGCACAGCTCCATGCCCACGGCGCGGACGGCGTCGAACAGGCGCGCGTCCTCGTCGCCGTGGCCGCAGGCGGCCATCCAGTTGGCCGAAAGCTTGATCTCGGCGAGATCGGCCACCGGCGCGGACAGGAGGTTGGTGATGGCCTCGCCCACCGCCATGCGTGCGGCGGCGGCGGAATCGAGCAGCGCCAGCGGCGCGCGCTCGCCGATCGACAGCGCCTGCCCGGTGTATCCGGAGAAGTCGTCCAGGCTGATGCCGCAGTCGGCCAGCGGTATCTGCCAGGGACCGACCATCTGGTCGCGCGCCACCAGGCCGCCGACGGTGCGATCGCCGATCGTCACCAGGTAGTTCTTGCTCGCCACGCTCGGGTGCGACAGCACGCGCAGGCCGGCCTCGCGCAGGTCCATCGCCCCGGTATCCAGGCGCGGCCAGCGCGCGTTCGCGCCGCGCTCGGCGTCGCGCTGCATCTTCGGCGCCTTGCCGAAGAGAAGATCCATCGGGATGTCGATGGCGGCTTCGCCGCGGAATTGAGGATTCGGGATTGGGGATTCGTCGAGCGGGCACTCCGCCACGAGGAGGTGTTCCTCCACCGTGGCGACGCCGACGACGGCGTGGGGACAGCGCTCGCGGGCGCAGATCGCGCGGAAGGCGTCGAGGTGTTCGGCCGCGATGCCCAGAACGTAGCGCTCCTGGGACTCGTTGCACCACAGCTGCATCGGCGAGAGCGACGGGTCGTCGCGCGGAATGGCGGCAAGATCGATCACCCCGCCCACGCCCGAATCGTGCAGCAGCTCGGGGATGGCGTTGGACAGCCCGCCCGCGCCGACATCGTGCGCGCTGCGGATCGGATTGTCGGCACCGCGCGCGAAGCAGGCGTCGATCACCTCCTGGCAACGGCGCTGCATTTCCGGGTTGTCGCGCTGCACCGAGGCGAAATCCAGTCCTTCCGAACTTTCGCCGCTGGCCAGCGAACTGGCGGCACCACCGCCCAGCCCGATCAGCATCGCCGGGCCGCCCAGCACCACCACCGCGTCACCGGGGCGCACGGGGAGCTTTTCCACCTGTTCGGGATCGATCGCGCCGACGCCGCCGGCCAGCATGATCGGCTTGTCGTAGCCGCGCACCAGGCCCGATTCGGGGGTTTCCAGCTCGAAGCTGCGGAAGTAGCCGGTGACCGCCGGGCGGCCGAACTCGTTGTTGAAGGCCGCCGCACCGAGCGGCCCGTCCAGCATGATCTGGAGGGCCGAGGCCATGCGCGGATTGAGCGGGCGCGCCGCTTCCCAGGGCTGCGGCAGGGTCGGGATGCGCAGGTGCGAGACGGAAAAACCGCTCAGACCGACCTTGGGCTTACCGCCGCGCCCGGTGGCTCCTTCGTCGCGGATTTCGCCACCCGCGCCGGTCGCGGCACCGGGAAAGGGCGCGATCGCGGTAGGGTGATTGTGGGTTTCAACCTTGATCGCGAAGGCACTCGGCTGCACCGCACCGGCACCCCAGGTACCGGTTTCAGGATCGCACCGGAAGCGCCGCGCCGGGAAACCCTCGATCACCGCCGCGTTGTCCTTGTAGGCGCTGAGGGTGAGCTGGGGGGACTTCGCGTGGGTGTTGCGGATCATCGCGAACAGGCTGCGCGGCTGCGCCTGCCCATCGAGTGTCCAGCTCGCGTTGAAGTTCTTGTGCCGGCAGTGCTCGGAGTTGGCCTGCGCGAACATCATCAGCTCGGCATCGGTGGGATCGCGCCCCAGCGCGCCGTAGCGTTCGCGCAGGTAGTCGATCTCGTCCGCGGACAGCGCCAGGCCCAGCGTCGCGTTGGCCGCCTCCAGCCCGGCCAGCGGCACGCGCACCACGCCGCCCGGCGCGGGCGCGTCGAACAGGGCGGCGGCCGCGGCAAGATCGGGCACCAGCGATTGGGTCATCGGATCGTGCAGCAGCGCCGCCACCGCCGGTTCGATGCCGGGCGTCAGCCCCGCCACCGCGAAGTGCTGGCCGCGCTCGACCCGCCGCACCGCCAGCCCCGCGCCGCGCACGATTTCGGTGGTCTTGCTCGACCAGGGCGAGATCGTGCCCAGGCGCGGCAGCGCCAGCCGCCCTGCGGGCAGCGGCGCATCGAGCACGGCGGCACCCAGCACCCGCGCCAGATCGCGCGCATCGACGACCCGCCCCGGTTCGGGCTGGGCAAAATAGATGTCCGATACGGCCCCGAGCATCAGCCTTGCATCGAGCGCCCGCAGCCGCGCCTGGAGGCGCGATTGCGCGTGGGCGCTCAGGGCGGTCCGGGCCTGGAATACCAGCATGGTTGTCATCGGGTCGGACGAAAGGGACTCAATTCTAACGAAAGGGCCCGCCGGCTTGGCCTGGCGGGCCCGATGCGGAGACGGGATCGCGGGGATCAGCGCGCGCCGGCCAGTGCGTCCAGGCGCTGGAGCAGCTGTTCCGGCGGCAGGTAGCCGCCCAGCTGGGTGCCATCCCTGGTGTACACCGCCGGGGTTCCGTTCACGCCCACGCTCTGGCCCAGCTCGTAGTCGGCGGCCACGGGATTGTCACAGGTCTTCGATTCGAGCTTTCCGCCGGCCTTGGCGTTGTCCATGGCCTTGTTGCGATCGGTCGCGCACCACACCGACACCGCCTTGTCGTACGACTCCCCGCCCACGCCCGAGCGCGGGAAGAACAGGTACTCCACGCTGATGCCGCGCTTGTTGTACTCGGCCATCTCGCCGTGCATGCGGCGGCAGTAGCCGCAGTCGATGTCGGTGAACACGGTGACCGCATACTTCTCGTTCTTGGCCGGGAAGATGATGCGCCGCTCCGGACCCGCCGCCGCCAGCGCGCCCTTGCGCAGGCCCGCCTTGGTATTCTCGGTCAGGTCGATCTTGTTGGGAATGTCGAACACCGAACCCTGGAACAGGAACCGGCCGTCGGCGCTGATGTAGATGACCTGGCCCTGCAGCACGACCTGATAGAAGTTGGGCACCTGCGACTCGGCAATGCTGTCGATCTTGGCACCGGGCACCAGCGACTTGATGGCAGCCTCAACCGCGGAATCGTCGGCGGAAGCGGAAAACGCGGCCGCGCCCAGCGCGGCGGCGATCAGAAAGCGGTTCATGGCGGTTCCTCGGGAACGGTAATGGGACTGCAACGCGCGTTCGACCGGGCCGCAGGCAGAAAGTTCATGGGCAAGGATAAGGGAGCGGCCTCTACCGGGCCAGTGGCGAACGGCGTGGCCGGTGTCTCAGCCGCGCGGATGGTGGCGGGCGTGGAGCTGCTGCAGGCGCTCCTTCGCCACGGCGGTGTAGATCTGGGTGGTGGAGAGGCTGGCGTGACCAAGCAGCATCTGCAGCGATCGCAGGTCGGCACCGTGGTTGAGCAGGTGGGTGGCGAAGGCGTGGCGCAGGCCGTGCGGCGTCACCCGCGCCGCGTCGATGCCGGCGGCGAGGGCGATGCGCTTGAGGCCCCGCCAGAAGAGCTGGCGACTCACCGCGGTGCCGCGCCGGGTGAGGAACAGCGGTTCGCGCACGCGCCCGCCGGCGAGCAGCGGACGCGACCGGGCCAGATAGCGATCCAGCCAGTGCGCGGCTTCCTCGCCGATGGGAAGCACCCGATCCTTGCCGCCCTTGCCGGTGACGCGCAGCGCGCCCTGGCGCAGGTTCACTTCCGCAAGCCGCAGGCCGGTCAGTTCGGAAACGCGCAGGCCGGCCCCGTACATGAGCTCCAGCATCGCGCGATCGCGCAGGCCCAGCGGGCTTTCCGCATCCGGTGCCGCCAGCAGCGCCTCGACCTCGCTTTCGGCCAGGGTGCGCGGCAGTTTGCGCCGCGCCTTGGGGCGCTGCACCAGGGCGGTGGGATCCTCTGCCATCGTGCCCAGGCGCACCTGCCGGGCGTAGAAGGCACGCAGGCTCGACATCAGTCGCGCGTTGCTGCGCGGGTCGTAGCCGGCGTCGGTGCGCCAGGCGAGGTAGTCGAACAGTCGGGCGCGGTCCAGCGCATCCAGGCGCACCGCGTCGCCCAGCCAGCGCGCCAGGCCTTCGAGATCGCGCCGGTAGCTGGCCTGGGTTTGGGCGGAGATGCCGCGCTCGGCCCAGAGGTGGTCGATGAAGGCGTCGATCTGGCCGCGCGCCGCCTCCGGCACGGGCGGCATGGCGCGGGCGCGCAGGCGTCGGCGGGTAATGGCCTCGGAAGACATGTGCCCAGCATAGCGGCCGGAGCGCCACGCC
The DNA here is from genome assembly GCF_037203605.1 of Denitratimonas tolerans. Classification (NCBI taxonomy): domain Bacteria; kingdom Pseudomonadati; phylum Pseudomonadota; class Gammaproteobacteria; order Lysobacterales; family Lysobacteraceae; genus Denitratimonas; species Denitratimonas tolerans. The sequence goes on from NZ_JBBDHC010000001.1 coordinate 52,742, forward strand.
CGCCGCACGCGGCGTGCTGCCGCTATCCTTCGCCGATGACCGCGCCCGATTCGCCTTCCCCGCCCCGCCTCGCCGCCGAACCCGCTGCGCTGGGCTTCCGCCTGATGGCGATGATCTACGACCTGCTGCCGCTGGGCGCACTGTGGTTCGCCACCGCCGCGCTGGTGCTGCTGGCGCGCGGCGGCGCGCCGGTGACGCCCGGCAGTCCGGCGGCCTATCTGGAGTTCGCGCTGATGCTGGCGGTCGGGTTCGGCTATTTCGGCCTGAGCTGGCGGCGCGGCGGGCAGACGCTGGGCATGCGCGCCTGGCGGCTGCGGCTGGTGCGGTACGATGGCGAATCCACCCCGGAATGGGGCGAACTGGCGCGCCGCTACCTCGCCGCCGGGGTGTCGCTGGCGGCCTTCGGCCTGGGGTTTCTCTGGAGCCTGATCGACCCTGAGCGGCGCACCTGGCACGACCTCGCCTCGCACACCGCGATGGTGCGGCTGCCCAAGCCCGGCAAGACCCGCGGCGGCTGACGCCGGCGGGATCAGTCCGGCAGGATCAGTCCGGCCAGTTCACAGCGCCCGTCCTCGTACATCCGCAGCACGCTGCCCTGTTCGTACCAGTCGCCCAGCACGATGCGCTGGCGCGGCACGCCGTCGACCACCAGGTCGTGCACCGCCGGGCGATGGGTGTGGCCGTGGATCATGCGGGAGACGCCGTAGCGGCGGAAAAAGTCCTCCACCGCATGCGGCGCGGCGTCGCCGATCTCCTGCGAGGTCATGGCCTGCTGGTGCGCGGCGCTGGACTGACGCGCGGCCTGGGCGAAGGCGCGACGCTCGGCCAGCGGCCGCGCCAGAAGCGCGCGCTGCCAGTCTGGATCGCGCACCTGGCGGCGAACGGCCTGGTACGCGGCGTCGTCCACGCACAGCAGATCGCCATGCAGGAGCAGGATCGGCTCGCCGCCCGGTGCGATCACGCAAGGGTCGGGCAGGATCTCGAAACCGGCGCGGGTCGCGTAGCCGCCGCCGAGGAGAAAATCGCGGTTGCCGCGAATGAAGGCGATCCGCGTGCCGCCATCGGCCAGCGCGCGCAGCGCCTGCGCCACGCGCGCGGGCAGCTCGGCGTCGTCGTCGTCACCCACCCAGGCCTCGAAAAGATCGCCCGGGATGTAGAGCGCCGGCGACCGCGCGGCTTCTTCGCGCAGGAAGGCGAGGAACAGGTCGGTGATCTGCGGCCTGGCCGGATCCAGATGCAGATCGGAGACGAACAGGGCGCGCACGCGGCTGCCGCCGGCATCGGTGCGCGCCTGTCCCACGGGCGGACTTACTCCGCGTCCGCCGGCACGGCCGCGGCCAGCACTTCGGCGCGCTCGATCACGACCGCCTGGGTCGGGACATCGGAGTGGAACGGTCCCTGGCCGCCGGTCGGGATGGCGCGGATCTTGTCGACCACGTCCATGCCTTCGACCACCTTGCCGAACACGGCATAGCCCCAGGTCATGCCGTTCTCGTCGCTGACGTAGTCGAGGCGCGGGTTGTCCACGAGGTTGATGAAGAACTGCGAGTTGGCCGAGTGCGGCTCGCCGGTACGCGCCATCGCGAGGGTGCCGCGCAGGTTGGAAAGCCCGTTGCTCGCCTCGTTACGGATCGGGGCGCGGGTCGGCTTGGGCTGGAGGTCGGCGGTGTAGCCGCCGCCCTGCGCCATGAAGTTGTCGATCACGCGGTGGAAGACGGTGCCGTTGTAGTAGCCGTCCTTCACATAGGCGAGGAAGTTCTCCGAAGAGATCGGTGCCTTGGCCGCGTCGAGTTCGATCACGATGTCGCCAAGATTGGTGTGCAGCGCCACGCGCGGTGCCGGGGCGGCGATTTCAGCCGGCGCGGCGGCAGGTGCGGCGGCCGGCGCGGTGGATTCCTGGGCAAAAGCCAGCGCCGGAACCAGCAGGCCGGCGAACATCAGGGAACGAAGGATCATGGACGTGCTTCTCCGCAAGGTCAGAGGTGGCGCAGGCTGCGCCGGAGCCGCCAAGTGTAACCGTCCCGCGCGCCGCGTGGCTGTGCCACACCAGAACGACCTGCGCTGGCGCGGTCGGAGCCGGCGCGCGCACGGGATACACTGTGGACATGCGACGGCACCTGCTCCCGGTCCTTGTTTCGTGCGCGCTGGCGCTTCTGGCCGGCCCCGGCGTTCGCCCGGCCGGGGCGGTGTCGCCGCACACCGACCTGGCGGCCCAGCGCGCCGGTTTCGCACGCGCACTGGAGGCTGCCGAATCACGCCCGCTGGCGGAATTTTCCGCAGCGGCGCGCGACTATGCGCAGCACCCGCTGGCACCGTATCTCGACTACACCGCGCTGCGCCGCCAGCTCGATCGCGCCAGCGCGAGGACGGTCAAGACCTTCCTCGACGCGCATCCGGACCTGCCGGTGTCCGCGACGCTGCGCGATCAGGCGCTGCGCGCGCTCGCGCAACGCGAGGACTGGGCGGGATTCCGCTCGCTGTACGCGGGCAGCGCGGATGCCGAACTGCGCTGCGCCGACCTTCTTTCCCGCCGTGACGCCACGCCCGACACCGCCTGGCTCGACGCCGGTCTGGCCCTGTGGCTGAGCGGCCGCTCGCAGCCGGCACGCTGCGATGCGGTGTTCGAGGTGGTGCGCCAGCGCGGACTGCTCACCGAGGCGCGCACGCTGGAACGCATCGCGCTGGCAGCGACCGAGCACAACCTCGGCCTCATGCGCCATCTCGCGCGCGGCCTGCCGGCGGCACAGGCGAAGCGCGCCAATGCGCAGGCCGACTACCTGGCCGGCCCGACCGCCGCGCTGGCCTCCGGCTGGCCCGACGACGCGGCCAGCCGGCGCATTGCACTCCTGGGCGTGACGCGGGTAGCCAAGGCCGATCCGGATGCCGCCGAGGCGCTGTTCGCCGCGCTGCAGGGCCGCTTCAGCTTCGACGCCGCGCAGCGCGGCGAAGCGCTCAACCAGATTGCGCTGTGGAGCGCGGCCTCCTACCTGCCTGACAGCGCGCGGCGCTTTGCCGCCGTGCCCGCCGAGGCCTGGGATGCGCGCCTGCACGAATGGCGGTTCCGCGAGGCGTTGGCGCGCGGTGACGACCGGGCCGCGCTGGCCGCCATCGCGATGATGCCGTCGGCGCAGCGCGCCGAGCCGCGCTGGCGCTACTTCGAGGCGCGTCTGCGCGAGCGCGCCGGCGACACCGCGGCGCGCGCCATCCTGGACGCGCTTTCAGCCGAGCCGAGCTACTACGGATTCCTCGCTGCCGAACGCATCGGCGCGCCCTATGCCCTGTGCCCGCGCGAGGCATCGCTGGAAGCGCCGGCGCTGCGCCGCAGCCTGGAAGCGCGACCCGGTTTCGTGCGCGCCATGGAATTGTTCGCGCTGGGCCGGATCGGCTGGGCGCGGCGCGAGTGGGACGCGCTCAAGAGCTCGCTGTCGCCGGACGAGCGCCGCGTCGCGGTGGCGCTGGCGGACGCCGCGGGCTGGCATGATCGCGGCCCGTTCACGCTCAACGCCGGCGACGATCTCGCCTACTACCGCCTGCGCTTCCCGCTGCCCTTCGAGCGCCAGATTCGGCGCGAGGCGCGCGCGCACGGGCTGGATCCGTCCTGGGTGGTGGCGTTGATCCGCGCCGAGAGCGCCTGGGCACCGGATGCGCGTTCGCACGCCAACGCACGCGGCCTCATGCAGCTCCTGCCCTCCACCGCGCGGATGGAAGCCACCCGGCGCGGGCAGCGCTATCCGGGCGATGCGGAACTGTTCGATCCAAAGGAAAACCTCAGCCTCGGCATCGCGCATCTGGCCACGATGCTGGAACGACACGGCGGCCTGCCCTTCCTGGCCACCGCCGCCTACAACGCCGGCCCCTCGCCGGTGGCGCGCTGGCTGGCGCAGCGCCCGGTGGCGGATGTGGACCTGTGGATCGAAACGATTCCCTACCGCGAAACTCGCGAGTACGTAGCGCGGATCCTCGCCTTCGCCACCGTCTACGACTGGCGTCTGGAAGGCCGCGCCGTGCCCATCGCCCAGCGCGCGCTGGGCCAACGTCCCGCGGCGGCCGAACGGCATCCGTTCGCCTGCCCGACCACTCTGCCCGGGAGTTCCTCATGAGCCTGTCCCGCATCGTCGTATTCGGCGGCACCGGCTTCGTCGGCCGCCGCCTGGTCGCCGAACTGGTCCGCCGCGGGTTCGCGGTCACGGTACCCAGCCGCAACCGCGAGCGCCAGCGCGATCTGCTGGTGCTGCCCGGGGTCGAGGTGGTGACCGCCGACGTCTACGCCGCGGCCGATCTGCGCCGGCTGCTGGACGGCGCACAGGCCGCGATCAACCTGATCGGCATCCTCAACGAGCGCGGCCGCCGCGGACACGGCTTCCAGCGCGCCCACGTCGATTTCACCGACAGCCTGATCGCCGCCTGCCGCGCGAGTGGCGTGCGCCGCCTGCTGCAGATGAGTGCGCTCAACGCCGGGCGCGGTGAAAGTCACTATCTGCGCACGCGCGGCCAGGCCGAAGACAGCGTGCGCGGCTCCGGACTGGAGTGGACGATCTTCCAGCCCTCGGTGATCTTCGGGCCGGGCGATGGCCTGTTCGACCGCTTCGCCAAACTGCTGCGGCTCGCACCCGTGCTGCCGCTGGCGCGCGCCGGCGCGCGCTTCGCGCCGGTGTACGTGGGGGACGTGACGGAGGCCTTCGTGCGCGCGCTGGAAGACCCGGCCACCATCGGACAGCTCTACGAAATCTACGGCGCGGAAACGCTCAGCCTCGCGGAAATCGTCCGCTACACCGCGCGCTGCCTCGGCCTGCGCCGCGCCATCCTGCCGCTGCCCGACGCGCTCGGCCGTCTGCAGGCGGCGATCTTCGACTTCGTGCCGGGCAAACCCTTCTCGACCGACAACTTCCTCTCGCTCAAGCGCGATGCCGTGGGCGGGATCGACGGGCTGTATCGGCTCGGCATCGAAAAGACCCCGATCGATGCCATCGTGCCGCAGCAGCTCGGCGTCGGTGCGCGCCAGCCGCGCCACGACCGCTGGCGACGGGCGCGGCGCGCGTGAAGACGTTTCTGGTCGGCGGCGCGGTGCGCGATGCGTTGCTGGGTCTGGCGCCAGGCGACCGCGATTTCGTGGTGGTGGGTGGCACGCCCGAGGCGATGGTGGCGGCCGGCTACACCCCCGTCGGGCGCGACTTCCCGGTGTTCCTGCACCCGCAAACGCACGAGGAATACGCCCTGGCGCGCTGCGAGCGCAAGGCCGGGCGCGGCTATCGCGGCTTCTCCGTGGTGGCCACGCCCGACATCACGCTGGAAGAAGATCTGGCGCGGCGCGACTTCACCGTCAACGCCATGGCGCAGGATGCAGACGGCAGCCTGATCGATCCCCATGGCGGCGCGGCGGATCTTGCGGCGCGTGTGCTGCGCCACGTCTCCCCCGCCTTTGCCGAAGACCCGGTACGGATCCTGCGCGCGGCGCGCTTCATGGCGCGCTGGGCGCGACTGGGTTTTTCCGTGGCGGCCGAGACTCTGGAGCTGATGCGCGCCATGGTGGCCGATGGCGAGGTCGATCACCTGGTGCCCGAGCGCGTCTTCCAGGAGCTGTCGCGCGCGCTCGCCGAGCCCTCGCCCTCGGCCTTCCTGCGCACCCTGCGCGCCTGCGGCGCACTGGCCCGGGTGCTGCCCGAAGTCGATGCGCTATACGGCGTGCCGCAGCACGCGGCGCATCATCCGGAAGTGGATGCGGGCGTGCACACCGAGATGGCCTGCGACGCGGCCGCGCGGCTGGCGCCTGGCGATGCGCTGGTCGCGTTCTGCGTCCTCACCCATGACCTGGGCAAGGCGCTCACGCCGGCGCGCGAGCTGCCGGCGCACCGCGCGCACGAACATTCGGGACTGGCTCCGCTGGAAGACCTGTGCGAACGCCTTCGGGTGCCGACCGAACACGCCGCGCTCGCCCGCAGCGTCTGCCGTGAGCACCTCAACGTGCATCGCTTCCACGAGCTGAAGCCGGCTAAGGTGCACGACCTGATCGTTCGCTGCGACGGCTTCCGCAGGCCCGAGCGCATGGACCGGATCGCACTGGCCTGCGAGGCCGACAAGCGCGGCCGGCGCGAGCGCGAACGCGAGCCCTACCCGCCGCGTGACGCACTGCTTGCCGCGCACGCCGCCGCGCTCGCGGTGAAGCCGCGCGATCTCGACCTCGCCGGCCTCGGCGGCGAACAGATCGCCGAGAAGATCCGGCGCGCGCGCGTCAGCGCCATCGCTGCGGCGCGCGCGGTCGGCTAGGCCGATCCGGCCGGGCGCTTCAGTCCTTCGCCGCTTCAGTCCCGGGCACGAGGTCACCCACATGCACCTCGCCGCGCGGGGGAGATTTCCAGATCGTGTCCTGCAGCGCCCAGTACCGCTCAGGCTCCCAGTACTCCCTTGCATAGAAACGCTCGCCCGGAATCGACATCCCCGTTCCCGCCAGCGGGCCGGTGTTCGGGATGATGGTGATGTTGCCGACGAAGCCGGTGCGGCTGCCGGTCAGCTTGCGCTTCTCCCGCCGCAGCACTTTCTCCAGGCGCGGTTTGGCAACCTCGTCGCCGTACTCGGCATAGACCGCCTGGCCGCGCTCGATCGCCTCGGCGCGCGTCGATTCATCGAGCTGGTCCCAGTAGCTCTCGCGCAGGATCAGGAAGTTCGGGTAGCGCCGCTCGGCGGCCAGGTCCATCCACGCATAGCCCAGGGCACGATCCTGCGGCACGCCGATGCCCTGCCAGTGCATCTCGGCCACCATGGCCTGCGAGGCCTTGTCGGCGTAGCGCGCGGCCTGAAGGAAATGCGTCATCGCCTGCCCATGGCGGCCGTTGGCGTAGTCGTGCAGCCCTTCCCGCCGCCAGCGCAGGTCGGGATGCGCCGCCATGAACCCCTCGGTCATCGCCTCGATCGCAATGCCCGGTTCGCCCACGAAATCGCCGTGCCGCGGCGCTTCCGGCCGCTCCTGCCAGCGCACCTCGCGCGGCTCGCCGGCCTGCGCTGCCGCCCACGGCACGATCGCCAGCACGGTACCCACCGCAGCGACAGCTCGCCACACGGCTCTCTTTCCCATGGTTCCACTCCTCTCCGCCCCGGATCCGCTCCGGTATGCATTTACTGCTACGGGCGAGAGCGCGGAACCGTCGCAGCCTTGCGCAAATCGAGGGCGCGGCGTGGAGACAGCGGGCGGAAGGAGCGGCGTTTACGCGGCCTCGCGCAGCGCGCGGATGCGCTCCTCCAGCGGCGGGTGCGACATCATCAGCTTGCGCAGCCCGTGCGCGATGCCGCCGGAAATGCCGAAGGCGCGGATCTGGTCGGGCAGCGTACTCTGGCCGCGGTTGCCCGCCAGCCGCTGCAGCGCGGCGATCATCTTCCCGCGCCCTGCGAGGCGCGCGCCGCCGGCATCGGCGCGAAACTCGCGCCAGCGGCTGAAGGCCATCGCGATCATCGAGGCAAACAGCCCGAACACCAGTTCCAGCACCGTCACGATGATGTAGTAGAAGAAGCTCGGCCCGCCGTCATTGTCGCGATTGCCCGAAAGCATGGCGTCGATGGTGCGGCCGACCACGCGCGCGAGAAACAGCACGAAGGTGTTGAGCACGCCCTGGATCAGCGCCATGGTCACCATGTCGCCGTTGGCGACGTGGCTGACCTCGTGCGCCAGCACGGCCTCGGCCTCGTCCCTGTCCATCGCGCGCAGCAGGCCGGTCGAAACCGCCACCAGCGAACTGTTGCGGGTGGCACCGGTGGCGAACGCATTGACATCGGGCGCGTCGTAGATCGCCACTTCGGGCATGCGGATACCGGCAGCCTGCGCCTGCCGCTCCACGGTCTGGAACAGCCAGCGCTCCACCTCGTTGCGGGGCTGGGTGATGACCTGCGCGCCGGTGCTGCGCTTGGCCATGGTCTTGGACATCAGCAGGGAAATCATCGCCCCGCCGAAACCGAACACGGCCGCGAATACCAGCAGGGTGCCGTTCTGGCCCGGTTGAATCCCGAACGCCTTTTCCAGCACGCTCATCACGATGCCCAGCAGGACCAGGACCGCAAGGTTGGTGGCGAGAAACAGCGCGATGCGTCGAATCATCATGGGAACCTTCCTTGAAGAAAGATGCCGGAGCCTCCGGCGCGCAGTGGAGTGCGGATTGTGCAGAAATGAAGCCATCGTCCGCTGAATTCAAGCCGGGTCGATACCGCGGCCGTTTCGCGCCCTCGCCCACCGGGCCGCTGCATTTCGGTTCGCTGGTGGCGGCCCTCGGCAGCTTCCTGCGCGCCCGCGCGCAGGGCGGCCAGTGGCTGCTGCGGGTGGAGGACATCGACACCCCGCGCGTGGTGCCCGGTGCCACGGACCTGCAGCTCGACGCGCTGCGCCGCTTCGGGCTGGACTGGGACGAGGAGCCGATGTGGCAAAGCCGGCGGCTGGAGGCGTATCGCGCCGCGCTCGATCGGCTGCGCGCGGACGAGCGGGTGTTCGCCTGCCGCTGCAGCCGCAGCGCGCTGGCCGGCGCGCCGCACCGCGGCTGCCTGTCCACGCGCCGCGATGGCCCGGTGGCCTGGCGGCTGCGCGTGCCGGATCGCGTCATCACCTTCGTCGACGCCATCCGCGGGCCGCGCCGGCAAAACCTCGCGCAGGACGTGGGGGATGTGGTGCTCTGGCGCGGCGATGGCCTGGTGGCCTACCAGCTTGCGGTGGTGGTGGACGACGCGGCCCAGGGCATCAGCGAGGTGGTGCGCGGTGCCGACCTGATCGACTCCACCGCGCGCCAGATCTTCCTGCAGGAATCGCTCGGCTTGCCGACGCCCGCCTACGCCCACCTGCCGCTGGCGCTGGATGCCGATGGCCACAAGCTCGGCAAGTCGCAGCAGGCGCTGGCGCTGGACGCTGCCCGTCCGATCCCGGCGCTGCGCGCCGCCTGGGCCTTCCTCGGGCAGCGCTCCGAGGCGCTGGATGACGCCCTGGACCTGCCGCGTCTGCTCGACGCCGCCATCGCCGCGTTCGACCTGACGCGCGTGCCGCGGAGTGATCGCCGCATCGCCACGACGCTGGCCTGAAGCCACCTGCGCGGCGAGCAGGCGGAAAACTGCGATGCGGCGCGCAGATTCAATCCGCGCTACTCTCCGACCACCTCTCGCCCACCCGCCGAGCCCATGACTCAGGATCAACGCACCGAACGCCATCGGAAAGCCGGAAAGCTGTTTCGCGACAGGGACTACGCCGGCGCGCTGAAGATCCTGGACGAACTTGTCGCCTCCCACCCCGACGCCGCGCCGCTGCACGTCCACCGCGGGCGCTGCCTCAATGCGCTGGGGCGTCCGGCCGAGGCGGCGATGGCGCTCGACGCCGCGCTGGCGCTCGCGCCCGATCACGTTCCCACGCTGCTGGCGCGGGTGGAACTTGCCGAAGAGCATTACGAAGCGCTCGACATCCTGCCGCTGCTGCGGCGCGCGATCGCGCGCGAGCCGGAAAATGCCGCCGCGCACTTCTTCTTCGCACGCGCCGTGCTCGATGGCGCGGCCGATGCCGACGACGCCGGCGCGGTCGAGGAGGCGCTCGCCAGCCTGGACCTCAGCATCGCGCTGGATCCGCAGCGCGCCGAAGCCTGGGCCCGCCGCGGCCAGTACCATCACCTGCGCGCACACGATGCCGCGGACGGCCAGGACGTGGTGCACGATGCCCTCGGCATCGGCTACGGCCGCAGCGCGCTGGAACAGGCCCTTTCCGACACCACCCGTGCGGCAAGCCTGACGGCCGACAACCAGTATGACCGCCTCTGCGCGCGGATCGCCGCCCTGCTCGGCCGGCACGAACTGGCCACCCACCACATGGACCGCGTGCTCGAACGCATTGCGGCCGATGCGCCGGCGCGCGCCTTCGTCGAGGAGGAACGCGCACGCTACGCCAGGGGCAAGGAAGGCGAACGCGAAGAGCTGGCCGAAATCCTCGAGCGCGCGGGTGACACCGAAGACGTGGAACGCAGCCCCGTGGAAGACGCGAGCTACGCCCTGACCCACGCCACCGCGGAACTGGTGCGCCAGGGCGTCGACCTGCAGAACGCGCTGGAGGCGATGGCGGGAGACGAATCGCCGGAAGACCTGCAGGCAACCCAGATCGCTTTCAGTCTCTACAGCGTGGCGCACGAGGCCGATCCTGAGCTGGCCGAAGTCGAACCCACGGAATTCCCCGCGTTCCAGCGCAGGCACGCTGCGGCCTGCGAGCGGGCGCTGGCACCGCTCGGATACACGCTTCTGGCCTATGCCGAGGCGCGCGGCATCAGCGCGCAGCAGGGCCGGCGCACCCTGCTCGGCCTCTTCACCCACCCCGATTACGGCAGCGCCGCATCCTTCGCGCTCAAGCCCAAGTGGCCGGGGTTCATCGGCTTCCTCCTGCTGCTCCTGAGCGGTCAGTGGAAGACCGCGCGGATGCTCGAATGCGCCACCCGCTTCGACGACGACCTCCACATGCACAGCCGCGCCGCCGGACCGGACCCGTTCGAGACCGACGGCATCCGCAACTTTTCCTTCGAGAAGCTGCCGCCGAAATCCGCGCCGCGCGAAGTGGCCGAGCGCCACATCGAGCGCGTGCTCGAACGCATCGGCGAAGGTCACGACGTGGTACCCGAGCGTTGCATTGAAGACATCGAAGCGGGCTGGCGCGCGACCAGCGCGCTGAAGCGCGAGTATCGCCAGAGCATCGGCTACGCCACCGACGGGGAGCTGCGCGCGCTCCTGGGCAGGCACTACGACGCGCTGGCCGGGCGGGTGCGCGACCGGCTGCGCCTGCTGGCCGGGTCCGGCGGCTGATTCCGCCCGGGGCGCGGGCCTTGCCCCAAAGGACAACTGCCGCCGCCGGGACGCGGCACTAGAATGCGGGCAGGTCATTCATCGGTCCGCGTCATGTCCCAACCTCTCTGGATTCCCGGCGTCGAACGCATCGAGCGCGCCAACCTCTCGCGCTTCATCGCCCTGGTCCAGGCCGAAACCGGTGACGACAGCGTCACCGACTACCCCGGCCTCTACCGGTTTTCCATCGCCCACCCCGAGGCGTTCTGGTGCCTGGTATGGGACTTCTGCGGGATCGAGGCACAGGGCGAGCGCACACCGGTGCTGGTAGACGGCGACAAGATGCCCGGCGCGCGCTGGTTCCCGAACGTGCGGCTGAACTTCGCGCAGAACCTGCTTCGCTTCGACGACGACCGCGTGGCCCTGCTGTTCCGCGGCGAGAACGGTGCCACCGAGCGCATCACCTACGCCCAGCTGCGCCGCCGCGTCGCCGCGCTGGCCGCCGCCCTCGGGGCGCAGGGCGTGACCGTCGGCGACCGCGTCGCCGGCTTCATGCCGAACCTGCCCGACACCGTGGTCGCGATGCTGGCCACCGCCTCGCTCGGCGCGATCTGGTCGTCGTGTTCACCCGATTTCGGCGTCAACGGCGTGCTCGACCGCTTCGGCCAGATCCGCCCCAAGGTGCTGTTCACCGCGGCCAGTTACCAGTACGGCGGCAAGCGCCTGGACTGCCTGGAGAAAGTCGCCGGCTTCGCGCGCGAGATCGACTCCATCGAGCGCATCGTGGTGGTGCCCTACCTCGACCGCCCCGAGTCGCTCGAGGCGGTGCCGCGCGCGGTGAACCTGGGCGATTTCGTCGCGCCCTTTGCCGAGGCCGAGCTCGAATTCGTGTCCCTGCCCTTCGACCACCCGCTCTACATCATGTACAGCTCGGGCACCACAGGCGTGCCCAAGTGCATCGTGCACAGCGCCGGCGGCGCGCTGATCCAGCACCTGAAGGAACACGTGCTGCACGCCGACGTGAAGCGCGAGGACAACATCTTCTACTACACCACCTGCGGCTGGATGATGTGGAACTGGCTGGTCTCGGCGCTGGCGGTGGGCGCGACCGTGGTGCTGTACGACGGCAATCCGTCCTGGCCCGACGCCAACGCGCTGTGCAACCTGGCCGACGAATTCGGCATCAGCATCTTCGGCACCAGCGCCAAGTGGATCAGCGCGATCGAAAAGGCCGGCATCAGGCCGCGTGAAAGCCACAGGCTGCCCGCGCTCAAGACCATCCTCTCGACCGGCTCGCCGCTGGCCCCGGAGAGCTTCGATTACGTCTACCGCGACATCAAGGCCGACGTGCTGCTGTCATCGATTTCGGGCGGCACCGACATCATCAGCTGCTTCGCGCTGGGCGCGCCGATCCTGCCGGTGTGGCGCGGCGAGCTGCAGTGCCGCGGCCTCGGCCTCAAGGTGGAAATCCTCGACGACGACGGCCGGCCCGTGGTCGAACAGACCGGCGAGCTTGCCTGCAGCGCCCCGTTCCCGGTGATGCCCGTGGGCTTCTGGAACGATCCGGACGGGGCGAAATACCGCGCCGCCTACTTCGAAAACCAGCCCGGTATCTGGTGCCACGGCGACTTCGCCAAACTCACCGGACACGACGGCATCATCATCTACGGCCGCTCCGACGCCACCCTCAATCCCGGCGGCGTGCGCATCGGCACCGCGGAAATCTACCGTCAGGTCGAGCAGCTTCCGGAGATTCTGGAGAGCATCTGCATCGGCCAGGACTGGCAGGGCGACGTGCGCGTGGTGCTGTTCGTGCGCCTGCGCGAGGGCATCGTGCTGGATGACGCACTGCGCGAGCGCATCCGCAGGCAGATCCGCGCCAACACCACCCCGCGCCACGTGCCGGCGAAGATCGTGCAGGTGGCCGACATCCCGCGCACCATCTCCGGCAAGATCGTGGAGCTGGCGGTGCGCAACGTGGTGCACGGGCGTGCGGTGAAGAACACCGACGCGCTCGCCAATCCGCAGGCGCTGGCGCTGTATCGGGATTTGCCGGAGCTGGCGGAGTAGGGCTCGCGGACGATTTCTTTTAGCAAGCGACTCAGGCGATACGGCTTCTGTCGCTTCTTGATTGGGCGTGGCCGCAAGGTTTCGACCGCCTCAGCGGCGGCCGAATTACTTCTCTTTGCGTCGCCAAAGAGAAGTAACCAAGAGAAAGGCGACCCCAGCGGCCCGCCCGGAAGATGAAGCCTTCCGGGTACGTGAGCCGGTGCCGGGGTTTCCCGATGGCACATCCTGTGCCGCCGGGAAACGCGCGGGCATCGATGCCCGCGCCCCTGCGGGCTGATCCGGCACCACCTCACCGGGCCACATGGGGACCCCAAGAGCAGGAGCGTGCGGTCATCTCGCTGCCTGCCGGCCTTCGCTCTTGATCTACCGGGCCCCCTTGAACCGCGCCAAGTAGCGCAGGCGGCCGGCGGGGATAGGCGCGATTGTTCGAGGCCATGGATGGCCGAGTTCGCGCCGGCCGACGGGTGCCGAGCAACGCAGGGCACGACGCCTGCGCAGCAGGCGGCGCGCGGTGCCGGGGTGTCGTTTCTTTGGGTTACCTTTCTTTGGACAAGCAAAGAAAGGTAACTCGGCCGCCGCCGAGGCGGACGAAACCCTGCGAAAACATCCAAACCAGAAGCAAAAGAAGCCGCACGCGCCACGCGCCACGCGCCCATGAAAACACGGACCAGACGCGCGCGTTCACCCCTCCGCCGCGCGAACCAGCTCCACCGGCTGCCGCTCACAGCGCGCCAGCGCCGTCTCGATGCGCGCGAACACCTCGCGGATCTGCTCGGGCTGCGGCAGCAGCGTCACGCGGAAATGATTGCGGTAGGGCACGTTGAAGCTCGTGCCCGGCACGATCAGCACGCCCTCGTGGGTGAGGAGATCGAGCGCGAAGCGGTGGTCGTCGAACTCCGCAAAGCCGGTCGTGTCGATGCCGGGAAAGGCGTACAGCGCGCCCTGCGGTGCGTGCAGATGCAGGCGCGAACTGGCCTCGCAGGCCTCGATCACGGCGCGGCGCGCCTCGTACAGGCGGCCACCCGGCGCGGTGAGCGCGCTGATCGTGTCCGGCCCGGTGAGCGCGGCCAGTGCGGCCCACTGCGCCGGCACGTTGGCGCACAGGCGCAGCGCGCCGAGGAGATCGAGCGCGTGGTGGTAGTCGCCGCTGCGGATCGGATCGCCCGAAAGCACCGCCCAGCCGGCGCGATAGCCGCAGGCGCGATGCACCTTGGACAGTCCGCCGAAGGTGAGGCACGGCGCATCGCCCGCCAGCGGTGCCAGCGGCACGTACTGCGCGTCGTCGTAGACGATCTCGTCGTAGATCTCGTCCACCATCAGCAGCAGACGATGACGCTCCGCAATGTCGGCCAGCCGCTGCAGGGTTTCACGCGAGTACACCGCGCCGGACGGATTGTTCGGATTGATCAGCACCAGGGCACGGGTGCGCGGGGTGATGAGCGATTCGACCTGCTCCGGATCGGGCTGGAAGCCGTTTTCGGGCCGGCAGTCGTAATAGACCGGCACGCCATCGTTGAGGATCGTGGCCGCGCTCCAGAGCGGGTAGTCGGGGCTGGGCAGCAGCACCTCGTCGCCGGGATTGAGCAGGGCGCGCAGCGACATGTCGATCAGCTCGGAAACGCCGTTGCCCATGAACACGTGCGCCGGCGTCACTCCGCGTGCGCCGCGCGCCGCGTGCCTGGCGGCGATGACCTCGCGCAGTTCCGGCAGGCCCTGCTGGTGGCAGTAGGGATCGCTCTCGGCGACGTGTTCGGCGATGGCCTGTTGCAGGTGCTCGGGCGCGCGGAAGCCGAATGCGCCAGGGTTGCCGATGTTGAGCTTGATGAGCCTGCGCCCCTGCGCCTCCATGTCACGCGCTCGCCGCGCCAGTTCGCCGCGAATCTCGTAGCGGACCTGGGACAGGCGTTGGCGGGTGGCGATGGTGCGGGAGCTGGACATGGCTGGGCCGGAAGCAGAGGAAAGAAGGGACGCGACGCCTCCAGACTAGCGAAGAAGCGCGCGGGATTCCGGGCAATCCGCGGGCGTTTCGGCGCTTTCACGGGGCCGTGGGGCGGACAATATCGCGCGCCATGACGCATCGCAACAAAAGCGTCCGTCGGCACACTCGGCTACCCTGCCCGCATTCATGCCGGAGAGGTTCCATGCCCACCCTGCCCACGCCGAAGGCGGTCGTTGATTTCTGGCGCGAGGCCGGCCCGGAGGGCTGGTTCGGTCGTCGAACGGCCTTCGACGACCGCTTCCGGGAACGCTTCCTGGCCGCCCACATGGCGGCGGCGCGGCGCGAGCTGGACGACTGGATGGACAGCGCCGAGGGCGCGCTGGCGCTGATGGTGCTGCTCGACCAGTTCCCGCGAAACTGCTTTCGCGGCACCGCGCACATGTTCGCCACCGACGCGCTGGCGCTGAGCCTGGCGCGCACGGCGCTTGCGCGCGGCTACGACCGGGAAACCGAAGCCGCGCTGCGCCTCTTCCTGTATCTGCCCTTCGAGCACAGCGAGGTGCTGGAAAACCAGCACCGCGCGGTCGAACTGTGCACGCCGCTGGGCGCACCGTTCGACCAACACGCGCGCGTCCATCGGGACGTGATCGAACGCTTCGGCCGCTTTCCGCACCGCAACGCCGCCTTTGGCCGCGAGACCACGGCCGAGGAGCAGGCGTTCCTGGATGCGGGCGGGTTCGCGGGTTGACGCGAAGGCCTACAGCGCCTTGGCCGCCTCCACCACGCGCTCCACGGTAATGCCGAAGTGCTGGTACAGCGCATCGGCCGGGGCCGAGGCACCGAAGCTGTCGATGCCGATCACCGCGCCGTCCAGCCCGACGTACTTGCGCCAGAAATCGGTGACGCCGGCCTCGACCGCGACGCGCTTGCGGCACCACGCGGGCAGCACGCCTTCGCGCCACTCCAGCGGCTGGGCGTCGAACACGTTGGTGTTGGGCATCGACACCACGCGCGCCTTCACGCCCTGCGCATCGAGCCGGCGCGCGGCTTCCATCGCCAGTTCCACTTCCGAACCGGTGCCGATCAGGATCAGGTCGAACCGCGCCTCGGGCGGATCCAGCAGCACATAGCCGCCGCGCGCGATGTCGGCCACCTGTTCTTCGGTGCGGTGCTGGTGCGCCAGATTCTGGCGGCTGAAGACCAGCACGCTGGGGCCGTCGGCGCGCTGGATCGCGGCCTTCCACGCCACCGCGCTTTCCACCGCGTCGCACGGGCGCCAGAGCGAATTGCCGGGGATGTAGCGCAGGCTCGACAGGTGTTCGACCGGCTGGTGGGTGGGGCCGTCCTCGCCCAGGCCGATGGAGTCGTGGGTGAAGACGTGGATGGCGCGGGCAGGAATCAGCGCGCTCATGCGCAGCGCATTGCGCGAGTAGTCGGAGAACACCAGGAAAGTGGCGTCGTAGGGAATGAAGCCACCGTGCAGAGCCAGACCGTTGGCGATGGCGCTCATGCCGAACTCGCGCACGCCGTAGTAGACGTAGTTGGCGTCGGCATCGTCGCCCGCGGCGCTCTTGCTGCCCTTCCACAGGGTGAGGTTGGAGCCGGCGAGGTCGGCCGATCCGCCGATCAGTTCGGGCAGGCGCGGCGCGAAGGATTCGATCGCCATCTGCGAGGCCTTGCGCGAAGCCACCGTCGGGCCTTCGGCCTGCAAGCGCGCGATGTACGAATCGGCATGGGCAAGGAAATCGGCCGGCAGCTCGCCACGGATGCGGCGGGAAAACTCGGCGGCCAGTTCAGGGTAGGCGGCGGCGTAGCGCTCGAACCGCGCGCTCCAGTCCGCCTCGCGCGCGGCACCGGCGGCGCGCGCATCCCAGCCGGCGTAGATGTCGGCCGGAATCTCGAAGGCCGGGTGCGGCCAGTTCAGCGCCTGGCGCGTCGCGGCCAGCTCGTCCTTGCCCAGCGGCGCGCCGTGCGAGGACTCCTTGCCGGCCTTGTTGGGCGAGCCGAAGCCGATCGTGGTCTTGCAGCAGATCAGCGTCGGGCGCGCGGTTTCGGCCTGCGCGGTGCGGATCGCCTGGCCGATTTCCTCCGGATCATGACCATCGACGTTGCGGATCACCTGCCAGCCGTAGGCTTCGAAGCGCTGCGGCGTGTTGTCGGTGAACCAGCCGTGCACCTCGCCGTCGATGGAAATGTTGTTGTCGTCGTAGAGCGCGATCAGCTTGCCCAGGCCGAGCGTTCCGGCCAGCGAGCAGGCCTCGTGCGAGATACCTTCCATCAGGCAGCCGTCGCCCAGGAACACCCAGGTGTGGTGGTCGACGATGGCGTGGCCTTCGCGGTTGTAGCGCTGCGCCAGCAGCTTTTCCGCCAGCGCGAAACCGACCGCATTCGCCAGCCCCTGACCAAGCGGCCCGGTGGTGGTTTCCACGCCGGGGGTGGCGTGCGCCTCGGGATGGCCCGCGGTCCTGCTGTGGAGCTGGCGGAAGCGCTTGAGCTCGTCCAGCGGCAGGTCGTAGCCGGTCAGGTGCAGCAGCGCGTAGAGCAGCATCGAGCCGTGGCCGTTGGAGAGCACGAAGCGGTCGCGGTTGCACCAGGCCGGATTGGCCGGGTTGTGACTCAGGAAATCGCCCCACAGCACCTGCGCCATGTCGGCCATGCCCATCGGCATGCCGGGGTGGCCGCTGTTGGCGGCCTGCACCGCGTCGGCGGCAAGGAAACGGATGGCGTTGGCGAGATCGCGGCGGCGGGGCGTCGTCATGTCGGGCATTACCTGGGGGATGAGAGAAAGTCGCGGGCGCGGCGCGCCGGGTGCGCATTGTCCCACCGCCGATTCGCGTTGTCGCGCCGCAAGCTGCGCGCGCCGCCGCCGCGCGAGGGCCTATTCCACCCCGAAATGCCGCTGCAGGCGGTCGGCCAGCGCGGCGGCCGTGAGCTCTCCGACGTGGAGATCGCGCAGCACGCCGCGGCTGTCGTAGAACAGCGTGGTCGGCAGCACGCGGGCACCGGTGGCCTGCATGGTGCCGGATTCGGAATCGAGCAGGACATCGGGCGTTTCCAGCCCGCTGCGGCGCAGGTAGTCCTCCACGAGCTCCGGCGGATCGCCCTGATTCACCAGCAGGAAGCGCACCTGCGGCCAGCGCGTGCCGGCGCTGGCGAACATCGGCATCTCGCGCCGGCACGGTGGGCACCAGGTGGCCCAGAGGTTGATCACGATCGGCCGCGGATCGGCGTCTGGGATGCGCACCAAAGCGCCGTCGCGCGCGTGCAGCGACAGCGCCGGCAGCGGAATCGAATCGCGCTGGTGCGCATCGAGCGCGGAAGCCGCCATCCACCAGCCCGCCGTGCCGATGAGCAGGCCCGCGATGACCGGACCACGCAGCGCCGGCGCGCGGCGGCTGCGCCACCAGGCCGTCGCCAGCGCCACCGGCAGCCCGCTCCACCAGGCAAAGCCGCCGTCACCGATGGCGATGATCGACGCCGGCGCGGCGGCATACTCGGGCCACCAGCGCAGCACGTAGCCCAGCCTGGCGGCGAGCAGGCCCGCCAGCACGGCGTCCAGCAGCGGCCCGCCGGTACCCGCATCTTCGGCCAGCGCACGGCGGCGCGACAGGAGGTTGGCCGCGATCCAGGCCAGCAGCACGGCGGCGGCGGCGATGGCAACCCGCAGCGAGAACGGCCCGAACGAGGTCATGCGCGCACCCGGCCCAAAGCCTCAGGCAAGACGATTGCCGTCCATGTCGACATGGATCGGCTCCTCGTCACTCTCCCCGCGCGACACCACCACCGCGGCGACCAGGTCACCGCTGACGTTGAGCGTGGTGCGGCACATGTCGAGGAACCGGTCCACGCCCAGGATGATGCCGATGCCCTCCGGCGGCACGCCCACCATGCCGCAGATCATCGCGATCACCGGCAGCGAACCGGCGGGAACGCCGGCGGTGCCGATGCCGCCCAGGATGCACACCAGCATCACCACGAACTGCTGGGTGAGGCTCAGGTCCACGCCGAAGAACTGCGCGAGGAACAGCACCGTGACGCCTTCGAACAGCGCGGTGCCGTTCTGGTTGGCGGTGGCTCCGATGGTCAGCACGAAGCGCGACACCTTGCGCGGCAGCTTCAGCTCTTCCTCGGCCACCTTGAGCGCGGTGGGCAGGGTGGCGTTGCTGGAAGCGGTGGAGAAGGCCATCACCATGGCCTCCTGGATGCTGCGGAAGAACACGCGCGGCGACATGCCGCCGGCCACGCGCAGCACCAGCGGGTAGACCACGAACTGGTGGATCGCCAGCGCGCCCACCACCACCGCCACATACGCGCCCAGGCGGATCAGAAGCTCCCAGCCGAACAGCGCGGCGAGGTTGAACACCAGGCAGGCGACGGCCCAGGGCGCGAAGCGGATGACCAGATTGATCAGGGTCATCGCGATGTCGAACAGCCCTTGGACCACGCCCTTGACCCGCGCCGCGCCGGGCGTGTTGGTGAGCACCAGGCCGATGCCGAACATCAGTGCGAAGAACATCACCGCCAGGATGTCGTTGGATGCCGCCGCGCGAAACACGTTGTCCGGTACGATCTGCACCAGGAGCTGCATGCCGGTGCCGCTGGTCCGGGCGCTGTCCACGATGCCCTGGGCACGCCCCGCGCCCTCTTCCAGCAGGCGATTGGCCAGCTCCGGATCGACCCCGCCGCCCGGATTGAACACGTTGACCATGATCATGCCCAGCGCCACGGCGATGGACGACACGATCACGGTGTAGACCAGCGCCTTCCAGCCCACGCGCCCGAGCGAACGGATGTCGCCCATTTCCGCCACGCCCATCACCAGCGCCGAGAACAGCAGCGGGATCACCAGCATGAAAAGCAGCCGCAGGAAGATCTGTCCGACCGGCTGGGTGACGTAGGTCGTCAGCAGCTGGAGCCACTGCGTGTCAGCGGCAAAAAAGTGGACGATGAGGCCACCGAAGAGGCCCACGGCGAAACCGATCGCCATCTGGGTGTGGAGCGGAAGCTTCTTGCGTGCCATGCGCGAGGGTTCGGAACGGAAAGGGACCGATGGTACACCAGCGCGTTTTCCCTCCCGCCGTGCGCCGCGGGATCAGCGCGGCGGATAGAGCGGCGGCAGCGCGCCTTCGTCGGTGGCCATCGCGTTCGCCGCAGCGCGCAGCTCCGGCGAACGCGCAAAGGCCGCGCGCAGGCGGCCGACCATGCCGTCCTTTCCGTCGCCGCGATACAGCGCCCGATCCAGCGCCAGCACCGCCTCGCGCTGCTCGCCGTCAGCCAGGCGCGCGGCGAGGGACTCCAGATCGCGCGTTCCCGGCGCGATACGCAGCAGGGCGCGGCGCGCGCCAGCAAGATCATCACGGGCCAGCGCATGCGCCAGCTCCGGCCGCCACGAGGCCGACGCGCGCGACGTCGCAGCCGGCGCACTGCGGCCACGCTCGCGGCGCGCCTGCAACCACCACAGCAGCAGGGTCAAGGCCCAGGCCAGTGCGAAGAAAACCGCCAGCACCTGCCACAGCCGCATGAGATCGGGCCGCAGCGGATTGCTGGCGGCATGCGGAACGCCGGCCGCCGCCTCCGGTGCCGACGGCCTCTGCGGCGATGCGACGGGCGCAGGCAGCACCTCGACGCTGCGCGCGGGCAGGATGTTGCGCTGCGCGCGATCATCGCCGACGTTCCACCAGGCGATGCTGCGCTCGGGCAGCTCCAGCCGCCCCGCGCGCAGCGGCACGATGGCGAACTTGCGGCTGCGCACGCCGACCCGCTTGCCGTCGACCTCGCGCGTCTCGCGGGTCTCCTGATCGGGGTACACCTCGGCCCCGACGATCGCGGGCAGGGTCAGTTCGGGCAGCTGTTCGCTCGACAGGCCCTCGGCCTCCAGCGTCAGGGTCAATTCCAGCGCGTCGCCCACGCGCGCCTCCCGCGGCAGGCGCGACGCCGTATCGCTGAAGCGCAGCGCGCTCGCCGGCAGCCAGGGCGAGGGGGCGGCACTCGGCGCGGGACGCACATTGAGCGTGACCACCTCGCTGCCGACGCTGACCGGCGTGCCCTGGCTGAAGAAGCCGCCGGCCTGGCCGCCGCGCGCGAGCCGCCCGCGGAAGGTGATGCCGGCCACGCTGAGCGTGCCGCTGCGCTCGGGCGTCAGCGCATAGCGCCGCTCCACCACGTTGTAGGCGCGGCCCTGGACACCGCGCGTGTACTGCGCGTCCTGGCCAATGCGCTGCACCTGCAGTCCGTCGCCGGAAGGATCGGAGAGATCGCCACTTTGCAGCGCCACCGCGTAGAAGAGCCGCACCGTGTAGCCCACCTGCTGCTGCACGTAAGGTGCCGGCGTGTCGACCTCCACCTCCAGGAAAACGTCGTCGCCATCGGCCGCCGAGCCGCGCGCCATGGGGCGCACGGTAAGCTGGAGCGGAGCGGTCCGCTCGCCGCCGACGGGAATCGCGGGCAGATCGATGACGCCTTCGCGCAGCGGCTCCAGCGCAACCGCCCACAGATTGGTGCGCGCCATCGCGCCATTGATGAGCTGGATCTGGGTATTGCTGGACCGGCTGGTGATCCGGAAATCCTTTTCCAGCACGGAAAAGTCCGGCTCGCCGGTGCTGCCGCTCTCGACATTGAGCGTGACCGTTTCGCCCATGCTGACCGCGCTGCGATCGAGCCAGGCGCGCACCTCGGCACGCACGCCCTGGGCGCACAGCGCGGTCGCGAACAGCAGCAGCGTCGCCAGCAGCCGCGGCAGCACCGCAGGAACAGGCGTTTCACGAATCATCGACGTTCTCCTTCGCGCTGGCGGCGCTGAAGCTCAAGCTGGAACTTGCGGCGCAAGAGCCCACCCGGATCATCGGGGACGCGCTGCAGGAGGTGCTCCATCGCCTGCTGGCGCTCGGCCTCCTCGACGGTCAGCGGTGCCGGCTGGCCTTCGTCCGCGGGCGACTGCTCTTCGGCCGCAGACCGGTCCAGGGCCTGCTGCATCTCCTGCGCGTAGCGTTCGGCATCCTCGCCGGCCTTGCCCGCCTCGTCTTCGCCGGCCTCGGACCCGTCGGAGCCATCGCGCGCCTTGCGCTCGGCCTCCGACGCCTCGTCCTGCGCGCCGGATTTCGTTTCCGGCTCGCCGTCCGGCGGCGCATCGGACTCCTGCGATGAAGGCGGACCGTCCTCGTCCGGTTCGTCCCCGGAGGCATTGTCCTGCCCGCTTCCGTCCGATGATGGTTTGCCGCTGTCCTGCCCATCCTGAGGGGAATCCTGCGGCGAGGATTGTTCCTGTCGCTGGCGCAACCATTCTTCGAGCGCCTTGCGGTTGGCCGCCGCATCGGGAAAGTCGGGCTGCAGGGCGAGTGCGCGCGCATAGGCATCGAGCGCCTCCTCGTAGCGCCCGGCCCCGACCAGTGCGTTGCCCAGGTTGTAGCTGCCGGTGGCGTCATCACGGCGGGCGAAGGCCTCTGTCGCGGCGGCATAGTCTTCGGCGCGATACGCGGCCGCACCGCGCAGTGCGGGATCGCGCGCAAGTGCCTGTGCCGCCTTGGCATCGCCCTCTTGCAGCGCCTCCCAGGCGCGCTGGTCGGGCCGCTGCCAGAGGTCGCGCCACTCCAGCGCCTGGGCCGGCGCGACGGGCAGCGCGATCATGAGCGCGACAACCGCCAGCCAGCCGCGTCGAAACGCCAGCGCGGCGAGCGGCAGCAGCGCCAGCAGCAGCCAAGGTCCTTCGTCGCGCCAGCCGAGGTGGGAGCGCGCGCCCTCTTCGATCCGGGTGGTCGCATCGACGCGCGCCGCGGTGACGCCGAGCCGATCCAGATCCATCGCATCGACGGTCAGCTCGGCATAGCGTCCACCGCCGAGGCGCGCGAGCTGTTCAAGCGAGCTGGCGTCGAGCCGCGGAATCAGGATCGCCCCGGCGTCATCCTGCAGGAACCCGCCGCGCGCGCGCGGCACCGGCGCGCCCTGCGCCGTGCCCACGCCCAGCACCGAGACGCGCAGGCCCGCATCGCGCGCCGCGCGCGCCGCATTGCTCGCACGCCCGTCGACCTGATCGGTGAACAGCAGCAGGTCGCCGCCGGGTTCGCCGGCATCGCGCAGCAGGCGCAGCGCCAGCTCGATGGCGCGATCGGCGCGCTGGCCGGGCAGCGGCATGACATCGGGCGACAGCGCGGCCGCCAGATCGCCGAGCGAGGCGGCATCGTCGGTCAGGGGGGCGACGGTGAAGGCGTCGCCGGCATAGCCGATCAGGGCGGTCTGGCCTTCGCCGCGGCGCGCCAGCAGGTCGGCCAGCTTGAAGCGCAGCCGCGACATGCGGTCGGGCTTGAGGTCGGTGGCGTGCATCCGCTCCGACAGATCCACCGCCAGGATCAGCGGGGCCTGCAGCTGCACTACCGGGCGAGCCTCCTGCCGGAACGACGGGCCGGCCAGCGCCAGCACCAGGAGCACGAATCCGGCCGCAGCCAGCCAGGGCATCGCGCCGGAGCGCAGCACGCCGGCCGATTCCTGCACCAGATACGGCAACAGGGCGGGGTCGCAGATGCGCCGCCACGGATCGGCGCGACGCGCCTGCCGCCGCCCGTACCACGCCAGCACCGGCAGCAGCGCCAGCGCCAGCAGCCAGGCCGGGCGCAGGAAATGGAAGTCGGCCAGCCATGCGCTCATGCGGCCGATCCTTCGCGCGCACGCTGCGGCCATCGAATCAGCGACAGCAGCGCCAGCACCAACGCGGCACCGGCGGGCCAGGGATACAGCTCGCTCGCCAGGCGCACCTGCTCGGCGCTGTGCTCGATCTGTTCGAGCCGATCCAGCTCGGCATAGATTCCAGCCAGCTCGGCGGTATCGCGAGCGCGGAAGAAGCGGCCGCCGGTGGCATCGGCGATGGTGCGCAAGGTGGCCTCATCGATTTCCGCCGAGGGCAGCATCATTCCGAACGGTCCGCGCTGCGCATCGGCGCCGAAGGCGATGGTGTAGACGCGCACCCGATGCGCCTGCGCCAGTTCGGCCGCCTGCGCCGGCTGCAGGGCACCGGCGTTGTTGGCACCGTCGGTCAGGAGGATCACCACGCGCTGCTGCGCCGGGCGCTCGCGCAGGCGCTTGACCGCAAGCCCGAGGGCATCGCCGATGGCGGTTTCGCGCCCGGCCAGACCTACCGCGCTGGTTTCGAGCTGGTGGCGCACGCTCTGCCGGTCGAAGGTGAGCGGCGTGACCTGATAGGCCTGCTGTCCGAACAGGATCAGGCCGAGGCGGTCGCCGGCGCGGCGCTCGATGAAGTCGTTCAATACGCGTTTGACGGCGGTGAGGCGATCCACGCTGCGCCCGCCGATCCGCATGTCCTCGGCCGCCATGCTGCCGGAAACGTCGACCGCCAGCATCAGGTCGCGGCCGGTGCGCGGCGGCGCAACGGGTTCCTCCACCCACTGCGGCCGCATCGCTGCCACGCACAGCGCCAGATAGGCCAGCGCCGGCAGCCAGAGCCGTCCCGACAGCACGCCGCTGCGGCGTTCGCCCGCCAGCCCGACCAGCTCGGCATAGAACGGCACCCGCAGCGCCGCGCCGCCGCGCTCGCGGGCGCGCGGCAGCCGCCGCGCCAGCAGCGGCAGCAGCGCGGCGGCCAGCGCCCAGGGCCAGGCGAACTCAAACACGGCGCGCCTCCGCCCAGCGCGGCAGGGTCCGCTGCACCAGCGCGCGAAGGCGTTCGGCGTCCTGCGGATCCACCTCGCGGCGATAGGGCACCTCGAGCAGGAGGCGACCGCCGCCTTCGGAAAACGGACGCGCCGGATCGTCTCCGTCGAGGAAATGGAGCCAGGCTTCGCCCTGCCGCGAAGCTACGCCCGCATCAGTGAGCACGGCCACCCGGCGCAGGAATACCGACAGCGCGGCGGCGTGTGCCGCAGGCGACTGCAAATGCGGGTGACGAGCCTCGATCGCGGCGAGTTCGTCGGCCAGCTGCCTGCGCCAGGCGCGCCGCTGTCCCTGCCGCCACAGCCACCGGGATGCGAGGATCAACAGCAGCAGTGCCAGCACGGCCAGCGCCCACCAGCCCGGCGCCGGCGGCCACCAGCCCGGCGCGGCGGGCAGGTGAATGTCCTGCAGCACCAGTCCCTCGGGCATCATGCCGCCGACTCCTGCCTGGCTCCCAGCTCCGTGGCACCGCGCAGCAGCGCCGCCAGCGCGTCGACCGGATCGGCCTCCGTGACCACCCGGCTGACCCGCACGCCGGCCCGCCGCAGGCGTTCGATGGCCGCCTCGCGCTGCACGGTGAAGTGTTCCTGCCAGCGCGCCCGGGCCTGACGCGACTCCAGGTACAGGTGGCCCGTCCGCTGCCCGTCGCTGACGCGATAGTCGCCCGCCGGCAGGGCCGCGCACTCGATCGCATCCTCGATGAGGCAGGCGGCGAGATCGTGGTGCGCGCGCAGGCGAGCCAGCGCTGCGGCGCTCGCGTCGTCGACGCTGCGTGCATCCAGCAGCAGCAGCACCTGGCTGCCCGGCCGCAGGATGCGGCGCAGTGCATCCACGCCGCGCGCCAGCTCGGCGGCCGCCGCTTCCGAGGTCTGCATGCCACGTTGCGGCTGCCAGCGCACCAGGGCATCGAGCGCGCGCAGCACGCCGCGACGCCCGCCGGTCGGCGGCACGAATTCGACACCGGAGCCGCCGGCGGCGGCCGCAAGGCGGTGCCCCTGCTGCATCGAATGCCACAGCATGAGCGCCGCCAGCCGTCCGGCCTGCACCGATTTGAAGCAGGTTCGCGTGCCGAAGGCCATGGCCGCGCTGCGGTCGTAAACCACGGCGGTGATGCGCTCGCGCTCGGGCTGGAAAAGTTTCGTGTGGGTGCGCCCGCTGCGGGCCGTGACGCGCCAGTCGATGTGGCGCACGTCGTCGCCCGGCGCATAGGGCCGTGATTCGGCGTACTCCATGCCGCGACCGCGGAACGGTGACTGATGTCCGCCGGAAAAGAGATCGGCGCTGCGGCGCTGCGTCATGCGCGCCAGGCGCGGCACGCACGCGCGCAGCGCAACCAGTTCGCGCAGATCGAATCGCACGCCGGGGATGGACGGGTTTGCGGAATCCATGCCGATGCGTGATCAGGGGACCGGAACGCAGTCGAGCAGGCGATCGATCACCGCATCACTGCTCGTGCCGTCGGCCTCGGCTTCGAACGACAGCAGGACGCGATGACGCAGCACGTCGTGGGCCACGGCGTGGACGTCCTGCGGGGCCACATAGTCGCGCCCGGCGAGCCAGGCGTGCGCACGCGCGCAGCGCTCCAGCGAGATCGTCCCGCGCGGGCTGGCGCCAAAGGCGATGCGGCGCGCGAGCGCGGCGTCGTAGGGCGCGGCGTCGCGGGTCCCCAGCACCAGTTCGATGAGGTAGCGCTCCACCTCCGGCGAGACGTGCACGTCGAGCACGGACTGGCGAGCGGCGAAGATGTCCTGCACGGGAATCCGCGCAACTGGCTCGTTCTGATCCCGCGCGCCTGCGCTTCGCTGCGCCTGCTCCCGGGCCAGCGCGAGGATGCGCTGCTCCGCATCGGCCTTCGGATAACCGATGCGCACATGCATGAGAAAGCGGTCGAGCTGCGCCTCGGGCAGCGGGTAGGTGCCCTCCTGCTCGATCGGGTTTTGCGTGGCCATCACCAGGAACAGCGCCGGCAGCGGATAGGTGACGCGCCCGACCGTGATCTGGCGCTCGCCCATGGCTTCCAGCAGGGCCGACTGCACTTTGGCCGGAGCGCGGTTGATCTCGTCGGCGAGCACGAGGTTGTGGAAGATCGGCCCGGGCTGGAATTCGAAGCGCCCCTCCTGCGGCCGATAGATGTCGGTACCGGTCAGGTCGGAGGGAAGCAGGTCCGGGGTGAACTGGATGCGGTGGAAATCCGCCTCGATGCGCGCCGCCAATTCCTTGATCGCCGTGGTCTTGGCCAGACCCGGCGCGCCTTCCACGAGGAGGTGCCCGTCTGCAAGCAGGGCGATGAGCAGGCGCTCCACCAGCTCGGGCTGCCCGACGATGCGCGCGGCGAGGTGGTCGCGCAGCCGGGAAAACGTGTCTTGCAGCGCGGTGGCGTCCGCGCGTTCGGTGAATCCATCCATGAGAGTGTCCGTTGCCGAGGCGAGTCCGAGGGGCGGAGCGCCGCTTGGACAGCGGCGCGTGGCGAAGGTTCGGATTCTAGTGCGGCGCGGCGCATTGTCGCGCCCTCGCATGCCCGAGGCGCCCTCGCATGCCCGAGGTGCGCGTGCGTGACCTGCGACGGCGTCGGATCGGGCTAGGCCGCGCCCTGCGCCTGCAGCGCCCGGGCGAGCGGCTCGGGCTTTCCGATCAGGTAGCCCTGTGCGTAGCGCACGCCCAGCCGGCGCAGGGTCTGCAGCTGCTCGGGCGTCTCGACCCCTTCGGCGAGCGCGTCGGCGCCGGTGGCGCGCACCAGCCCGACGATGGCATCCAGCATCATCGCCGCCCTGCTCGAACCTTCCACGCCGCGCAGGAAAGCCTGGTCGATTTTCACGGTATCAAAGGCCAGTGCGCTCAGATGGCTGAGGTTGGAGAACCCGGTGCCGAAGTCGTCGAGCGCGACCCGGATTCCGGCGGCACGGCAGGCGTCCAGCACCTCGGCCGTGTGCGGATAGTCGAGCACCTGGCTCTCGGTGATCTCCAGCTTCACGGCGCTGGCCGGCAGGGCTGCATCCCCGAGGCGCTCGAGCAGGGACTGGATGAGGTCGGCCTCGCGCAGCTGCCGTGCGGATACGTTGATGGAAAGGAAGGGAAGCTGCGCCATGCCTCTGGATCGCATCGTCACGAGCGCAGAGATGGCTTCCTGCAGCATGAATTGCCCGACCGGGACGATCAGCGAGGTCTCTTCGGCCAGCGTGATGAATTCGAGCGGCGAGATCGGGCCACGCTCGGGATGGTCCCAGCGGATCAGCGCCTCGTAGCCGGCGATCTTGCCAGTCGGGATGTCGAGCAGCGGCTGCAGGTGCATCTGCAGGCGTCCGCCGTCCAGCGCCTCGCGCAGCTGGGACTCGAGGCGAATCTTGGCCACGGCGGCGGCGTCATCCGTACCCAGGCTCTGGTCCGGTGCCGCCCCACCTTGCAGCGTTGCGAGCGCAGCACGGTAGCGCTTGATTTGACCCCCGAGCAGAGCGCGGACGATCGGGTCGGTCTGCGCGATGCGCTCGGCCAGGTGGCCACGGTCGATGACCAGAAGTGCGGTGTCTTCCAGCGCCACCGCCGTCGCGGTGCGCGGCGCGTTGTCGATCAGCGCCATTTCGCCGACCAGATCACCGGGGCCCAGATCCGCCAATGTCACGGCGCTGTCGGTACCGCGCAGCGAAACGCGAATGCGCCCGCGCTCGACGAGGTAGGCCACATCGCCAGCGTCGTGCTCCTGGAAGAGCACCTCACCTGCCTGCAGCTGCCTTCGCGCCATGCCTTGCTCCAAGCTGCACGCGGCACCTCGCCGCGTACAGCGTGCCCGAAATTCCGATGCCCGGCAGCCTGCACGGGCCGGAAACGACAGTGGGATGGTTTCCCATCCCACTGTCCTTGCAACGATACCTCAGGGGCCCCAGCTTGCCGTGCAGGCCCGTGGCCCGTCCATCTGGACCGTGGCCTGCGGCGGGACGCCCGGGGCACAGGTGCCGGACCAGCCACCGAAGACCGCACCTGCGGGCCCAGTGGTATTGAGGACCACCGGCGTGCCTTGGTCGAAGTCGATCGTGCAGCTCACGGTCAGCGCGGTGCCGCTGGTCGCATTGGTGCAGGCACCACCGCCCGGAGCCGTGGTGACCGTGTAGGAGCCGGACGGCGCGCCGGCCGCGACCGTGATTGTCACGGTCAGAGTCTGCTGGACGACGGGCGGGACGTCCGGTGCCGGGCAGCCCGGAATCGGCGGGCTGGTGCCCAGGGTGCACAGATCGCGACCTTCCAGTGTCACCACGGCCTGGGCCGAGCCATCCGCGGTTTCGAAGGTGCACTCGCCGCTGCCCGCCGCGCCAACTTGATTGAGGTTGAGCGCATCGATCACGGCCGTCGTCTTGCCGGCGCTGTTGGTGATGCCCGGGCCGGACATGATGCTGACCGAGGCACCGCCGCTGCTTTCGCAGGAGCCGCGAATCTGGAAGCCCGGCTGCGGCACGCCGTTCGCGTCGAGCAGGGTGAGGGTGACCGTACCACCGCTGGTCATCGCGCTCGGGTTGGCCATCAGCACCAGCGGAGAGAAGGTGAAGGTGACTTCGCCGGACGCGCCCGCTGCCGTGAACACGAGCTTGGGCTCGCCGTCGCCTTCCAGCATGCCGCTGGTCTGGACTTGGGCAACGGTGCAGCCCGAGCCGAAATCGGTCAGGTTGGCAACGGTGCCGCCGCCGGCCACGCCATCGACCTTGCCGCTGCCGATCAGATCCTGGAATGCGAAGCCGATGGGGATGCCGCCCATGGGTGCCGACAAGGCATCGTACAGGCAGACCGTCACGTTGCTGGTCGTGTTGGCCGGCAGCACGTTCGGGCTGACCACCAGCTGCGCCGGAGCCACGCCCGCAAAGTAGGCGAACTCCACGTCGGCCACCTTGCGCGGCGAAGCGCCGGCCTGGTCCATCGCGCGGTCACCCTGTGCCCAGACGATGGCCTGCTTGCCGATTTTGCTGACCGGGTAGTTGAGCTTGGTGGTCGCCACGCCGATCTGGTTGGTCTGTGCGGTAGCCACGATGTTGCCGTCGGCCGCGCGACCGACGACGTAGGGCAGGATGCCGCCATAGTCGACGTTGCTGCCGGTGGTGTCGTTGAGATTGAAGCGGTAGTCGACGCTCAGGCTGGTCTCGCTGTTGACCCGATCGACGGTGCGCGCGCTTTCGAGCTCGCGGTTGCCGATCACTTCCTCGCCGAAGACCACCAGCGTGTCGCCAGGACCCACACCGCCACCGGCGGTGCGGAAGGCGCCGGTCACCGCGGTAAACAGCTTGCCGCCCTCTTCCGGATTGCCGTCGCCGCCGGCGATGTGGAAGTCGCCGGTACCGGTGGCCTGCGGTTCGTCGATGAGCCCGAAGCGGATTTCGGTGCCCGGCAGGACCGGGTTGCCGAGGCGATCCGTTGCAATCACCGCCACGGTCACGCTGTAGGTGCCATCCGGGCTCACCGGGATCGTGAGGTCACCGTACTCGGTGACTTCGATGTCGCCACCGCTCGGATTGACCGTCAGCGCGTTCACGATCGGCTGGGTGATTTCCAGATCGTAGAGACGGCCGTCCGAGACCACGACCGAGCGCTCGACCTTGACCGGATCGCTGATGCCGTTGTCGACATTGTTGTCGGCACGGTCCGCGGTGAGCCTGACGATGTAGGACGCCGCATCGCTGCCGCCGATGAACGTGGCACCGCCGATGCCTGCCGTGGTGCGAAGGTTGATCTTGGTGCCGGTGACCGTGGCACCACTCGCATCGATGCCGCGCAGGCGCGCGCTGATCGGTGAAGCGGTTCCGAGGATCTCCAGCTGGTAGTTGTTGAAGGCCGTGGCACCGGCCACAGGATCGGGCACCGGCTGGCCGATCGGATCGCCCACTTCGATGTGGAGCTGACCGCTGTTGTTGCCGCCGGACTGCTCGACGTAGAGCGCGTTCGACGGGCCGACCAGCGCAAGCTGCGCAGGCAGCGGCGGGAAAGTCTCGACAATCCGGAAGTCCAGCGTGGAGCTGATCGACTGACCGGTGACGTCGTCCTGGGTGGTGACGGTCAAGGTGGTGGTGCCGGTGAAGTTGAGCGAGTGGACGAAGATGGTGGCCTTGCCCGCAGTCACGTCGACCGGTGCCTGGCCCATGCGGATGTAGAACTCGCAGCCCTTGAAGTTGTCTTCCATGTCGCAGTCGGTTTCCGGGTCATCCAGCGTGGTGAATCCGCCGGTATTGCCGACCGGGTTGATCGACACCTGGATGCCGTCCACCTTGTTGACCGGCTGGCCGTTGCCGTCCTTCACGGTAACCGTCACCTCGGCCATGTAGGGCGAGCCCATGAAGGGAAGCACCTCGAACCGGTTCACCGGAAGCTGGGTACGGGTCGCAGCCAGCTTCAGGCGCTCGTCCATGCCGGGCTGGATGGTGATCTTGAGCGCGGTACTGGCGCTGCTGCCGGAGTCATTGACCGAGAAGGTCAGGTTGGCCTCGCCACCGGTTCCGGTCGCGGTGAAGCGGAAATTGGCCAGGCCGCCGGTCGTCTGCGCGGAAGCCCCACCCAGCGCCGTCCCGACGACAGCCTGCAGCGATCCCGATCCGGCCGGGGAGACGGTGCCGCTGACGATCGTGCCGTCCGCCACGTTGTTGCCGTTGCTGAAGGCCACCTTCACCGTGACGTCGAGATGGCCTCCGGGCCCGACGGTGGTCGCCGTCGGGGTGGCCGTGACCCGGAGCTGCGCCGGCTGGAACGCCGAATCGCCGCCGCTGGTTCCCCCGCCACAGGCGGCCAGCAGCGACACGGCGGTCACCAGCAAAAGACTTTTCAGGATGGATGCAAATTTCATGGGTAGTCTCCGCGAACCGGGTCGCTTCCTGCGTTTAAGTATGAAAATCTGTTGGGACCGGCAGCTCAGCCGCCGCGAGGGCCACCGACGTTGAGTATCTTGGGCGTGACGAAGATCAGGAGCTCCGCCTTGGTGGTTCCCTTGTGCTTGTTGCGGAACAGGTTGCCCAGCACCGGCACATCCCCGAGGAACGGAACCTTCTTGATGTCCTCGGCGCTGGTGAACTCGTAGACGCCGCCCACGACGACGGTCTGGCCGCTGTCGACCAGAACGGCGGTGGTGACTTCGCGCTTGGCCAGTTCCGGCGTGGAGCCGAGCTGACCCAGGTTGACGTAGCCGATGATCTCGTCCTTCTTGACCGCCATGCTGAGGAACACGCGGCCGTCCTGGGTGATGGTCGGGGTGACCTTCAGCTGCAGCAGGGCTTCCTTGAAGTTCACCGTCGGCGTGGCGTTTGCGCCGACGCCGCTGGTCGTGACATAGCCCACTTCCCGGCCCTGGTTGATGGTGGCCTCGCGCTGGTTCGACGTGATCACCCGCGGGCTGGAGACCACTTCGCCACGGCCTTCGTTCTGCAGCGCGGAGAGCTCGAGATCAAGCAGGTAGTCGGAGCCGAGGATCGCGAAACCGATCGCACCAGCCGGGTTGGCAACCGGCAGATTGACGTTCAGCCGGTCCGAGCCCAGACCCGCGCCGATGCCTGCCAGCGGCGGCCGGCCGGACAGCCGGTTGTCCAGTGCGGCACCCGCCATGCTCGACGCGGCCCCGAGCGAGCCGGAGGTGCCGATGATGGTGTTGCTGCCTTCCTGACGCGCGCTGCTGATGCCGAAGCGGGCACCCAGATCGCGCGCGAAGCTCTCGGTGGCGATCACGATGCGAGCCTCGATCAGCACCTGGTCGACCGGGCGGTCGAGCAGCTTGATGAGCTCCCTGATCTCCACGACCTTTTCCGCGGTCTCATTGAGCAGGAGGGTGTTGGTGCGCGGATCGAAGCTGACGCTGCCGCGCGGCGAGAGGAAGCCGCGCTGCTGCTGTCCCGCCTGTCCACCGCCGGCACCGCCCTGGCCCTGCTTGGCATCCTCCGTGAGCAGGCTGGCAATGTCCGCGGCACTGCCGTAGTTGATCGCGATGTACTCGGTCAGGAGCGGTGCGCGCTGTTCCATGTCCAGCCGCGCCTCCGCGATGTCCTTTTCGTACTTGGCGATTTCGCTCTGCGGGGCGACCCAGATCACGTTGCCATCGACGCGCTTGTCCAGCCCCTTGGAGCGCAGCACGATGTCGAGCGCCTGGTCCCAGGGCACGTTGATCAGGCGCAGGGTGACGTTGCCCGTGACGGTATCGGCGGCGACGATGTTCTTCTGCGAGACTTCCGCCAGGAGCTGCAGCAGGGTGCGCACCGGGATTTCCTGGAAGTTGAAGACCACCGGCTCGCCGGTGTAGCCCTTCTGCTCGTCCTTGCCCAGCCCCGTCACGGCATCTTCGGGAGCAATTTCTTTCCTGGGCGACACTTCAAGCACA
Source organism: Denitratimonas tolerans (assembly GCF_037203605.1). Taxonomy (NCBI): domain Bacteria; kingdom Pseudomonadati; phylum Pseudomonadota; class Gammaproteobacteria; order Lysobacterales; family Lysobacteraceae; genus Denitratimonas; species Denitratimonas tolerans. The sequence goes on from NZ_JBBDHC010000001.1 coordinate 85,513, forward strand.
TATTGTCCGCCGGTCTGGTAGGCCAGGGTCTCGAACTGACCGTTGGCACGAACAGTCACGCGCGATCCGGACGGCCCCTGCGTGGTTTCGATGAACTGTGCCGGGGTCGCGAAGTCGGACACGTCGAGCTTCTGGCGCAGGGACTCGGCGACATCGACATCCTTGAGGTCGATGATGACGTTCGAACCTTCCGTGCGCAGGTCGACAATCGCGTTCTCGTCGCTCAGGTCGAGCAGGACGCGCGCGGCACCTTCGGGTGTGCGGCGGAAATCGACGTTGGTGATGGCCGCATTCTTGCCATTGATGCGCTTGGCCGGATCGGCGGCCAGTCCCGGGGTCGCGTTGGCGGCCGCACCTGCGGTGCCGGCGATCTCGACAACATAGGTGCTGCCGTCGGCGTACGCCTGATACTGCGCCTTGTTGAACAGGTCGATCACCACGCGGGTGCGCCCCCCGGCTTCGACGGCGCTGATCGAGTTCGCCGCACCATTGCCGACGGCGATGCGGCGATCCACCACCTGGCTGGCCGTCGATGGGAGATCGATGGCAATGCGCGGCGGATCGTCCGTCGTGAATGCCTGTGCTCCGGAAGCCGGTTCGGCCAGGTGCAGCACCACGCGGACGCTGCCGTCGGCCGCCGTTGCGTAGCTGATGTCCTGCAGCGTGTTGGCCGAGGCAAGGCCACCTGCGATGAGGGCGATTGTTCCAAGCAACCCGGCGATCTTGTGCTTCATCTTCGGCGCCATTCCCTGGAGTGTGTGGTTCGTCGAGGTCATCGTGCTATCCCCCATCCCTATTTGTCGTCCAGCGCCACTTGGGCCTGGCGCTCCATCCATCCGCCAGCACCATCCGGCACCAGTTCCGTCAATTCAATGCGATCCTCGTGGATCGAAGTGATGCGACCATCGTTCTGGCCCATGTACTGCCCGCCCAGAACCTGATGCACCACGCGTTCCGGATCCATGATCAGCCCGATCATGCCCGGGCCGGTACCGATCGTGCCCACCATGTCCAGACCATCGAGCGGGAAGGCCTCGAGCGGTTCCTTGCGTCGCGTCGGATCAGGCCGCAGGCCTGAGTCGGCTCCGCCGCTTTCCTGATCGGCCGCGGGTCCGCTGAACGGGTCGCGCATTGCCTGGGCGGCATATTCGAAGGTCTCGAACTGCTGCATTATCGGCAGCGGGTCCAAGGGCTTGGGTGGCCGAGCTTTCACTTCGGACACCCATGTCTGCAGATCGGACATGCCCGGGGCGCAAGCGGTAAGCGTTGCTGCCGCAGCGAATGCCACGAGCAGCAGCCGCCGCACGGCGCGGAACGGGCGATTGGCATGCATGATGCTCATCGGCGGGCTCCTGCCGGGGCCGGCGTTGCGGGGACGGTCTCGTCCTCTTCCAGATAGCGATAGGTCTTGATCGTGCCTTCCAGGACCAGCACCCCGCCGGCGCGCTTGTCGTCGCGCGGCTTGAGCGAGATGTCGTGCATGGTCATGATCACCACGCGCGGCAGCGAGGCCACGCCGCTGACGAACGCGCCGAACTGGTGGTAGGTACCTACCATCCGCAGCGCGATCGGCTTCTCGGCGTAAAACTCCTTCTTGATCTCGGGTTGCGGCTGGAACAGTTCGTTCTGGAGGCCGGTGGCCAGCGCCGTCTGGGAAATGTCGACGATGAGGTCGGCCATTTCGGTGCGGCCCGGCAGCTGGCGCAGCATCTGCTGAAGCATGGCCTCCATGTCTGCCAACTGCTGCTTGAGCGGCTCCAGGTTCACGGCGCGCGCCTGTTTGGCCTCGAAGTCGTTGCGCAAGGACTGTTCCTTGGCCTTTTCCCCGGTGAGCGTGTCCTGCTGCTCCCGCACGATCAGATACCAGCCCAGGAACAGGATCAGCACCGCGAGCAGGGCACAGAAAAAGAGCTTGACCGAACCCGGCCAACCGCCCGGGTTGCTGGTGTCGAGGTTGCGAAGATCGAATCCGCCGCTCATGGCGCACCTCCGGCGATCTGACCGTCCTCACCCTCACCCTCGGCATTGGGCCGAACCAGGGTGACCTTGAGGTTGAAGATGTAGGGCATGCTCTTGTCAGCCCCCTTGGCTTCGATGATCGAAAGATCCGGGCGCGACATCCAGCCGGAGCCTTCCAGCGCCCGGATGTAAGAGGACACGCGCGCGTTTGACTGGGCCAGGCCTTCGAGCGTGAGCAGGTCGCCGGCCTGCTTGATCGAAGTCAGGCGCACGCCCTCGGGAACGGTGCGGACCAACTCGTCGAACAGGTGGACCATCTGCGAGCGGCTGGCCTGGAGCTGCTCGATCACCTGCTTGCGCTGCAGGAGGCTCGCGCGCTTGCGGTCCAGCTCCTCGATTTCCTTGATTTTGGCCTCGACCGCGACGATCTCCTGCTGCAGGTAGGCGTTGCGCGCCTGCTGCGCCTCGATCAGCGAGTCGTAGTACATCTTGAGCCCGAACACGGCCAGCACCGCAATGATCGCCGCCGTGCCCAGCATCGTGTAGAACTGCTTCTGGCGCTGCTTGCGACGCTCGACACGCCACGGGAGTAGGTTGATCCGTGCCATCAGTCGAAGCTCCTCATGGCCAGGCCGCAGGCGATCATCAGTGCCGGCGCATCCTGCGCCAGCGCCTGTGCCTGCACGCGTGAGGACAGGGACATGTTGGCGAGCGGGTTGGCCACCACGGTCAGAATGCCGATCTGCTCTTCCACCATCTCCGCGATTCCGGGGATCGAGGCGCAGCCGCCGGCCAGCACGATCTGGTCGACGCGGTTGAACTCGCTGCCCGCGTAGAAGAACTGCAGCAGGCGGCTGATCTGCTGGACCATCGCCTCCTTGAACGGCTCCAGCACCTCGATTTCGTAGCTTTCCGGCAGGCCGCCCTGGCGCTTGGCCAGCCCGGCCTCCTCGTAGGAGAGCCCGTAGCGGCGCATCACCTCGTCGGTGAGCTGCTTGCCGCCGAAGACCTGCTCGCGCGAGTAGATGCCGCGCTGGTTGCGCAGCACGTTGAGCGTGGTCATCGTGGCACCGACGTCGACCAGGGCCACCAGCGCGTCCTTGGGCACCGAGAGCTGATCGGCGATCAGACGGAAGGCGTTCTCCATCGCGAAGGCCTCCACGTCGATGACCTTGGCGGTCAGCCCCCCCAACTCCAGCGCGGATTGGCGTACCTCGACGTTCTCGGTCCGGGTAGCGGCCAGAAGCACCTGGACCATCTCGGGATTGTCCTTGACCGCGCCGAGGATCTCGAAGTCCAGGCTCACTTCCTCGATGGGATAGGGAATATACTGCGCGGCCTCGACCTGGACCTGATCTTCCAAGTCGTCTTCGCTCAGGTTCGCCTGCATCGGGATGACCTTGGTGATGACGGCCGAACCGGCGACCGCCGCGGCGGCCTGCTTGAGGCGAGAGCCGGAGCGCGACAGGGCACGCTTGATGGCCTCGCCGACGGCTTCCACCTCGACGATGTTCTTTTCGACCACCGCATTGGGCGGAAGCGGCTCGACCGCGTAGTGTTCCACGCGATACTTGCCGCCCGCTTGGCCCAGCTGCAGCAGCTTGACTGCCGTGGAACTGATGTCCACGCCAATCAGGGGTGTTGTGTTGGTAGCAAACAGCGCCACGATTTCTCCCCTTCCGACGGAGTCTTACGCGCAACTCCTGTGTTGGCACATTAGATAACGAGTCTTAACGGTTTGGCAACAGTGTGATGCATCGAACCCCGAACCCCACGTCCCCACCCCACCCCACAAGCTTCGCCATCCGACCTTCACAGGCATCTACGGCCACATTCTATACTCTTCTTTAAGAAGCAACGCAAACCCATGGTATTCCCGCGAAAATGTCTCTGCTGCGCCGCCTCCTGAAGTGGTCCCTCACCCTCGGCCTGATCCTCGCTCTGTGCGGCGTGGCCACGCTCGCGGTCCTCTACTGGCTGATGGCGCCAGGCCTGCCCTCGGTGCAGGTACTGCGCAACGTCGAGTACCAGGTGCCCCTGTCGGTCTACAGCGCGGACGGGCGGCTGATGGCGCTGTTCGGCGAGACGCGGCGCACGCCGGTCGCCATCGCCGACGTGCCGCAGCGGGTGCGGCAGGCCTTCATCGCGATCGAGGATGCGCGCTTCTACGAACACCCGGGCGTCGACTGGCGCGGTACCGCGCGCGCGGTCTGGCTGCTGGCCACGACCGATGGCCAACGCGTGCCGGGCGGCTCGACGATCACCCAGCAGGTGGCGCGGATGTTCTTCCTGAGCCCGGAGTACAGCTACACGCGCAAGTTCCGCGAGATGCTGCTGGCGCTCAAGATGGAGCGCGAACTGGAGAAGGACGAGATCCTCGGCATCTATCTCAACAAGAGCTTCTTCGGCAACCGCGCCTACGGCATCGTCGCCGCGGCGGAGTTCTACTACGGCAAGCCGCTCGAGCAGCTGTCCCTGGCCGAAGCGGCAACGCTCGCGTCCATTCCCAAGTTCCCCTCCAGCGGCAACCCGATCATCAATCCCGAGCGCGCCATGATCCGGCGCAACTACGTGCTGCAGCGCATGTTCGAGCTGGGCTTCGTCGACGAGGCGGATTACCGCGCGGCGGTCGCCGAGCCCGACCGCTCCACGCCGCACGAGCCGCCGGTGGAGCTGGAGGCCTCGTATGTGGCCGAAATGGTGCGCCAGCGGATGGTGGATCGGTACGGTGCCGACGCCTTCACCGGTGGATACCAGGCCTACACCACGATCGATTCGCGCATCCAGGAAGCCGCCAACGCCGGCATCCGCACCGCGCTTCTGGCCTATGACCGGCGGCACGGATGGCGCGGCGCGGAAGGTCATGCCGAGCTTCCCGATGCGCTGACGCCGAGCGTTGTGCAGCAGGCGCTGCGCGACTATCGCGCGCTGGGCGGCCTGCAGCCCGCGCTGGTGACTTCGATTGGAACCGATGCGGCCGAGGTCACGCTCGCCGACGGCCAGGAAGCGCTGCTGCACATGGACCAGCTGCGCTGGGCCGCCCCCTATGTGTCCGCCGACCGGCGCGGTGGCGCGCCGCGCAAGCCCGGCGACGTGCTGGCGCGCGGCGACATCGTGCGGCTGGCGCGCGGGGCCGAGGGCGAATTCGAGCTGGCCCAGATCCCGGCGGCGCAAGGTGCCATCGTGAGCCTGTCGGCCGAAGACGGGGCCGTTCTGGCGCTGAACGGCGGCTTCAGCTTCGGCCTCAACAAGTTCAACCGCGCCACCCAGGCGCTGCGCCAGCCCGGTTCGAGCTTCAAGCCCTTCGTGTACGCGGCGGCGTTCGAGCGCGGCTTCCATCCCGGCTCCATCGTGCTCGACGCGCCCGTGGTGTTCCACGACCGCTCCTCCGGCACGTCCTGGCGGCCCTCCAACGACAACAACGTCTTTTCCGGCCCGATGCGGCTGCGCGAGGCCATGGTCAGCTCGCGCAACCTGGTGTCGGTGCGCATCCTCGACGCGATCGGTGCCAGCTACGCCAAGCGCTACATCCAGGGTTTCGGTTTCCCGCCGGAAAGCCTGCCGGAGAACCTCTCGCTCGCGCTCGGGACAAGCTCCGTGCCGCCGCTCGCGGCAGCGCGCGGCTATGCGACATTCGTCAACGGCGGCTATCTTATCGAGCCCTACGTGCTGGCGCGGGTGCTGGACAGCAACGGCACCATCGTCCACGCCGAGCACGCTCCGCGCGCCTGCCACGACTGTCCCGAGCGGCTGCTTTCTTCCGGCACGCGCGACGGCGCTCAGGTCGCGGGCTTCAACTTTGGCGATGCGGCACCCGCACCCGCCATCGAGGATGCCGCCGGCCCGACGCAGACGGTCCTGGCACCGCGCGCCATCGACGAGCGCACCGCCTTTTTGATCCACTCGCTGCTGCGCGACGTGATCCAGCGCGGCACGGGCCGCGGCGCACGCGTGCTGGAGCGCAGCGACATCGGCGGCAAGACCGGAACCACCAACGACCATCGCGACGCCTGGTTCTCCGGCTTCGGCGGCAACATCGTGACCAGCGCCTGGGTCGGCATGGACGACTTTTCCACGCTCGGCACGGGTGAGTTCGGCGCGCGCGCCGCGCTGCCGATGTGGATCGACACCATGCGCGCTGCGCTGAACGGTGTGCCCGAGGTCCACCCCATGATCCCCAACGGCATCACCACCGTGCTCATCGACAGCGGATCGGGCCTGCTGGTCCCGGCCGGCACGCCGGGCGCGATCAGCGAGTACATGAAGACCGAGGACGCGGCGCGGCTCGAAACGGCCAGTGCCGGCGCAAACCGCAACGCGACCAGCGAGCGCGAGTCGTTCGACATCTTCTGATGTCTCCCCGCCGCGCCGACACCACGCGCCAATGGCTGGCCGAACAGGCGGCGCGCTGGATGACCGAACACGCCGTTGACGATCCCCTGCTGGCGCTCAGGCGCGTCCTGGCACGGGACGGTGGCGCGCCGCCGGATCGTCGCCAGTGGCCGGGGGCCGGTGAGATCCGCGAGGCGCTGCAGGCCTACCAGAGGCTGTTCCGGGGAAACGACCAGCACGCGGCGCTGCAGGCGCGCCGCCGCGCCGCGGTCGAGGCCATGCGCTTCTTCGCGCCGTTCCGGCCCGCCCTCGTCGGTGCGGTGCTGGATGGAACCGCGGACGCGCACTCCATGGTGCAGCTGCATGTACACGCCGAAGAGGCGGAGGCGGTCCTGGGCGTGCTGCGTGAGCAGGGCATCGCACACCGACTGGGCGATCGCCGCGTGCGCCTGGACCCGCGCCGGCAAACCAGCGTGCCGCACGTCGCCTTCGACGCCGACGGCATCGGGTTCGAACTGTGGCTGCTTCCTCCGGCCTGCGAGCGCAATCCGCCGCTTGACGCGGAAGGGCGCGCGCCGATGTCGCGCGCCAGCCTGGACCAACTGCTGCGGATGATCGACGCGCAGCCGGCGCACCCGCCGCACTGAAGGGCGTCCTTCCGCCACCACCCAGCAGGGCACACCGGTCGGTGTTGTCCTGCCGGGTGGCGCGCAGTCTTCAGGCGCGCGCGTCGATCGGGCTGTAATCGCGCGGCGTGGCGCCGGTGTAGATCTGGCGCGGACGTCCGATGCGGTTCTCCGGATCGTTCTGCTGCTCCAGCCAGTGGCTGACCCAGCCGGCGGTGCGCGCGATCGCGAACATCACCGTGAACATCTCGGTCGGAATGCCAAGCGCCTTGTAGATGATGCCGCTGTAGAAATCCACGTTCGGGTAGAGCTTGCGCTGCACGAAGTAGTCGTCGTGCAGGGCCGCCTCTTCAAGGCGCAACGCCACTTCCAGCAGCGGATCGTTGACGCCCAGCTCGCCCAGCACCTTGTGGGTCATTTCGCGGATGATCTTGGCGCGCGGATCGAAGTTCTTGTAGACGCGATGGCCGAAGCCCATGAGGCGGAAGCCGGACTCCTTGTCCTTGGCCTTGTCCACCGCCGACTGCACATGCTTGGCATCGCCGATCTCCTCCAGCATCTTGAGCACGGCCTCGTTGGCACCGCCGTGCGCCGGCCCCCACAGCGCGGCCACGCCCGCCGCCACGCTGACATAGGGATTGGCACCGGTGGAGCCCACCAGCCGCACCGTCGAGGTGGAGGCGTTCTGCTCGTGGTCGGCATGCAGGATGAAGAGCAGATCCAGCGCCTTGGACACGATGGGATTGAGCTCCAGCGGGCCGCTCGGCACCTCCTTCATCATGTGCAGGAAGCGCGTGGTGTACTCGAGATCGTTCTTCGGATAACGGATCGGCCAGCCGATCGAGTAGCGGTAGCAGGCCGCCGCGATGGTCGGCACCTTGGCAATCAGGCGGATCGCCGCGAGGCGGCGCTGCTCGGGATCGCGCAGGTCCAGGTCGTTGTAATAGAAGCTCGAGAGCGAGCCCAGCATCCCGGTCAGCATCGCCATGGGATGGGCATCGTGGCGGAACCCGTACAGGAAGGTGCGGAACGCCTCGTGCATCATCGTGTGATGCGTGACCTCGTGCTCGAAGGCCCCGAACTGCGCCTTCGTCGGCAGCTCGCCGTGCATCAGCAGGTAGGCCACTTCCAGAAAGCTCGACTTTTCCGCGAGCTGCTCGATCGGGTAGCCGCGGTACAGCAGCACGCCGTTGTCGCCATCGATGTAGGTGATCGCGCTGCGGCAGCTGGCGGTGGAGCCGAAGCCCGGGTCGTAGGTGTAGTAACCGGTGTCCTTGTGCAGCCGGGCGATGCCCAGCGCGGGACTCCCGAGGGAACCGCGCTGCACCGGCAGCGTGCTGGATTTGGCGTTGTCGGAATCGGTCAGGACGACCTGGGTGCTGTCAGCCACGGGGTATCTCCCAAGAGCATGTGATTCGGAATGCAGCGGATCGCCGGCACCGTCCCGTGCGGTCGGCGGCTGGCGCGATGCCGGCACTTGGCGCGCACGGCAATCCGCTGTCGGCAAAGCGCCGATTATCGCATAGCAAAACGCCGCCGGTCAGGGACCGGCGGCGTTCGACTTTGGTGCAATGGCGTTCGGCGCAGGCGCGCCGTCGCGTCACTTGCTGGCGTAGCGGCGGCGGAACTTGTCCACCCGACCGCCGGTATCGACGATCTTGTGCTTGCCGGTGTAGAAGGGGTGCGAACGGGACGACACTTCGACCTTGACCAGCGGGTAGGTCTCGCCGTCTTCCCACTTGATCGTTTCCTTGCTCGTCAGCGTGGAGCGCGTAAGGAACGAAAGGTCGGACGAAAGGTCCTGGAACACGACGGCGTTGTACTTCGGATGGATGTCGGCTTTCATGATGATGACCTGTGGCCAGTGGTGGGCCAGAGCGGCCGGGAAAAGAGCGGCATTTTACTGCGTTCGGCAGCGTGGCGCAAGGCCGGCAGCCGCCAAGCCCGGCGGCTGCACCTGCCGCACCCGCCCGGTGGAAGTGACGATGCCAGCTGGCATCGGAATGCCGGCCTTGGTGGAAATGCCTCGCCACCCGGCCCGGGCGCGGGGCGATCAGATCTTCTTCTTGGGCGCGACCATCATGATCATCTGGCGCCCTTCCATCTTGGGGCGCTGCTCGATGACCGCCTCGTCCTTGAGTTCTTCCTCGATGCGCCGGGTCATCGCAAGGCCCAGCTCGGTGTGGGACATCTCGCGCCCGCGGAACCGGACGACGACCTTGACGCGGTCGCCCTCGGCGAGGAAGCGGCGCATGTTGCGCAGCTTGATCTGGTAGTCACCGTCATCGGTCACCGGCCGGAACTTGAGTTCCTTGATCTCGACCTGCTTCTGCTTTTTCTTGGCCTCGGAGGCCTTCTTCTGCTGCTCGAAGCGGAACTTGCCGAAATCCATGACCTTGCACACGGGCGGATCGGCATTGGGCTGGATCTCGACCAGATCCAGGCCCTCATCCTCGGCCATGCGCAGGGCCTCATCGCGCGAAAGCACGCCGATCATCTCGCCATCGGAGCCGATCACGCGCACGCGCGGCACGCGGATCTCGCCATTTTTCCGGTTCAACTTGTCGGTACTGATAAAGGTGTCCTCTGATGAATGAATCGCGAGCCGCCGCCTGTCTCAGGCCAGCGGTCCCTGTTCGGCGCGCAGCCGGGATGCAAAGTCCTGCAATGACATCGACCCCAGATCTTCCCCTGATCGCGTGCGCACCGCCACGGCTCCATTTTCCTTCTCGCGGTCGCCGATGACCAGAAGGTAGGGGATGCGCTGCAGCGTGTGTTCGCGGATCTTATAGCCGATCTTCTCATTCCTCAAGTCCGTCGTCACGCGGAATCCTTGATTTGCAAGGGCTTTTCCAGCAGCGGCGACGGCATCGGCCTGGGCATCGGTGATGTTGAGCACGACCGCCTGCACCGGGGCGAGCCAGGAGGGCAGCTGACCGGCGTGGTGCTCGATCAGGATTCCGATGAACCGCTCCATGGAGCCCACGATGGCCCGGTGCAGCATCACCGGGTGGCGGCGCTGACTGTGTTCATCGATGTATTCGGCACCCAGTCGACCCGGCATCATGAAATCGACCTGCATCGTGCCCAGCTGCCAGGTGCGCCCGATGGCATCCTTGAGGTGGTACTCGATCTTGGGACCATAGAACGCCCCCTCACCGGGAAGCTCCTGCCACTCCACGCCCGAGGCACGCAGCGCCGAGCGCAAGGCGTGTTCGGCCTTGTCCCAGGTGGCGTCGTCGCCCAGACGCGGCTCGGGGCGCAGCGCGATCTTGATCTGGATGTCCTCGAAGCCGAAGTCGGCGTAGACCTTGAGCGCCTGGTCGTGGAAGTCCCGCACCTCCGCCTCGACCTGCTCCTCGGTGCAGAAGATGTGGCCGTCGTCCTGGGTGAAGCCGCGCACGCGCAGGATGCCGTGCAGCGCGCCGGACGGCTCGTTGCGGTGGCAGGAGCCGAACTCGCCGTAGCGGATCGGCAGGTCGCGGTAGCTGTGCAGGCCCTGGTTGAAGATCTGCACGTGACCGGGACAGTTCATCGGCTTGACTGCGTAGGTGCGCTTCTCCGATTCGGTGAAGAACATGTTGTTCTGGTAGTTGTCCCAGTGCCCGGACTGCTTCCACAGTTCCACGTCGAGGATCTGCGGGCAGCGCACCTCGCCATAGCCGGTATTGCCGTAAACGCGGCGCATGTACTGCTCCACCACCTGCCAGATCGCCCAGCCCTTGGGGTGCCAGAACACCAGGCCCGGTGCCTCTTCCTGCAGGTGGAAAAGGTCCTGCTGCCTGCCGATGCGGCGATGGTCGCGCTTCTCGGCTTCCTCGATGCGCTGGATGTAGGCCTTGAGCTGCTTTTCATCGGCCCAGGCGGTGCCGTAGATGCGCTGCAGCTGCTCGTTCTTCGAATCGCCGCGCCAGTAGGCACCGGACACCCGCATCAGGCGGAATGCCTTGAGGAAGCGCGTGTTGGGCACGTGCGGGCCGCGGCACATGTCCACGTATTCCTCGTGATGGTAGAGGCCCATGGCGGTGACTTCCGGGCCCATGTCCTCGATCAGGCGCAGCTTGTAGTCCTCGCCGCGCGCCTTGAACACCTCGATCACCTCGGCGCGCGGGGTCACGCGCTTGACCACGTCGTAGTCCTTCGCGATCAGCTCGCCCATGCGCTTCTCGATCGCTGCCATGTCCTCAGGGGTAAAGGCGCGTTCGTACCAGATGTCGTAGTAGAAGCCGTCCTCGATCACCGGACCGATCACCATCTTGGCGGTGGGATACAGCTGCTTGACCGCGTGCCCGACCAGGTGCGCGCAGGAGTGGCGGATGATCTCGACGCCCTCGGGATCCTTGGGCGTGATGATGGAAAGGCGCGCGTCCCGGTCGATCAGGTCGACCGCATCGACGAGGCGATCGTCGACCCGGCCGGCCACGGTGGCCTTGGCCAGGCCCGGACCAATGGCCTTGGCCACGTCCATGACGGACACGGGATGATCGAATTCACGGCGGCTGCCGTCGGGAAGGGTGATGGCAATCATGGCGATGCTCCGCTTTCCACGGGTTGGAAAGCATCGGACGGGGGATGCGGGAAAAATCGGGCGGCAGGCCGGAACCGGCCGGTCCGGCGGCAGCACGGGTCAGCGGGATGCTGATGTCACCATGTCGCACACTGTTCCGGCGATTGCCCGCCGGGCTCCTTCCGCAGTCTGGCACCAGATTGGCGCACAAACCGTGAATTATCCGCTCACTCCGCGCGATGTCAACGCGCGGCCGGCCCCGCCCCTGCCCTCCGGCACATGGAAAAGCCGCGCGCCAGCCCCCATGCTTGGCGATTGCCTCCGTGCGCATGCGCGCCCTGCGGCGGCAGGCCCCTTTCTTCCCGCTGCAGCCGCAGGCATCGCCGCCCGTCGCCGGAAGCCATTTCCATGACCGTCAAAGAGAGTAACCATGACCCTGACACGCCTCACCCTGGCCAGCGCCATCTGCCTCGCCCTCGGGCTGTCCGCCTGCTCGCCGGACGGAACGCCCTCCGCGCCCGCCGAATCGACATCCGCCGCTGCCGGCAGCACGGCCAGCGAAGCCGCGCAGGCGAACCCGTTCTTCAGCGCCAGCGCGCTGCCGCTGCAGACACCTGATTTCCGCCTGATCCGGGAAGAGCACTACCTTCCCGCGATCGAGGAAGGCATGAAGCGCCAGCTGATCGAGATCCGCGCCATCGCCGACAATCCCGAACCGGCGAGCGTCGCCAACACGCTGGAGGCGATGGAGCGTTCGGGCGATCTGCTGACGCGCGTGACCCAGGTGTTTTTCAACATCGTGGGCACCGACAGCAACGATGCCCTGCGCAAGATCCAGTCGGAAGTGGCCCCGAAGATGGCCGCGCACCAGGACGCCATCCTGCTCGATTCCGCCCTGTTCGCGCGGATAAAGAGCCTGCATGACGGCCGCGCGACGGCCGGATACGACCCGGAAACCCTGCGCCTGATCGAGGTGACCTACAAGCGCTTCGTGCAGGCCGGCGCGGAGCTGTCCGATGCCGACAAAGCCATCGTCAGGAAGCTCAACGAGGAGCAGGCCAGCCTCATGACGGGCTTTCAGCAGGCCCTGCTCAAGCAGACCGAGGCCAGCGTCATCGTGGTCGATGACGTGGCTCAGCTCGACGGCTTGGGCGCGGGTGCCATCGCCGCCGCTGCGGAAGCGGCCAAGGCCGCGGGGCACGAAGGCAAGTGGCTGCTGCGCCTCACCAACACCACGCGCCAGCCGGTGCTGACCTCGCTCAAGGATCGCGCCCTGCGCCAGCGCGTCTGGGAGGCATCAGCCAACCGCGGCCTGACGGACGGCGACGGCGACACCCGCGCCGCCGTGCTGCGCCTGGCCAAGCTGCGCGCCGAGCGTGCGCAGCTGCTGGGCTACCCGAATCACGCGGCCTATACCCTCACCACGCAGATGGCCGGCACGCCGGAAGCGGCGATGGGCATGCTCGATGAATTGGCCCCGGCCGCCCTCGCCAACGCCAAGGGCGAAGCGGCGCAGATCCAGGCTGCGATCCGCGCCGACGGGCAGGATTTCGAACTGGCTCCGTGGGATTGGGAGTACTACGCGGAAAAGGTCCGCGCAAAGAACTACGACTTCGACCCCGAGGCGGTAAAACCCTATTTCGAGCTGAACCGGGTGCTTGAGGACGGCCTGTTCTACGCCCTGAACCGGTTTTACGGCGTGAGCTTCCGCGAGCGCACCGACCTTCCGGTTTATCACCCCGACGTACGCGTGTTCGACGTGATCGACGCCGATGACACCCGGATCGGCCTGTTCTACGCCGACTACTTCGCGCGCCCGAGCAAGCGCGGCGGTGCCTGGATGTCCGCCTTCCGCGGCCAGAGCCAGCTGCTCGACCAGAAGCCGGTCATCATCAACGTGATGAACATCCCCAAGCCGGTCGAAGGCCAGCCTGCGCTGATGAGCTTCGACGAGGTGACCACGATGTTCCATGAAGTCGGCCACGGCGTACACGGGCTGTTCTCGCAGGTGCGCTATCCCTCGCTCGCCGGCACCGCAGTCTCGCGCGACTACGTCGAGTTCCCCTCGCAGTTCGAGGAAGACTGGAACAAGGATCCCGAGGTGCTTGCGCGCTACGCGCGCCACCACGAGACCGGCGAGGCGATCCCGCAGGATCTTCTGGACAAGATGCTCAAGGCCAGCAGCTTCAACCAGGGCTTCGACACGCTGGAGTACGTGGCTGCCGCGCTGGTGGACCTGGAATGGCACACCCTGCCGGCCGACGCGCAGGTCGATGACGTGATCGCATTCGAGCAGGCCGCGCTGGAAAAGCACGGCATCAGCTACGCACCGGTGCCGCCGCGCTACCGCAGCCCGTTCTTCGCGCACGTGTTTGCCGGCGGCTATTCGTCGGGCTATTACGCCTACATGTGGGCCGAAGTGCTGGCCGCCGACGCCTTCGCCCACGTGCAGCAGCAGGGCGGGCTCAACAGCGAGGTCGGCACGCGCTTCCGCAAGGAAATCCTCTCGCGCGGCAACAGCCAGGATCCGATGGAGATGTACACCGCCTGGCGCGGACAGAAGCCCGATCCGGCGCATCTGCTGCATCGGCGCGGCCTGCGCGTGGACAGCACGGACTGATCCATCGATCACGTCCATGCTTCGAACGGGAGCGCGCCTCAGGGCGCGCTCTTTCGTGCTGCTACCCGCGCAGCGTGGCTCTGCCCGCCCGCACGCGCCCTGCGCGCCTCACGCGCTCACGCGCTCACGCGCTGGTGTCCGATGATTCCAGAATCGCCGCCAGCAATTCGGCCATCGTTCCCGCCTGCCGCGCACACACCTGGTATGGCGGTGGTCGCGCTCCTTCGGCCACCGCCTTCCACGCCACCCAGTCCTGCTCCAGCGACCGCGCCAGCGCCGCGATGCGCTCGTGGCCATAGGTGCCGGCCGAACCTGCCAGGCGGTGCAGCAACAGCTGCATCTGCGCAACCTGCTCGAGTGACACATTTTCCGCACAAAGCGCCTCCCAGGCACGCCGCAGCGCATCGCGCTTGTGCGGCAGGGAACGGCGGTAGTCGCGATGGATCTGGTCGAGGTCGGACACGGCGCTGGACGGACACAAGGGGGATGAAAGCCTAGCGGCAAAAATGACCGGAAACGACGCCTTCCCGGCGCACGGTGTTAACGTCACCCTGCGGCACGCCACGGGGCCGCGTTCCTTGAGGATACGGACATGGCAGATCTCGCAGACACCCTTCTTTCCTCGCTCGATGCACGCAGCGTGCAGTCGATGTCCAGACAGCTTGGCCTCGATCCGCAGCAGACCGCGGGTGCCATCCAGGCCGCCCTGCCGATGCTGCTCGGCCAGATGGCGAAGAACGCGTCGCAGCCGGATGGCGCAAACGCACTGCTTGGCGCGGTGCAGCGCGACCACACCGGCATCGACATCGACGGCCTGCTGGGCGGGCTGCTCGGCTCGCTCGGCGGCGGTCAGGCGCAGCCGGCACGGAACAGCGGCCTCGCCGGCGGCATGGCGATCCTCGGGCACGTCTTCGGCGGTGGCCAGGGCAGCGGCGCGGCACAGGTTCCCAAGGTGCAGGGACTCGACAGCGCCGGCTCGACCAGACTGCTGGCCATGCTCGCCCCGATGGTGATGGCTGCGCTGGGCAAAATGACCCAGGGCGGCCAGCTCAACGCCGGCGCGCTCAGCGGCCTCCTGGGCGGTGAAAGCCAGCGCATCGCGCAGGCTCCGCCCTCGGCGCTCGACAGCATGCTGGGTGCCGTGCTCGACAGCGATGGCGACGGCAAGATGGACATCGGCGGCGTGCTCAAGTCCGCCCAGACCCTGGGCGGACTGTTCGGCAAGCGCTGAACGCTGCGGTCATCCGCACCGATGCCGATGACCGGAACAATGACGCCGCAGTCGTCGCCGACGGCGGCGTCATCGCTGCTGTGCTGGTGCCGCTTCACAGACTCGAACTGTGGACCTACTGATTACAAATCAGTTGCTCTACCAACTGAGCTAAAGCGGCATGGGTACGCGGGATGGCTGCGGCGCAGCTGGAGTCAGGCGGCAGCGGGGCGGCGATTCTACCCCAACCTCGCCGGAATCGTGGCACATCTGCGAGACGCCTTCATCGACAGGCCACGGTGGCGGCAGTGACGCCCGGGTAGCCGGCGACGCGCGACTGCCAGTCGAATTCCTTGTCGACCATGAGGTCGATCCAATAGTTCGGAATCTCGTCGGAACGCGTCTGCAGCTGCGCATCGAAGCCCAGTGCGCGCACCTGCTCGTGGCGCTGGCGGGCGTTGTTCATCTCGCGGAACAGACCCAGCGAAATGGTGTTCTCGCGCTCGCCGGCGGCCACGACGTAATAGTCGCGCAAGCCTTTGGCCGAGAGCTCGCGCGCGGTCGCCAGCGCCGCGTCGCGTGAGCCTTGCGCGGGCAGGTAGACCCAGTAGCCACGGCTGGCCAGCGCGCGGGTTTCGCGAAACTGCAGGCGCTCGGCCGACGGGGTGAAGGCGTTCATCGCCCGCCGCAGGTCGGCCTGGGTCAGAAAGGGGCCGATCTCCAGGCACACCAGGCGATCCAGGCCCGGCGTAGGCTCGGGTGGGCCGTCGGGTTCGGCCAGCCTGAGGTCACCGGCAGGCGCGGGGTCCTCCTCCTCGCTCAACAGCACCAGCGTCGGCGCGTTCGACGCAGGTGCCTGCGGCTCGGCCTGAACCTGCAGCGGCACCGGCCGCAGCCAGAGCCACGCCGCAACGACGAGATTCATCACGAGCAGGATGGCGATCAGCGAACGCGTCAGCATCGGCACCGGTTCCGGAAAGTCAGACGCATTCTAATCGCCCGGCAGCAGGGTAGCCTGCGCCCACAGGGCGAGTCCTTCGAGCACGAGATCGGGCAGGAACCGGTGTTCGTCCAGCCACGGGCGCAGCGGCTGCGCGCCGCCGCCGGACAGGACCCGCGCCACGCGCGCCCCGGCATGATCGGCGAGCCGTGCGGCGCTGCGCTCGATCAGCGCGATCGACGCCAGCAGGCAGCCGCTTTCGATTCCGCTGGCGGTGCCGGTGGCGAACGCGGCGATTTCGCCACGCGCGCGCGGCAGCGCGGGCGCGCGGGCGTACAGCGCCTCGCGCATGGCGTCCGGGGTCGGCGCGATCAGGCCGCCGAGGTGCCGCCCGTCGGCCAGCAGCGCGTCGATGGTGAGCGCGGAGCCCACGCTGGCAACGATGCACGGGCCCAAACCGCGCGCGCGGGCCGCCAGCAGGGCCAGCCAGCGATCCACGCCCAGCTCGTCGACGCGCTCGTAGCCGACCGTCACTCCCAGCGCCTGCGCCGACACGCGAGCCCGCCGTGGCGACGGGCCGATGGATTCCAAACGCGCCGCTACCGCCGCGGTCACCTCCTCGCGCGCAACCGAGGCCAGCCAGGTTTCCCCGATCATCGCCGCCTCGCCCGCAAGCCAGCCCTGCAGATCGTCGAGAAATCCGGCCTGCGCGTGCGACCCGGCCCAGGTGGCGACCAGCTTCCGCCCATCGGCCAGGGCGCACTTGAGCCGGGTGTTTCCCAGATCCGCGAGCAGCCTCATGCCGGCCGCACCGAGACATCCGCGCTGGTGAAGGCGCGACATTCGCCGGCGACATCCAGAAGCAGGCGGCCGTGTGCGTCGATGCCTCGCGCGATGCCTTCCAGCGGCGTACCACCGGACTCCACGCGGACCCGGCGGCCGGCCAGCGCATCCAGCCCCGCCCAGGCGGCGAGCAGCGCCTCGACGCGCCCGGCGAGGACCTCGTCGAACGCGGCATTCCAGGCCAGGATCAAAGCCGCCGCCAGGGTTTCGCGCTCAATCCGACAGCCCGCAGCCGCAAGGTCGGTGCAGGGCTGCCCGATGGCGGCCCGTGCGCTCTGGTTCAGGCTCAGGTTGATGCCGATCCCGGCGACCACGCCCTCGGCGCAGCTTTCCACCAGGATGCCGCCGAGCTTTGCACCATCGTGCACCAGGTCGTTGGGCCACTTGAGGCCTATGCCGCAGGCACCGGCGCGATGCAGCGCTTCGGCCGCCGCCACGCCCAGCGCGAGGGTCAGGCTGGAGGGCCAGCGTGCTCCCGTCCGACTGCGTACGAAAAGAGACAAGGCCAGCGACTGGCCCGGCGGCGAATGCCATCCGCGCCCGCGCCGCCCGCGCCCGCCCTGCTGTCGATCACTCACCACGACGCTGCGGTCCGGCCAGCGCGCCGCCGCAGCAAGAAGCTCGGCCTGGGTCGAGCCCACCTCGCCACGCACGTGCAGCCGCTCGCGCCAGCCTGCGGGCAGTGCCGCGCCGATGCGCTGCGCATCCAGCAGGGGAAAGGTCTGATCCACGCGTGCGTCCGCTCGAAACGCGCCATGGTAATCGCGGAAAGCGATCACAGGAACGCCAAACGAAAACGCGCTAGACTCGGACATTCGCCCGGACGGTGTCACCAGGCACCTCCGGATGCTGTCGAACCGACGCAAACCCATCGGGCCATCGCCATGATCTTCCGCCTGCTGCTGATCAGCTTCATCCTGAGCCTGGCCTTCGACGCGCATGCCGCGATCGACACCATCCGCAGTTCCAGCGGCGACTCCGGCGGCCCCTGCCCGTCCGCGGCCGCTGACGCGCCGTCCGCGGCTCCCGGTGCCCCAGCCGATGCCGCCGCGCCCGCCGCAGCGCCGCTGCCGGATGCGGCACCTGCACCGCGCAGCAACAACGCGTCGCTGCCGCGTCCGGGGCTGCGCTGGCACTCGTTCCTGCCCGGCATGATGAAGTAAGCCGCGTCTTGCCCGGGAGACTGCGCGGCAGGGATTGGTCCCAGTGGGCTTTCGGCCGCGCTGAACGGCACACAACCCGCGCGGCCAGTGCGGCGAACCACGCCCACTGCGCGCAGTCCAAGTTCCTGCCGGCGCGAATCGGCCGGATGCGGAACTCCCCATCACTCCGCCGCATCCGGCCGTTCATTCCGGCTCTCTCCAGGGCTTTGCGATGAAATGGCTGACCCGCTGGCTGGGCAGCCCGCCTCCGGCTCCGATCGATCCCGCGCTCTGGCAGGCACTGCTGACGCGGTTCGACGGAGCCGAGGTGCCTTCTTCCGCGCGCATGCTGCGGTGGCGCGATCTGACAGCGCGCTTTCTGGCCGACAAGGCGATCACGCCCGCGGCCGACTGCGCGCTGTCCGAGTCCGATCGCGTACTGATCGCGATGCTGTGCTGCGAGCCTGTCCTCGATCTGGGCTACGGCTGGCTGCGCGGCTGGCACCAGGTCATCGTGTATCCGGGCGGATTCGGCGTTCGCCGCCAGCATGTGGATGAAGACAGCGGCGTGCTGCACGAATGGGACGACGAGCTGGCCGGCGAGTGCTGGGAGCAGGGGCCGGTGATCCTGTCGCTGGAAGACGCGATCCAGGCCGTCGATGCGCCCGAATCCGGGTATCACGTCGTGGTGCACGAGATCGCCCACAAGCTCGACCTGCTGGACGGCAGTCTCGATGGCACGCCCCCGCTCGACGATGCCGCCTGGCGTCGCCGCTGGATCGCCGACTTCCAGCGCGCGTTCGACGCGCTGCGGCGCGAGGTGGACGCCGGGCGCGAAACCCTGATCGACCCCTATGCCTGCGAGGCACCGGACGAGTTCTTCGCGGTCGCCTCCGAATACCACTTCACCGATCCCGACCTGCTCGCCCACGCGATGCCGGAGGTTGCCGCGCACCTGGCGCGGTTCTACCACCCGAGCTGAGTACGGCCCCGCGCCTCACACCACCGGCGCGAAGCGCACCACGAAGCAGGCCCCGCCGAGCTCGTTGGAACGCTCGACCGTCAGCTCGCCGCGATAGGCTCTGACCAGATCCTGCACGATCGCAAGGCCGATGCCGTGGCCGTGCACGCGCTCGTCGCCGCGCACCCCGCGCTGCAGCAGATGCTCGACGTCCTCGGGCGCGATGCCGGGGCCATCGTCTTCCACCGTGATCAGTATCGCGGCGCGGCGCTGCGGCGCGATCGTCAGGGTCCGCACCGTCAGCAGCACCCGGTGCCTGGCCCACTTGAAGGCGTTTTCCAGCAGGTTCCCGAGCAGCTCCATCAGATCGCCACGCTCGCCGTAGAAGCTGGCGTTTTCATCGACCTCGAATTCACACAGGATGTTTTTTGCGGCGTAGACCTTTTCCAGGCTCTGGACGATTTCTTCGGCGCAGGGCCGGATCTGCAGCGGCGCGGCGAAGGTCTGGTGGCCGGTGGCGGCGGCACGGGAGAGCTGGTAGGCCACGATCTGGTTCATGCGCGCGATCTGCTCTTCCACCACGCCCCGGATGTCGTCCTGGGATCGCCCGGAATCCAGCTCGTTGCGCACCACCGCCAGCGGCGTCTTGAGGCTGTGCGCCAGGTCTCCCAGGATGTTGCGGTTGCGGGCGATCTGCTCGCGCCCCACGTCGATCAGGGCATTGAGGCTGTCGGTGAGCAGGCTCACCTCCTGCGGGTAGGTGCCGCTGAGGCGCTCGGCCTCGCCGGCGGTCACCTTCTCCATCTCGCCCACCACGCGCCGCAGCGGTGCCAGGCTCCAGCGCAGCACCAGCGTCTGCAGGGCAAGCATCAGCGCGCCGGCCGCGCCGAGGTAGGCCCACAGCGCGCGCCGGAAGGCCGAAACCTGCCGATCCATCGAGGCGGTGGTCTCGGCGACATGGACGGTGACGTTCACGGCCTTGATGTCGCTGACCTCCCAGGCCATGCCCATGCTTTGGCGATACATGGTGCCGGCCGAGGTCACGATCGGACCCTCGTAGCGATCCTCACCGGGCTTGAGCGCCTCGTCGAACGGCAGCTCGCGCCCCAGCGCCGATTCGGATTCCCAGCGGAAATCGTCGGCCAGGATCGCGGCATACAGGCCACTGCCGACGCTGGCCAGGCGCGCATCGGGCGGATTCTCGGGCGGAATGATGTCGCCGTTGCGCAAAAGCTCGGTGCCGCGCATGTAGGCCCAGGCGTAGTTCTGCAGGCGCTGGCGCATGGTGTTGCCGGCCACCTCCACGAAGGCCTGATCCAGCGCATAGCCGGTCAAGCCGAGGAAGGCGACCAGTCCGAGGCTGGCGGCCAGCAGCTGGCGCGCCTGGAGGGAGAGCGTCCGGCCGGCCATGGCCGCCGCTGCTTACTCGTTGCGCGGAATCGCGAAGCGATAGCCGCGCCCACGCACCGTCTCGATCGGCTTGAGCGTGCCTTCCGGATCGAGCTTCTTGCGCAGCCGGCCGATGAACACCTCCAGCACGTTGGAGTCGCGGTCGAAGTCCTGCTGGTAGATGTGCTCGGTGAGGTCGGCCTTGGAGACCAGTTCGCCGGCATGCAGCATCAGGTACTCGAGCACCTTGTACTCGTAGCTGGTCAGATCCACGCTCGCCCCGTCGACAGTGACGGTCTGGGCCGCCAGATCGAGCGTGATCGGGCCGCAGTCCAGGGTCGGCTTGCTCCAGCCGGCGGCGCGGCGCAGCAGCGCGTTCAGGCGCGCCAGCAACTCCTCGACGTGGAAGGGCTTGACCAGATAGTCGTCCGCGCCGGACTTGAGACCCTCGACCTTGTCCTGCCAGCTCGAACGCGCGGTCAGGATCAGGATCGGGAACTTCTTGCCCTCGCTGCGCAGCAGCCGCACC
The DNA here is from genome assembly GCF_037203605.1 of Denitratimonas tolerans. Classification (NCBI taxonomy): domain Bacteria; kingdom Pseudomonadati; phylum Pseudomonadota; class Gammaproteobacteria; order Lysobacterales; family Lysobacteraceae; genus Denitratimonas; species Denitratimonas tolerans. The sequence goes on from NZ_JBBDHC010000001.1 coordinate 106,571, forward strand.
AGATCCATGCCGGACATCCTGGGCAGGCCCAGATCGATGATGCCGACATCGAAGGGCACTTCGCGCCCGAGGTAGATGCCTTCCTCGCCATCGCTGGCCGCATCCACGGCGTAGCCTTCGCGCTTGAGCCGTGCGGCGAGCGTCTCGCGCAGCGGCGCCTCGTCCTCGACCAGAAGAATGCGCATGGGATCTCCTTTCAGGGCTTTGCACATGCCGCAGAGGCGGCCTCACCGGCGCGAGTGTAACCGCCGCCTGCCGGGAAGAACACCAAGGATGCGGGCAGCGCGGTCCGGCGTCGGCCGCAGTTCAGCGATGGTCGTCGCGCGGGCGCTGGCCGCGGGACTCGCGTGGCGGCAGCTCGCGCGGTGCCGAATGCTGCGGCCCCTGGGCTGGCCGGGCGGATTCGCGGCGCGGGTCATCCCACATCACCCGCACGCGGCCTTCGGGGGTGTAGACCTTGATCCGGTTGACCTCGTGGCCGCCGCGGTTGCGCCGCTCGGCCGACAGCACGCGGCCGCCGGTTTCGCGCTCGACGCGATTGACCGAGGCCGGCAGGCCGCTGTCTTCGCTGCTGGCGCAGACCTCAGGTCCCCAGCTCACGCAGGCAATCGCAACGGTAATGAGGAAAGCGTGGGTCGACATGAAAACGCGAGTCTCCAAGCGGAACAGGAAAGGCAACGGCACCTGTTTCCTGCGGTGCGGGCAGTCTGGTGCGAGGGCGGTGAATCCCATCTGAACTTTCTTAACAATTTCATCACAAAAGCCGCCCCACGGGCGCACGATGCCGACGCAGGGCTGAACGCCTCAAAAAATCTCGCCCACGCAGCAGCGCAGCGAGCCGCCGGCCTTCTCGATCTCGTCCAGCGCCACCGCCACCACCTCGAAGCCGCAGCGGTCCAACGCCCGGCGCGTGGCCGGACGCAGCGCGTCCGCCGCACGCCGGCTCATGAAGACGTGCCGCCCGGTCAGCGCGATGCAATTGGCGACGAAGGCGTCCTTTTCCTCGGGCGAGATCAGGATGGCCCCTTCGCCGTAGGCCGCCGCGATCGCCCGACCCGCGCCCGGATCGGCGAAGCCTTCCGGGCACAGCACCACGGCGCGCGAGGCCAGCACGCTCATCACCACGTTGCCGTGGTATTCGCCCGATGCCAGCGCGTAACCCACCATCGCGTCCAGGCCGAACGCCGCCTGCATCGCGGCGGCACCCACGGCATCGCAGCGCTCCGACAACCCGCAGTAGCCGATGCTGCGGCCGCGATCGATCACCATCGAGCCGGTCAGCTCGCACACGCCCGGCTGGCGGCGCAGGTCGACCTCCTCATAGCCCAGCACGCCGGTGAAGAAACCGCGGATGTCGCGGCGCTCGGCCTCGGCCTGACGCACCGGGTGGCACATGTGCCCGAGGATGAGGCGGCCGCGCACGGTGCCGAAGACGTTGTTGGGAAACACCGCGTCGGGCGTGGCCGGATCGCCTGCAAACGCGATCACGGGGAGGTAGCGCGCCAGCGTACGGTGCAGCTCGCGGTGCTGGGCCAGCGCGCGCTCGGGATCCACCGCGAGCGAGAGGTCCATGTAGGCGTTGTCGCTGGCCGACTGCGCGGCCAGGGAAAAGCCCTCGGGTGCCACCAGGAAGGCGGCGCGGGCGCAGGAGGGCGCGGTGATTTCGGGAAGGTCCGTCATGGTCATGCGGCGCGGGAAAGGTCCTGCGTGGCGCGCAGGGCGCGCTCGATCAGCTCGATGCCGGTGCCCGGGCGCGACGCACCTTCGCTCAGGATCTGGCGAAACGCGCGCCCGCCCGGCTGGCCGTGGAACAGCCCGAGGATGTGGCGGGTGACGTGGCGCAGCGCCAGCCCCCGCGCCAACTGCGCCTCCACCCAGGGCAGGAAGGCACGCAGCAGCGCCTCGCGCGGCTGTTCCGCCGTCCCGGCCAGCGCCGCGTCGAGCCGATGCAGCACATGGGGATCGTGGTAGGCCGCCCGCCCCAGCATCACCCCGTCGACCTGCGCCAGATGCGCCCGCGCCGCATCCACCGTGGTGATGCCGCCGTTGATCAGGATGCGCAGCGCCGGCCGCTCCTGCTTGAGCCGGTACACGTGCCCGTAGCGCAGCGGCGGCACCTCGCGGTTCTCCTTCGGACTCAGTCCCTTGAGCCAGGCCTTGCGCGCATGCACCACGAAGGTGTCGCAGCCGCCGGCCGCGACGGTGTCGATGAATTCCAGAAGGGTCCCGTATTCCTCCTGCTCATCCACGCCCAGCCGGCACTTCACCGTGACGGGAATCGAAACCACCGCGCGCATCGCCGCCACGCACTCGGCCACCAGCACCGGCTCGCGCATCAGGCAGGCACCAAATCGCCCGGCCTGCACCCGATCCGACGGGCAGCCGACGTTGAGGTTGATCTCGTCATAGCCCCAATCCGCCCCGATCCGCGCCGCCTGCGCCAGCGCAGCCGGCTCGCTGCCGCCCAGCTGCAGGGCAACGGGATGCTCCATCGGATCAAACCCGAGCAGCCGCTCGCGGTCGCCGTGGATCACCGCCTGCGCGTGCACCATCTCGGTGTAGAGCCGCGCCCCGGGTGCCAGCGTGCGGTGGAAGGCGCGGCACACCCGGTCCGTCCAGTCCATCATCGGCGCAACGCTCAGGCACCACTCGTCATAAGCCGATGTTGTCTCGACTTTTTCCATCCCGGATGCGCCGGAAACGACGGCGTTGCCCACAACCGATTGCACCATTGAAATCACCCGCTTGCGACAGGCGACAGTGTAACGGCGTTGCGATGCCTCAGGCCGGGTGCCGGGCGAGGCAAGCCGGCTGCGGGGCGTGCCGCGGGGCCGCTGCTCCGCCGCGCGCAATCGGTGCCATAGTTGTGCCGTTCGTGCATGCATTCTCCGGAGGTTTGCCGTGATCGAGCTTGTCATCACCCAGCGCCAGCGCGATCTGGGGGCGTTCATGGTCGGGCGGGTGCTGCCGTTTGCGCAGCGGCGCATGGTCGGGCCGTACATCTTCTTCGACCGCATGGGTCCCAAGGACATCGCGGCCGGGCTGCCGCGCGAGGCCGATATCCGGCCGCATCCGCATATCGGGCTGTCGACGATCACGTACCTGTTCGATGGCGAGATGACGCATCGCGACAGCCTGGGCTTCGAGCAGCCGATCCGCCCCGGCGAAGTGAACTGGATGACCGCGGGGCGCGGCATCACCCATTCGGAGCGCTTCGAGCGCCTGCGCGCGCAGGGCGGTCCACTCGACGGCGTGCAGGCCTGGGTCGCGCTGCCGGAGGAGCGCGAGGAGCGCGATCCGGGGTTCTGGCACTACCGCAGCGATGCGCTGCCGGAATTTCACGAGGTCGGCGCGCGCGGCCGCCTGATCGCCGGACGGCTGGCCGGGATCGAGTCTCCGGTCCGGGTCGACTCGCCGCAGTTCTATGTGCACTGGCGTCTGCAGGCGGGTTCAAAGGTCTCGCTGCCACCCGAATATTCCGAACGCGCCGCCTATGTCGCCAGTGGCGAAGTGGACGTCGACGGCCAGCGCATCGCGCCGGGCAGCATGGCGGTGCTGGCACCCGGCAAGGCCGTCACCCTCGCTGCGCACAGCGATGCCGTGGTCATGGCGCTGGGCGGCGAGCCGCTCGGACCGCGCTACATCGACTGGAACTTCGTGTCCTCGTCGAAGGAGCGCATCGAACAGGCCCGCGCCGACTGGGCCGCCGGGCGGATGAAGCTGCCGGATATGGACAATCGGGAGTTCACCCCGGCACCGCCGCGCCTTGGCCGGGAACTGGAGGCCCGGCGCTGAGTCTGGAAAAGCCTGCCGGTCTGCGGCGGGTGGCGCGGGATGCGTGTGGAGGAATCCCCAACCGCTGGATCGCGGGCAAGCCCGCTCCGACAGAAAGCAGCCCGCGCGGAGATCGGGTCAGGCGTTCCGAAGCAGCCGCTGCGCGTGGCTGGCCGCGATCCACTCTTCGTTGGTCGGTTCCACACCGACGATCACGCGGCTGTCGCGCGATGAAATCACCGCGGCGTTGGCGGCGTTGGCGTCGTCGTCGAGCGTGATGCCGAGGAAGGCGAGGTCGCGGCAGACGCGCTCGCGGATGAAGGCGTTGTGTTCGCCCACGCCGGCGGTGAACACCAGCAGGTCCAGCCCGCCGAGCACGGCGACGAGCGCGCCGATCTCGCGCACGATGCGGCGCACGTAGAGCGCCAGCGCCTGGCGCGCGCGTTCGCCGCGCTCGCCCGGATCGTCCTCGTGGCGCACCACGACGCGCGGTTCGGCGGAAATGCCGGATACGCCCAGCAGGCCGGAGCGGTGGTACAGCAGCCGGCCGACCTCTTCCAGCGAGAGCCTTTCGATTTCCATCAGATAGAGGATCGCGCCGGGGTCGATGGAGCCGGTGCGGGTGCCCATCATCAGGCCATCCAGCGCGGAAAAGCCCATGGTGGTGGCCACGCTTTTCAGTTCGCGCATGGCGCACAGGCTGGCACCGCTGCCCAGGTGCGCGACGATCGTCCGCCCGCGCGCCAGGGCACCGTGGCGCTCGGGCAGCGCGTGGCTCATGTAGTCGTAGGACAGCCCATGGAAGCCGTAGCGGCGCAGGCCGCGATCCCGGCCCAGTTCGCGCGGCAGCGGCAGCATCTTTTCCACCTCGGGCAGGTCGTGGTGGAAACCGGTATCGAAGCAGGCCACCTGCGGTACCTGCGGGTCGCGTTCGATCAGCAGGCTCATGGCCTTGAGCGGAAACGGCTGGTGCAGCGGTGCCAGCGGAATCAAGGCGCGCAGGTCCGCGATCAGCGCGGCGTCCACGCGCGTCGGCGCGTGGTACCTTCCGCCGCCGTGCACCACGCGATGCGCGACGCCCGCGAGCGGCCTCCCGGCGAGGCGCGCTTCGACCCGCGCCAGGATCAGCGCCAGCGCAGCGGCATGCGGATGCCCGGCATCCAGCGCGACCGCGTGCGGCGCGACGCCGGTTTCACCGAAATCCGGACTCGGCCCACCGATGCCCTGCACCTTGCCGTTCCACAGCGGCGCGCGCGGCAGCGGTTCGGCGGCGGCGTCGAACAGCGCGAACTTGATGCTCGACGAACCGCAGTTGAGGACAAGAATCAGGCCCTCCATCGCGGGGCTCACGGCGGCGTCTGGCGGTAGCGGTGCGCGAGCAGCAGGGCGATGGCGCAGGAGGCCATGCGCGAGGCGCGCGCGTCGGCGCGGCTGGTGAGCACCACGGGCACCTTCGCGCCCATCACGATGCCGGCGCTGGCGGCCTCGCCCAGGTACATGAGCTGCTTGGCGAGCATATTGCCGCTTTCCAGATCCGGCACCACCAGAATGTCGGCCTGCCCGGCCACTTTCGAGACGATGCCCTTGGCGTGCGCGGCGGCCGGGGAAACGGCATTGTCGAAGGCCAGGGGGCCATCGAGCAGGCCGCCGGTGATCTGGCCGCGCTCGGCCATCTTGCACAGCGCGGCGGCATCCAGGGTCGCCTGCATCGAAGGCATCACCGTTTCCACCGCCGCCAGGATCGCCACTTTCGGTTCGGGCACGCCGATGGCGTGCGCCAGGTCGATCGCGTTGCTGACGATGTCGGCCTTCTGCAGCAGGTCGGGCGCGAGGTTCACCGCCGCATCGGTCACGATGAAGGGGCGCGGGTAGTGCGGGGTCTGCAGCACGAAGCAGTGGCTGACCCGGCGCTTGGTGCGCAGACCGGCCTCGCGCGCCACGATCGCGGCCATCAGTTCGTCGGTGTGGAGGCTGCCCTTCATCAGCGCCTCCACCCGGCTGCAGCGCGCCAGTTCGGCCGCGCGCGCGGCGGCGGCGTGGCTGTGCGGAACATCCTCGATCTCGATGCCCGCAAGGCTCAGCCCGGTCTCCGCGGCGACCGCTTCGAGACGGGCGCGCGGTGCCACCAGCACCGGCACGATCAGGCCCTCGTCGCGCGCATCCAGTGCCCCGGCCAGACTCAACGCATCGCAGGGATGCACCACCGCCACGCGCACCGGCTCGAGCGCGCGCACGTGCGCCAGCAGGCGCTGCAGCCCGTCGCGGCCGGTACCGTGGTTGCGGATGCCCGGCAGGCTGGCACGCGGGCGCTCGATGCGCTCGCTCGGCGCGATCACCCGCGCTTCGCCCTCGATCACCGCGACGCCGTCCTGGTTGACGCAGGCGCAGGCCAGGGTGACGCCGCGCGTGGCCGGATCGAGCGCGCTGACGGTGGCACTGACGCGCAGCCGGTCGCCGCTGCGTACCGGTGCCAGGAAGCGCAGGCTCTGGCCGAGGTAGATCGTGCCCGGCCCCGGCAGACGGGTGCCGAGCAGCGAGGAAATCAGCGCCCCGCCCCACATGCCGTGCGCGATCACGTCCTGGCCGCCCGTGCCGTCATCGACGGAATCCAGATACCGCGGGCTCGCATCGCCCGACATCGCGGCGAACAGCTGGATGTCCTCGCGCGCCAGCGCGCGCTCGACGCTGGCGGTATCGCCGATGCGAAGCTCGTCGAAGGTCCGGTTGCGCAGCACGGCAAGATCATCGGGGGCCGGGGCGATCATGCGGGTGTCCTTTCAGCGGTGTGTGTCATGCGTGGCGCATGGTTTGGCGGGCTTTCACGCCATCCGGCCAATGGTACGGCGGAAGCGGCGCAGCGACAGCGCGAACAGTACCGTACCGATGACGGCGAGCCAGGCAAACGGCCGCCACACCACGTCCAGCCCGGCACCGCGGAACAGGATCGCCTGTCCGAGTTCGACGAAATGCGTGGTAGGCGCAGCCAGCATCAGGGTCTGCACGATACCGGGCATGGATTCGCGCGGGGTGCCGCCGCCGGAAAGCATCTCCAGCGGCACGATGGTCAGCATCATCAGCATCGCGAACTGGGGCATGTTGCGCGCCACGGTAGCCAGGAAGATGCCCATCGCGCTGGTGGCGAACAGGCACAGCGTCGCACCGGCGAAAAACAGCGGCAGCGAGCCGGCCACCGGCACGCGCAGCACGCCCTGCACGATGAAGGTCAGGGATATCCACGCGGCCAGCAGCACCACCAGACTCGTCGACCAGGCTTTGGCGAGCATGATCTGTGCCGGCGTCACCGGCATCACCAGCAGGTGCTCCACGGTGCCGCGCTCGCGCTCGCGGACCAGCGCCGCGCCGGCGAGGATGATCGAGAGCATCGCGATATGGTTGATCACCTCCACGAGACTGCCGAACCACGACGGTTCCAGCGCCGGGTTGAAGCGCGCGCGCAGCGCCAGCTCCACCGGCAGCACGGCGGCGGCGCGCTCGTGCCGCGCGAATTCGTCGATCTCGCCCATCACGATCTGCTGTACGTAGCCGCTGCCGACGAAGGCCTGCCTCATGCGGGTGGCATCGACGTTTAGCTGGAGGTCCGGTGCGCGGCCGGCCAGCACGTCGCGCTGGAAACCGTGCGGAATCACCAGCACGAAGGTGTAGTGACCCGCGTCCATGCCGGGATCCATCTGCGCCCAGTCGATCATCCACGGCGGGGTGAAATGCGGCGGATACAGGGCCGAGGCGATGCGCCCGGAAAGCGGCGAGCGGTCCTCGTCGACGATGGCGATGGGCGCGTTGCTGAGCGTCTCGGGCATGGCGGTGGCGGCGGTATACACGCCCGCGGTGAACACGTAGACGATCAGCGCGAGCATCGCCGGATCGCGCCACAGGCTCCACAGCTCCTTGATGCCTAGCCGCCAGGTGTTGGCCGTGAACATGCGGATTCGGGAGGCCGGCTGCATCGCTCAGCGCTCCTGCTTGCGCACCAGGAGAATCCCCGCACCCACGATCACCGGCACGGCCAGCGCCATCGCCCGCAGCGACGCGTGCAGGTCGGAAAATCCCAGCGCCTTGTTGAACACGCCGCGGCTGATGTCGATCATGTGCGTGGCCGGATAGATCCCGCCCAGCCAGCGCGCACCGCCCTGCAGCGACGACACCGGGTCGATCAATCCGGAGAATTGCGCCGCCGGGATCATCGTGCCGATCATCGCGCAGAACATCGCCGCGATCTGGCTTTTCGTCACGCTCGATGCCAGCAGACCCATACCGGTGGCGCAGAGGCTGTAGAGCAGCGCGGCCAGTGCCAGTACGGCGAAGCTGCCGGTGATCGGCACGTCGAACAAGGTCACCGACATGAGGGTCATCAGCGCGAAGTTCAGCATGGCCAGCACCACATAGGGAATCTGCTTGCCGAGCAGGAACTCGCTGCGCGTGACCGGGGTGACGTAGAGGTTGATGATCGAGCCGGTTTCCTTTTCTCGCACCACCGCCAGCGCGGTGAGCATGGCCGGCAGCATCAGCAGCAGCAGCGGCATGACCGCGGGCACCATCGCCGGCAGGCTCTTCACGTCCGGGTTGTAGCGGAAGCGGGTTTCGATGCCGGCAACTCCAGCGGGCGCGACGCCGCGCTGCGCCATCTGCTCGGCCAGCCAGTGCAGGTGGATGCCCTGCACATAGCCGGCCACGGTTTCGGCGCGCGGCGGCATCGCACCGTCGATCCATGCGCCGATCTGCACGGAATTCCCGCGCAGCACGTCGCGCATGAAGCCCGACGGGATCTCCAGCGCCAGGCTCAGTTCGCCGCTGCGCATGCGTCGGTCCAGATCGGCATGATCGGTGATCGGCGGGCGCTCGATGAAGTAGCGCGAACCCGACAGGCTGAAGGCGTAACTCTCACTCAACTGGGTGCGATCATGGTCGAGCACGGCATAGCGCAGGTCGTCCACGTCCATGCTGATGCCATAGCCCATCACGAGCATCAGGATGGCCGAGCCGGCCAGCGCCAGCGTGGCGCGCACCGGGTCGCGGCGCAGCTCGAGCGCCTCGCGCCAGAGGTAGGCGAACAGGCGGCGGAAGCTGAAGCGGACGTGGCGCGGCGGGGGATGCGAGAGCGCGGCATCCACAGGTTGGGGGCTTGCGAATCCCGACGCTGGCGTGGCGGTGGTGTTGGGGTTCCTTGCCTCACCCCAACCCGTGTTGGCGTCGGAGGATTCTCCCGGGGCGGCACGCTTGGCAGCTTCACCGTCGGCTTCCAGCAGATAGCCGATGAAGGCGTCTTCCAGATCCTTTGCGCCGCGCTTTTGCACCAGCGCCGCCGGCGCATCGCTGTCGAGCACGCGGCCGGCGTGCATCATCGACATGCGGTCGCAGCGCGCGGCTTCGTTCATGAAATGGGTGGAGATGAAGATCGTCACCCTGTCGCGCCGCGACAGCTCCACCAGCAGCCGCCAGAATCCATCGCGCGCCACCGGGTCCACGCCCGAGGTGGGTTCATCCAGGATCAGCAGCTCCGGCGCGTGCACCATCGCCACCGCCAGCGAGAGGCGCTGGCGCATGCCCAGCGGCAGGCTGCCGGGCAGACTGTCGCCCATATCCTCCAGCCCGAAGCGACGCTGCATCCCGGCCACGCGCGCGGCGATGTCCGCCGTGGGAACCTGGAACAGGCGCGCGTGCAGCTCCAGGTTCTGCCGCACGGTGAGCTCGCCATAGAGCGAAAAGGATTGCGACATGTAGCCCACGCGCCTTCGCGTATCCATGTCCTCCGGATCCACTTCGCGACCGAACAGCCAGGCCTTGCCCTCGCTCGCCGGCAAGAGGCCGGTCAGCATCTTCATCGTGGTGGTCTTGCCGCAGCCGTTGGAACCCACGAAGCCGAAGATCTCGCCGCGACGGATGCGGAAGCTGACGCGATCCACCGCGACGAAATCGCCGAAACGCATGGTGAGGTCCCTGGCTTCGATCGCGATCCCGTGTTCGCTCGCGTCCAGCGGCGGAATCGCCACCGGCGCGTGGTCGCGGGTCTTTTCTTCCGGCAGGAGGCGAACGAAGGCCGCCTCCAGCGAGTCGGTTCCGGTGCGTTCGAGCAATTCCTGCGGCGTGCCCGTGGCCAGCACGGTGCCCACGTCCATCGCCACCAGCCAGTCGAAATCCTGCGCCTCGTCCATGTAGGCTGTGGCGACGATCACGCTCATGCCCCGGCGCTCGCTGCGGATGCGGCCGATCAGATCCCAGAACTGCGCGCGCGCCAGCGGATCGACGCCGGTGGTTGGTTCGTCGAGGATCAGGAGGTCCGGATCGTGGATCAGCGCGCAGCACAGCCCGAGCTTCTGCTTCATGCCACCGGAAAGCTTGCCGACCGGACGCGCGAGGAAGGGATAAAGGCCGGTGGCGCGGGTCAGCTCGTCGATGCGGCGGCGGCGTTCTCCGGCGTCGTGTCCGAACAGGCGCGCAAAAAACTGCAGGTTTTCCTCCACGCTCAGGGTTGGATAAAGATTGCGCCCCAGCCCCTGCGGCATGTAGGCGATGCGCGGGCAGACGCGATTGCGATGGCTGCGGCTGCGCATGCTGCCACCGAGGGTTTCGATGTCGCCCGCCTGCAGGGCGCGCGCGCCGGCGATCAGCGAGAGCAGGCTGGACTTGCCCACGCCATCGGGACCGATCAGGCCGACCATGCACCCCGCCGGAAACGCCAGATCGACCCCGGCCAGCGCCGCCACTTTGCCGTAGCGCAGGTGCACGCCGGCCACGCGCACCACCGGCGGCGGACTCGACATCACTCGGTCCGGGTGCGCAGCGACTCGGGCACGGCCAGGGATTCGGGCCACGCCGCCTGCGGATCGAGCTTCAGCCAGGCCACGCCGGGAACGCCGGTCTTCACCTGGTCCAGGTGCCGGCGCAGCAGTTCCGGCGCGATCTGCGCGCGCACCCGGAACATCAGCTTCTGCCGCTCGCTCGCGGTTTCCACGGTCCTGGGCGTGAACTGCGCCTGGCTGGCGACGAAGGAGACGCGCGCCGGAATGACGATATCGGGCGCGACGTCCAGCACCAGCCTCGCCTCGCTGCCGATGGCGATGCGGCCGGCGACGGTCTCTGGCACGAAGAATGTCATGTAGACATCGGACAGATCGAGCAGGTTCAGCACGCGACCACCCGCGCCGATCACCTCGCCCGCCTGCGCCACGCGCACCTGCACGCGGCCGTCGCGCGGGGCCTTGAGGTCGCTGTCGCGCAGATCGGCATCGATCCGCGCGATGGTGGCCTCGGCCGCAATCACCGAGGATTGCGCTCCCTCGACCTGCGCCTTCGCCGCGTCCACCGCCGCCTGCGCCGCCGCCACCTGCGCGCGCGTCGCGGCCAGAGCCGCCTGGGCGCTGCGCCAGTTCGCGCGATCGTCGTCGAGCTGCTGCAGCGAAAGCGCGCCTTCCTTCGACAGGGTTTCGGTGCGCGTCAGCCGCCGCCGCTGCGCCTCCAGCTCCGCTTCGCGCTGCGCGATCTGGGCGCGCATCGCCACCACGTCGGCCTCACGCAGCGCGACCTGCGCCTGCGCGGCGGCGACGGCCTGAACCGCCTGCTGGCGGCCGGCCTCGGCCTCCGCGCGCTGCGCCGCGAGCGTGTCGATCTGCATCTTCGCCAAAACCTGCCCGGCGCTGACGAAATCGCCCTCGCGCACGAGGATGTCCTCGACCCGCCCCGGCAGCCGCGTCGCCACGTCGATCTCGGTCGCCTCGATCCGCCCGTTGCCGCTGATGAACCCTTCACCCGGCCCGTCATCGGCCAGCCGCTGCCAGCCCCACCATGCCAGGGCGAGCAGCCCGAGGACGACGAACGGGAGGAGCCGGCGGTGGAAGGATGTGATCGCCATGCGTTAACTTCCGGAGGATCTGGACGAAAAGCATCGCAGAAATGGCGCTGGAAGGATTGATGGGGGTCAAGTCGGCGGCGGCACCGCCGGGGCCGCTTGCCCGGGCCACCATCACGCCAGGCGAGTCAACCAGCCGTGGCGATCCGGGGCACGGCCGTACTGGATGTCGGTCAGCTCCTTGCGGACCGACATGGTCAACTCGCCGGCGGGCGCGTCGAGGCTGCCGACGGAAAAATCCGGGCCCTTGAGCTGGCCGATGGGCGAGATGCTGGCGGCGGTGCCGCAGGCGAAGGTTTCCACGATGTCGCCCGAGGCCACGCCGTCGATCCATTCCTGCACGTCGATCCGGCGCTCGGTGACGGCCACGCCGCGATCGCGCAGGAGCTGGAGCACCGAGAGGCGGGTGATGCCTTCCAGGATGCTGCCGGAAAGCTCGGGCGTGATGACGCTGCCGTCGCGCCGGACCAGGAACACGTTCATGCCGCCCAGTTCCTCCAGCCAGCGGCCTTCCTGCGAATCCAGGAACAGCACCTGCGAGCAGCCGTTGGCCACCGCTTCCTTCTGCGGCAGCAGCGAGGAAGCGTAGTTGCCACCGCACTTGGCGGCACCGGTGCCGCCGCGACCGGCGCGCGAATACTCGCGCGACAGCCAGATCGCGACCGGCTTCACCCCGCCCTTGAAGTAGGCACCGGCGGGGCTGGCGATGACGTAGTAGGCGACTTTCTGCGCCGAGCGCACGCCGAGGAAGTTCTCGTTGGCGATCATGAAGGGACGCAGGTACAGGCTGGACTCGCCGCCCGAGGGCACCCACGCCGCATCGATCTTCACCAGTTCGCGGATCGAGTCGATGAATGTGTCGACCGGCAGCTCCGGCAGGGCCAGGCGGTGCGCCGAGCGCTGCAGGCGCGCGCCGTTGGCCTCGGGACGAAACGACCAGATCGATCCGTCGGCATGGCGGAAGGCCTTGAGGCCCTCGAAAATCTCCTGCGCATAGTGCAGCACCGCCGAGGCCGGATCGAGCGTCAGCGGACCGTAGGCGCGCACCTGCGCATCGTGCCAGCCCTGCCCGGCCTCCCAGTCGATGCTCACCATGTGATCGGTGAAATGCAGGCCGAAGCCCGGATTGGCGAGGATCGCGGCGCGCTCGGCGTCGGTTTTGGGCTGGGTGGACGGAAGGATCTGGAACGGAATGCTCATGACGGACTCGCGGGAATGACGGGGATCAGATATGCAGCGCATGACCGAGCGCGCGCAGCGCGGCTTCCTGCACCGCCTCGCCCAGGGTCGGATGGGGATGGATGGTAGCGGCGATGTCCTCGAGCGTGGCACCCATCTCGATGGACTGCACGAAGGCGATAGACAGCTCCGACACCTGCGCGCCCACGGCCTGCCAGCCGAGGATGCGGTGGTCGCCCTCGCGCGCGACCACGCGCACGAAGCCGTCGGCCGATTCCAGCGTCATCGCGCGGCCGTTGGCGGCAAACGGGAACAGCGCGACCTTGACCGCGTGCCCGGCGGCCCTGGCCTCGTCCGGCGACAGCCCGACCGTCACGATTTCCGGGTCGGTGAAGCACACCGCCGGCATCGCGGCGGGCTGGAAGCGGCGGGTCTTGCCGGAAACGATCTCGGCCACCATCTCGCCCTGCGCCATGGCGCGGTGCGCGAGCATCGGTTCGCCGGCCACGTCGCCGATGGCCCAGACGTTGCGCATCGAGGTGCGGCACTGGTCGTCGATCCTCACGGCGCGGCCGGCCGTGTCCAGGCGCAGGGACTCGAGGTTGAAACCCTCGGTCTTCGGCTTTCGGCCCACGGCAACGAGGATGCGATCGGCCTCGATCGCGCGCTCGGCACCGTCGGGCGTGCGCACCCGTAGCGCGCCGCTCCCGGAAAGCCCGAGCACGCTGTGGCCGACAAGGGTTTCCACGCCCAGCGCCTTGAGGTGCTTGGCCACCGGCGCGGTGAGCTCGGCGTCGTAGGCCGGCAGGATGCGATCCTGCGCCTCGACCACGGTCACCTCGCAGCCGAGCTTGCGGTACGCCGTGCCCAGCTCCAGGCCGATATAGCCGCCGCCGACCACGACCAGCTTCTTCGGCAGCTCCGCCGGCGAAAGCGCCTCGGTGGAGGAAACGACCTTGCCGCCGAACTTCAGGAAGGGCAGCTCAACCGGCACCGAGCCGGTCGCCAGCAGCAGGTGCTCGCAGCGGATGCGCAGGCTGTCGCCACCCTCGCCCGCGCCGGGAACATCCACGGTCTTGCCGTCCACCACCTGGCCCCAGCCCTTGACCACGCGCACACCGTGTTTCTTCAGCAGCGCCGCCACGCCGCCGGTGAGGCGACGCACGATGCCGTCCTTCCAGGCCACGGTCCTGCCGATGTCGAGCGTGGGCGAGGAAACGCCGATGCCCAGCGGCGATGTGCCCGCAGCACAGGCCGCCACCCGGGCGAACTCCTCGGCCGCGTGGATCAGCGCCTTGGAGGGAATGCAGCCGATGTTGAGGCAGGTGCCGCCCGGGGTCGCGCCTTCCACCAGCACGGTCGGGATGCCGAGCTGGCCGGCGCGGATCGCGGCCACATAGCCGCCGGGGCCGCCGCCGAGGATCAAGAGTCGGGTGTCGATGATCTGGCTCACGGGGTCACTCCACGAACAGCAGGGCGGGGTTTTCCAGCAGCGCGCGGATCGCCTGCACGAACTCGGCCGACTCCATGCCGTCCACCACGCGGTGGTCGAAGGAGGACGACAGGTTCATCAGTTTGCGCGCCTCCACCAGGCCGTTGCGGATGCAGGGGCGCTCGATCATGCGGTTGACCCCGACGATGGCGACCTCGGGGTGGTTGATGATCGGGGTGGACATGATCCCGCCGATCGGCCCCAGGCTGGTGATGGTGATGGTGGAGCCCGACAGCTCCTCGCGCGTCGCCTTGCCGGCACGCACCGCACCGGCAAGGCGCGCGATTTCGGCCGCGGTCTGCCACAGGTCGAGCGACTCGGCGTGCGCCACGACCGGCACCGACAGCCCGCTGTCGCTCTGCGTCGCGATGCCCAGCCGCACCCCGTGGGAGCGCGTGATGATGTTGGCCTCGTCATCGAAGCGCGCGTTCATCTGCGGAAAGTCGCGCAGCGCCAGCACCATGGCGCGCGCCAGGAACGGCAGGAAGGTGAGCTTGCCGCGGGTCTTGCCCCACTTCGCGTTGAGCTTGCCGCGCAAGGCTTCCACCTCGGTCACGTCGATTTCCTCGACGTAGGTGATGTGCGGAATGCGCCGCCAGGAATCCTGCATCTTCTGCGCGATGCGCCGACGCAGTCCCATCACCGGAATCTGCTCCTCGCCCTCGCGGCGCGCGTAGCCCGACGATCCGCCGCCCGCAGGCTGCGCCCGACCGCCGCGCGCGGCGTAGGCATCGAGATCGGCGTGCATCACCCGCCCGCCGGGGCCGGTGGGCGGCACGAAGCGCAGTTCGATGCCCAGATCCCAGGCGCGTCGGCGCACCGCGGGCGAGGCCAGCGGGGCTTCGCCCGTGAAGCGGGGATTCGGGATTCGGGACTCGGGATTTGCGGGAACGGCGGCTTCGGGGACTTTGGCGGCAACCGGAGCGGGTTCGGGTTTCGGGTCGGGCAGGCGCGGCGGCGGCTCGGGCGCGCGGGCCACGGCGGGTTTCTCCGCGGCGGCGCTGCCTGCGGAAGCCGCTTCGCCCGGTTTGACGTTGCCGTCGCCGGCCACTTCCAGCCGGATCAACGCGCTGCCCACGGCCAGGGTTTCGCCCAGGGCACCGCCCAGCGCAAGTACCGTGCCGGCGACGGGCGAGGGAATCTCCACCGTCGCCTTGTCGGTCATCACCTCGGCGATGATCTGATCCTCGGCCACGGCGTCGCCCACGCCGACCTTCCAGCCGACCAGTTCGACCTCGGCGATACCTTCACCGATATCCGGCATCTTGATGACATGCTGTCCCATCGCTCAGTCCTCCAGCACGCGCTTCATGGCGTCGATGACCCGGGCCGGGCCCGGGAAGTAGTCCCACTCCTGCGCGTGGGGATAGGGCGTGTCCCAGCCGGTGACGCGCTCGATCGGGGCTTCGAGGTGGTAGAAGCAGTGCTCCTGCACCAGCGACACCAGCTCGGCACCGAAGCCGCTGGTGCGCGTGGCCTCGTGCAGTACGATGCAGCGGCGGGTCTTCTTCACCGAGTCGACGATGGTGTCCAGATCCAGCGGCCACAGGCTGCGCAGGTCGATGACTTCCGCATCGATGCCGGCATCCTCGGCCGCGGCCAGCGCCACCCAGACGGTGGTGCCGTAGGTGAGGATCGTCAGCGCCTTGCCTTGGCGCGCGATCGCGGCCTTGTCGAGCGGCACGCTGTAGTAACCCTCGGGCACGAGGTTCCCGGGGTGCTTGGTCCACGCCTGCACCGGGCGGTCGTGGTGGCCGTCGAAGGGGCCGTTGTAGAGGCGCTTGGGCTCCAGGAAGATCACCGGATCGCCGCATTCGATCGAGGAGATCAAGAGACCCTTGGCGTCGTAGGGGTTGGACGGCATCACCGTGCGCAGGCCGGCGACGTGGGTGAAGATCGCCTCCGGGCTCTGGCTGTGGGTCTGGCCGCCGTAGATGCCGCCGCCGCAGGGCGTGCGGAACACCACCGGGGCGGTGAACATGTTGCAGGAGCGGTAGCGCAGGCGCGCGGCCTCGGACACGATCTGGTCGTAGGCCGGATAGATGTAGTCGGCGAACTGGATCTCGGCCACCGGGCGCAGGCCGTAGACCGCCATGCCGATGGCCGCGCCGGCGATGCCGCTTTCGGAAATCGGCGCGTCGAACACGCGGTGCTTGCCGTATTTGGCCTGCAGCCCGTCGGTGCAGCGGAACACGCCGCCGAAGTAGCCCACGTCCTCGCCGAAGATCACCACGCTGTCGTCGCGCTCCAGCATCACGTCCATGGCCGAACGCAGGGCCTGGATCATCGTCATCGGGCTCGCGCCCGCGGCGGTTTCGATATCGCTCATGGTCAGATCCCCAGTTGCTGGCGCTGGCGGCGCAGGTGTTCGGGCATGTGTTCGTACACGTCCTCGAACATGTCGGCGGCACCGGGGCGGTTGTCGCTGCCCAGGATGCCGTGGCGCTCGGCTTCCTTGAGCGCCTGGGCGATTTCCTCGTCGAACGCGGCGCGGGTGGCCTCGTGCTGCGCCTCGCTCCACAGTCCGCGCTTGATCAGATGGCCTTTGAGTCGCTCGATCGGATCGCCCAGCGGGAAGTGCTGCGCATCGTCGGCGGGCCGGTACTTGGAGGGATCGTCCGAGGTGGAATGCGGCCCGGCGCGGTAGCTGATCCACTCGATCAGGGTCGGTCCGAGGTCGCGGCGGGCGCGCTCGGCGGCCCAGCGCGACACCGCGTACACCGCGAGGAAATCGTTGCCGTCCACGCGCAGCGAGGGAATGCCGTAGCCCAGCCCGCGCGTGGCCAGCGTGGTGTGCTCGCCGCCGGCGATGGCCTGGAAGGTGGAAATGGCCCACTGGTTGTTGACCACGTTGAGGATCACCGGGGCCTCGTACACCGAGGCGAACACCAGGGCGGCGTGGAAGTCGCCTTCGGCGGTGGCGCCATCGCCCACCCAGGCCGAGGCGATCTTCGTGTCGCCCTTGATCCCCGAGGCCATCGCCCAGCCCACCGCCTGCGGCAGCTGGGTGGTGAGGTTGCCGGAAATGGAGAAGAAGCCGTACTCCTTGTAGGAATACATGATCGGCAGCTGGCGACCGCGCAGCGGGTCGGCGGCGTTGGAGAGGACCTGGCACATCATGTCCACCAGCGGCACATCCTGGGCGATCAGGATGCCCTGCTGGCGATAGGTGGGGAAATGCATGTCGCCCTGGCGCAAGGCCAGCGTCTGCGCGATGGCGATGGCTTCTTCGCCCAGGCACTGCATGTAGAACGAGGTCTTCTTCTGGCGCTGGGCGATCAGCATGCGCGCGTCGTAGGCGCGGGTCTTGAGCATCGCGCGCATGCCGCGCAGAAGGATCTCGTCGGGGATGTCCGCGGCCCAGTCGCCGACGGCGTCGGCGCTGTCGTCCAGCACCCGGATCAGGCCCTGCGCGAACGTCCCCGTGCTCGATGCGGCCACGTCGATCGGCGGCTTGGGCAGGGCTCCTGCGGGGCTGAGCTTGAGATAGGAAAAGTCGGTCTGCTGTCCGGGCCGGGCGCTGGGCTCGGGGACGTGCAGGGTCAAGGGGGCGTAGTCGCTCATGGCGCAAATCCCGGTCTGCGGTGGGTTCGGTCTCGCCCGAACGCGGCGGTCGCACGCAGTGCGACGCGGTTAACCGCACAAGTTTAGAGCCTGCGCTCGATATCGTAAAATCTGGATTAGTCCTTTCTGGTATCTGAAAAAGCCATGGCACTTCCACCCAATCTCTCGCTGCGGCAGCTGCGCTACTTCGTCGCCGCCGCCGAACTGGGCCAGTTCTCGCTGGCCGCGCGCCGGCTGCAGGTTTCGCAGTCGGTCGTGACCACGGCCATCGCGCAGTTGGAAGCGATCGTGGGCACCGATCTGTTCGAACGCCAGCCGCATGGCGTAGTGCCCACCGCCGCCGGGCACCGCTTCCACCAGCACGTAGCCCACGCGCTGGACGCCCTGCAGGATGCACTGAGCGAGCCGCTGTTTTTCGGCGAGGCGCTGTCGGGCGTGGTGCGCGTGGGCGCGTCGTACACGGTGCTGGGCTATTTCCTCCCGGCCCTGCTCGCCCGCTTCCGGCGCGACTATCCCAAGGTGGAGATCGATCTGATCGACATGGACCGGCCCAGCATCGAAAAGGGCGTGGCCGAGGGCGATCTGGACATGGGCCTGTGCATCACCTCGAACATGCGCCCGGATTCGCCGCTGCGCCACCAGGTGCTGGCGCGCTCGCACCGCCAGCTGTGGATGGCGCAGGATCATCCGCTGGCGGCACTGGCGCAGATCCGGCTGGCCGACATCGCGCCCTGGCCCTACATCCTCCTGACGGTGGACGAGGGCGAGGCTTCCTCGATGCGCTACTGGCAGGCCGCCGGCCTTGCGCCCAACGTCGCCTTCCGCACCTCCACGCTGGAGGCGCTGCGCGGCCTGGTGGCGCACGGCTTCGGCGTCACCATCCTGTCGGACATCGTCTACCGGCCGCTGTCGCTGGAAGGCCGGCGCATCGAGAGCCGCATGGTCGCCGATCTGGTTCCGCCGATGGAAGTCGGACTGGTGACGCGGCGCGAAGATGTGCTGCCGCAGGTGCCCTACGCCTTCCAGCAGTTCCTGGTGTTCGCCTGCAGCGCGCTGCCGGACACGATCCTGCGCTGAGACGCGCCCGCGGCAGGCGGTTTCACTCGGAGGCGGAGGCGGAGGCGGGTGCGGCCGGAGCGGCCGCTGCCGCGGCAGGCTTGGCGGCCGGTTCGGGTGCCGCGGCCTTGTCGCCAGCGCCGCCCGAATCGGCGAGATTGTGCTTTTTCTCGCCGTCCTTCTTGAAGTCGGTTTCGTACCAGCCACCGCCCGCGAGGCGGAACTGCGGCGCGCTCAGCAGGCGGCGCGGCGCGGCTTGGCCACAGGCCGGGCAGGCGTCAGGATCCGGATCGGAGAGCTTCTGCAGGCGGTCGAACTCGTGCCCGCAGGCGTTGCAGTGGAAGGCGTAGATCGGCATGTCGGTGCAGGCATCGGAAAAGAGGGAAACAATCTGCCACCGTGGGGGCGGCACGGGGAAAATCAAGCCAGATCGAGCCATTCGGTTTCCAGCGCATCCTGCTCGCGCGCGAGGCTGGCCTGCTCGAAGCCGAGCTCGGCGACGCGCTGCGCGCCGTGGGTCTCGTACAGGGCAGGGTCGGCCAGCGCCGCCTCCACCGCGGCGCGCGCGCCGCGGATTTCCTCCAGCCGCGATTCGATGCGCCTGATCCGGCGCGCGATGGCGGGATCGGGCCCGCGCCGCGCCGGCGCGGCTTTCGCTGCGGGAGCTTTTACCGCCTTCGGCGCGGCCTCGCCGTCAGCGGCCCGGCTGCGCAGCCAGGCGGCATAGGCGTCCAGATCGCCGTCGAACTCCTCCACTCGCCCGTTCGCCACGCGCCAGAAACGGTCGCACACCAGGCCGATCAGATGACGGTCATGGCTGACCAGCACGATCGCGCCGGAAAAATCCGACAGCGCCTCGGCGAGCGCCTCGCGCATGTCCAGATCGAGGTGGTTGGTGGGTTCGTCCAGCAGCAGCAGGTTGGGGCGCTGCCAGGCGATCAGCGCCAGCGCCAGGCGCGCGCGCTCGCCGCCGGAAAATCCGTCCACCGGCTCGAAGGCACGGTCGCCGGCGAAGTTCCAGCGCCCGAGGAAGTCGCGGAACGCCTGCTGCCCTTCGCCGGGAGCCAGCAGGCGCAGGTGCTCCATCGGGCTGAGGCCTTCGTGCAGCGACTCGACCGTATGCTGGGCGAAGTAGCCGATGCGAAGATCCGGGTGCGCACTGCGCTCGCCCGCCAGCAGCGGCAGCTCGCCCACCAGGGACTTCACCAGCGTCGACTTGCCCGCCCCGTTCGGCCCGAGCAGGCCGATGCGGTCGCCCGATTCGAGGCCGAAGTCCACGCCATGGAGCACTATGTGCCCGGGATTCGGGATTGGAGATTGGGGATTGGCAAGAGCCGGCAGTTCTTGCTGCATCGAATCCCGAATCCCAAATCCCGAATCCCGGGCCGCAGGCCCATACCCGCAGTCAGCGTCCGCCAGCCGCACCAGCGAGGTCGGCAGCTTTGCCGGCTCGGCGAAGGCGATGTGCAGGGCGCGCTCGGCGCGCACCGCTTCGGTGCCGGCGAGCTTTTCCAGCCGCTTCATGCGCGACTGGGCCTGCCTGGCCTTGGTCGCCTTGGCGCGGAAGCGGTCGATGAAGGCCTGCAGGTGGGCGCGCTCGGCCTGCTCCTTGTCGTGCGCGATCTGCTGCTGGCGCAATTGCTCGGCGCGCTGGCGCTCGAAGCTGGTGTAGTCGCCGGCGTAGAGCTTCGCGCGGCCGTCGTGGAGGTGCAGGATGTGGCTGGCGACCCCGTCGAGGAACTCGCGGTCGTGGCTGATCAGCATCAGCATGCCGGGGTACTTGAGCAGCCACTGCTCCAGCCACAGCACCGCGTCCAGATCCAGGTGGTTGGTGGGTTCGTCGAGCAGCAGCAGGTCGCTGGGCGTCATCAGCGCGCGCGCCAGATTGAGCCGCACGCGCCAGCCGCCGGAAAACGTGGAAACGGCGCGCGCATGGGTTTCCGGCGCAAAGCCCAGGCCGTGCAACAGGCGCCCGGCGCGGGCCGCGGCGTCATAGCCGCCCAGATCGCCCAGGCGCTGGTGCGCGATCGCCACGGCCTCGAAGTCCTCGCGCGCGGTGGCATCGGCTTCCTCGCGCAGCGCCTGCGCCACCGCGGCGTCGCCGCCGATCACGAAGTCCAGCGCGGCGTCGGGCAGCGACGGGGTTTCCTGCGCGACCGAGGCGATCCGCAGCCGCGCCGGCAGCTCAAGCGCGCCCGAATCGGCCTCCAACTCGCCCATCAGCGCGGCGAACAGGCTCGACTTGCCGCAGCCGTTGCGCCCGATGACGCCCACGCGCCAGCCGGCGTGCAGGGCCAGATCCACCTGCGACAGCAGCAGGCGCGGGCCGCGGCGCAGCGCGAAGTTGCGAAAGGAAATCATGGCGTGGCTCGAAGGAAACATGGCCCGGGCAGGGGGGCGCATTCTAGCCCGGCGGTTCGACCGGGCCGCCATTGCCCGCCGGTTTTTGGCGCGAAATCCTGCGCCCGTCCTTGCGGTGCAGCACGCGAAGGCTCTATGTTCACGCTCCGCAACCGCGGAAAATGCCGCGATGAACGACACCGACGTTACCGCCGATGCCGCCACGTTGCCTGAAGCCCTGCGTCTTTCTCCGATCGAGGCCCGCGTCCTCGGCTCCCTGATCGAAAAGGAAGCCACCACGCCGGACCAGTATCCGCTGACAGAGAACGCGCTGACCCTGGCCTGCAACCAGAAAACCAGCCGCGATCCGCTGATGGACCTGTCTTCAGGCGAGGTTGGCCACGCACTGCGCCAGCTCGAAACGCGCCAGATGGTGCGCAGCCAGCACGCTGCGCGCGCGCAGCGCTGGGAGCATCGCTTCACACAGGCCTATGGCGTCACGAGCCAGCAGCAGGCCGTGCTGTGCATGCTGATGCTGCGCGGCCCGCAGACCCTCAACGAGATATTCACCCGCAGCGAGCGGATCGGCCGCTTTGCCACGGTGGACGAAGTGCGCCATGCGCTCGAACGCCTCGCCCAGCGCAACCCGGTGCTGGCGACCCTGCTGCCGCGTACCGCGGGCCAGCGTGAAGACCGCTGGACGCACCTCTTGTGCGGTCCGGTGGATATGGAGGCGGTCGCGGCCGCCGCGCGGCCTTCGTCCGCCGGCGCACCGACCGGACTGCTCGGGCGGATCGAAGCGCTCGAGGCGCGCATCGCCGTACTGGAGGCCCGCCTCGCCACGCCGAACCCCGATGCCCGGGTCTGAGGCCAGCGCCGGACGGCCGCTCGCCTGCCCGGCGCGCGGCACCGTGGACGCCGCGCCGCGGCGAGGCTGGTGCCGTGCCCGACCCGCGATCCGGAGCGCCTGATGCTGTTCCTGGCCCTTGCCACGCCCTTCCTCGCCGCGGTACTGGTCGCGCTGTCCCACCGCGCCTCGCGGCGGGTCATCGGCTGGCTGGCCGGCCTCGCCCCGCTGCTCGCCATCGCCATGCTGCTGCCGCTGCGCCCCACGATACTGGATGGCGATGTACCCACCGCCACCCTGGCCTGGGCACCGCAGGTGGGTCTCCTGCTGAGCCTGCGTCTGGACGGGCTGGCATGGATGTTCACGTTGATGGTGCTGGGGATCGGTGCGCTGGTGGTGATGTACGCGCGCTACTACCTCGACGAGGAGGACAGCGCGCCGCGCTTCTTCGCCTTCCTGCTGCTCTTCATGGGCTCCATGCTGGGACTGGTGATGTCGGGCAACCTGCTGGTGATGGTGGTGTTCTGGGAGATGACCAGCATCAGTTCGTTCCTCCTCATCGGCTACTGGTCGCAGCGCGAGGATGCGCGGGAAGGCGCGAAGATGGCGCTGGCGATCACCGGCGGCGGCGGCTTCGCGCTGCTGGCCGGCGTGCTGCTGATCGGGCGCGAAGTGGGCAGCTTCGATCTGGACGTGGTGCTGGCGGCAGGCGATGCGATCCGCGCCAGCGCGAACTATCCCTGGATCCTCGGACTGGTGCTGCTGGGCGCATTCACCAAGAGCGCGCAGTTCCCGTTCCACTTCTGGCTGCCGCACGCGATGGCCGCGCCCACGCCGGTCTCCGCCTACCTGCACTCGGCCACCATGGTGAAGGCAGGCGTCTTCCTGATGGCGCGCCTGCACCCGGTGCTGGCCGGAACCGACATGTTCTTCTACATCGTCAGCGGCATCGGTGCGCTGACCCTGCTGCTGGGAGCCTGGTACGCGATTTTCCAGCATGACATCAAGGGCCTGCTCGCCTACTCGACGATCTCGCACCTGGGCCTCATCACCCTGCTGTTCGGCCTGTCCTCGCCGATGGCGCTGGTCGCCGGCCTGTTCCACATCCTCAATCACGCCACCTTCAAGGCTTCGCTGTTCATGGCGGCGGGCATCATCGACCACGAAACCGGCACGCGCGACATGCGCCGGCTGGGGAACCTGCGGCGGTTCATGCCCGTCACCAGCACGCTGGCGATCATCGCCTCGCTGGCGATGGCGGGGGTGCCTCTGCTCAACGGCTTCCTGAGCAAGGAAATGTTCTTCGCCCAGGCGCTCGACATCAGCGCCAACGACACCATGCGCGACCTGATGACCGCCGCAGCGGTGCTGGCGGCGATGCTGGGCGTGGCCTACAGCCTGCGCTTCGTGCACGAGACCTTCTTCGGCCGGGGGCCGCGCGCACTGGAGGAAGCGCCGCACGAATCACCGCGCTGGATGAAGCTGCCGGTGGAGGTGCTGGTGGTGGCCTGCCTGGCGGTGGGCATGGCACCGGCATGGACCGTGGGACCACTGCTCAAGTCGGCGGCATTCGCGGTGCTGGGCGACAGCGTGCCCGACTACAGCCTGGCCATCTGGCACGGTTTCAACCGCCCCTTCTTCATGAGCCTGATCGGGCTGGTCGGCGGCGTAGCGCTCTACTTCGGGCTCAACCGCCTGCTCGACCTGCATGCGATCGTGCGCGAGTCGCTCGGGCGTCGCCTTTTCCAGCTCAATGTCGAACGCCTGTTCGCGTTCGGCGATCGCTTCACCCGCGCCATCGCCAACGGCAGCGTGCAGCGCAGCCTGTTCCTGCTGGTGTTCGTCGCGCTGATCCTGGGGGCCGCGCCGATGGCGGCCTCGGGCCTGATGCCGGTACTGCCGACGCGCGAAAGCTTCGCGTCCCTGCCGCTGCTGGGGTGGATTGCGTGGCTGATCCTGGTGACCGGAACCCTGGCCACGCTGGCGAACTTCCGCCAGCGGCTGATCGCGGTGATCCTGCTCGGCTCGGTGGGCCTGATGGTGAGCCTGGTATTCGTTTACTTCTCGGCACCCGATCTCGCGCTCACCCAGATCCTGGTGGAAATGGTGACTCTCGCCCTGATGCTGCTGGCGCTCAACTACCTGCCCAAGGAGTCGCTCGCCGGTCCCTCGCCGGCGCGGCGCTGGCGCGATATCGCCATCGCGCTGGCGGCGGGACTGGGCACCGCCAGCCTGGCATGGGCCATGCTCGGGCGGCCAAGCCGGACCATGGCCGGCGAGATGCTGGCGCGCGCCCTGCCCGAAGGACACGGCCACAATGTCGTCAACGTGATCCTGGTGGATTTCCGCGGCTTCGACACCTTCGGCGAAATCACCGTGTTCGCCATCGCGGCGCTCATCGTCCACGCCCTGCTCAAGCGCACGCGCCTGGCCCCCGAGGAAAAGGTCGAAGAGGCACCGATGTCGCTGCCGATGGCGGCGGACCTGAGCCAGATCATGTTCCCGCTCGCGCTGACCGTGTCGATCTACCTGTTCCTGCGCGGGCATGACGCGCCCGGCGGTGGCTTCATCGCCGGGCTGGTACTGGTGATCCCGGTGCTGCTGCAATACCTGATCCAGGGCATGACGGCCTTCGAGCGGCAGTTCCACATCGACTACGTGCGCTGCATCGGCGCAGGCCTGCTGATCGCCGCGGCGACCGCACTGGCACCTCTGCTGCGGGGCCTTCCCTTCCTGACCAGCGCCCATGTCGCGCCGTCGCTGCCGCTGATAGGCCCCGTGCCGCTGACCAGCGCGATGGGCTTCGACCTGGGCGTGTACCTGGTCGTGTTCGGCGCATCGATGCTGATCCTGTCGACCATCGGCGGCGTGCGTCCTTCGCTCACGCGCGCGAGCTGGCGCGCCACGATCCGCCGCCCGGACCCGGCGCACTCGCGCGGGAGGCGTGCCTGATGGAAATCGCGATCGCCAGCGCCATCGGCATCCTGACCGCCGCCGGCGTCTATCTGCTGCTGCGCTCGCGCAGCTTCGATCTGATCCTCGGCCTCACCCTGCTTTCCTACGCCACCAACCTGCTGATCTTCTCGGCCGGACGACTGCGTCCCGGCCTGCCCCCGGTGCTGCGCGAGGGCGTCACGGCGACGCTTGAAAACCACGTCGATCCGCTGCCGCAGGCGCTGGTGCTCACCGCCATCGTGATCTCGTTTGCCATGACCGCGATCATCCTGGTGCTTGCGATACGCGGGCGCCACGACAACGGCGTGGACCACGTCGACGGTGCCGAGCCGGCGGAGCGCGACCGGTGAGCGCGCACCTGCCGGTACTGCCGATCGTGTGGCCGCTGGTCATGGCGGCACTGATGCTCCTTGTCGAGCGGCGCGGCATCGCGTTGCAGCGCGCCCTGGCCTGGCTGGGCGCGGGCGGCCTGCTGCTTCTGTCGATCGCGCTGGTGCGCCAGGCCGATACCGGGGACATCACCGTCTATCTGCTCGGCGACTGGCCGGCGCGGCTGGGCATAGCGCTGATGGTCGATCGGCTGTCGGCCTGGATGGTGCTCGTCACCTCGCTGCTTGGTGCGGCCTGCCTGCTGCATGCCAGCAGCGGCTGGGACCGGCGCGCGCCGCACTTCCACGCCCTGTTCCAGCTCCAGCTGATGGGCCTCAACGGTGCCTTCCTGACCGGCGACCTGTTCAACCTGTTCGTGTTCTTCGAGATCCTGCTGGCGGCCTCCTATGGCCTTCTGCTCAGCGGCGCACGCGGCGGGCGCATCCGCACCGGCTTCCACTACGTCGTTTTCAACGTCGCCGCCTCGACCCTGTTCCTGATCGGACTCGGCATGATGTACGGACTCCTGGGCACGCTCAACATGGCCGAACTGGCGGCGGGCGTGGCCACCGTGGCACCGCAGGACCGCTTCCTGCTGCAGGCGGCGGCCGGGCTGCTGCTGGTGGTGTTCTGCGCCAAGGGCGCGGTGCTGCCGCTCTACCTCTGGCTGCCGGCCACCTACGGCCGCGCCCAGCCGGCGGTCGCCGCGCTGCTGGTGATCATGACCAAGGTCGGTGCCTACGCGGTGCTGCGCGTGTTCTCGCTGCTGTTCGGGGCCGAAGCGGGGGATCTGGCCGGCTTCGCCTGGGACTGGCTGCTGCCGGCCGGCATCGCCACCCTGCTGATGGCGGGTCTGGGAACCCTCGCCGCGGTGCGCCTGCGCATCCTCGCCGGCTACGTGGTGCTGGCGTCTTCCGGTACCCTGTTCATCGCCTTCTCCCTCGCTACCGCGCAGGCCATCGGCGCGGGCCTCTACTATCTTGCGCACAGCACCTTTGCCGCCGCGGCGCTGTTCCTGATCGTGGCCCTGGTGCGCCGGCACCGCATCACCGACCGCACCAACGTCGTGCTCCCGATCCGCGACGCATGGCTTTCGGGCGGGCTGTATTTCGTGGCGGCCATCGCCCTGATCGGACTGCCGCCACTGTCGGGCTTCATCGGCAAGTTCACCGTGCTCATGGCCACGCCCGCGCCCCACACCGCCTGGGTATGGAGTACGGTACTGGCGACCAGTTTTTTCATGCTGGTGGCGATGACCCGCGCCGGCAGCCGGCTGTTCTGGCTGGTACCCTCGGAGCCCGCCCCTGCCGCACCTTCCCGGGCCAGGCCGACCCGCGCGCCACGGCGCGAAGTGGTGGCCATCGTGCTGCTGCTGGGCTACGGCGTGATCATGACGGTCGCCGCCGGCCCCCTGCTCGACTACACCCGCGCCGCCGGCGAGCAGCTGGTGTCTCCGCGAGACTATATCGAGGCGATGCGCACCACGCTGCCTCGCCTTCGGGAGCCTTGACGTGAAGCGCCTGCTGAAACGCCTCGTGCGAGCCGTTCCGCTCAGCCTGGCGGTTTTCGCCACCGGCCTGCTGATGTCCGGGCAACTCGCCGCCGGGCATATCGCGCTGGCGCTGCTGCTGGCCCTGACGATTCCGCACGTCGTGCAGCGGCTGGAGCGCGAGTCCGCCCACATCGGCTCGCTGCGCCCGCTGCCGCGCCTGGCCGCCGTGATGCTGCACGACATCTTGCGCTCCAACATCAACGTCGCGCGCCTCGTGCTCCGGCCGCGCGGCACGCTGCGCCCCGGCTGGGTGTGGATTCCGCTCGATTTGACCAATATCCACGGCATCACCGCGCTGGCCAGCCTCATCACCCTCACGCCGGGCACGGTGTCGGCCGAACTGAGCGACGACCGCCGCTACCTGCTCGTCCACGTGCTGGACATGCGCGATCCGGAAACCGAAATTGCCGAGATCAAGGCACGCTACGAAGCCCCGCTCAGGGAGATATTTCCGTGATCCAGATCGCCATCCTCATCTCGCTCAACGTCATTGGCGCGTCCATGCTGCTGGTGATGTGGCGCCTGCTGCGCGGCCCGACCGTGCCTGACCGCATCCTCGCGCTCGACACGCTCAACATCAATGCGATCATGCTGCTGGTGCTCCACGGCATGTACGCACGCACCCAGGTGCACTTCGAGGCCGCACTGGTCATCGCCATGCTTGGCTTCACCGGCACCGTGGTGCTGACCAAGTTCGTGCTGCGCCGGGACATCATCGAATGAATCCGCTGGTCGAGCTCCTGCTGTCGGCGCTGCTGCTGGTGTCGAGCTTCTTCACCCTGGTCGGCTCGATCGGGCTGGTCCGGTTCAACCAGTTCTTCAAGCGGCTGCACGCGCCCACCAAAGCGACCACGATGGGCGTGGGCTCGGTGCTGGTGGTGTCGGTCATCTACCACGCGCTCATCGGCAACGGCCTGCATCCCCATGAGCTGCTGATCACGGTGTTCCTCGTCGTCACCTCGCCGATCAGCGCGCACATGATGTCCAAGGCCTCGCTGTCGCTGCAGCTTCGCCACCGGCCGCAGTGTCCGACCGATGAAACCCCGAATCCGGACGCAAGCGATGCCGACACCGCGGGAGCCGGCGGGAACCCGCCGCGCTGATCCGCGTCTGCCGCTGCAGCGACCCCGCAACGAGTACCGACCATGCGATACGTGATCTACCACAACCCGGCCTGCGGCACCTCGCGCAACGCGCTGGCCATCCTGCGCGAGGCCGGCATCGAGCCGGAAATCGTGCTCTACCTGCAGACCCCGCTGGACGTGGCACAGCTGCGCGCGCTGGGCGAAGCCCTGGGCGAGCCGGCGCGCGCGCTGCTTCGCAGCAAGGAAGCGCTGTGCGCGGAACTGGGCCTGGACGCCCCCGACGCGAGCGATGCGCGCATCTTCGCCGCCATCGCGGCCCATCCGATCCTGTTCAACCGCCCGATTGTTTCCGGCCCGCGCGGTACCCGCGTCTGCCGGCCGGCCGAGGTGGTGCGGGAACTGATCTGAAGACCGACCTTCGGGGTCCGGGGGTTCAGCGGCGCGGAAAACACGGGTGCGGCACCGCCGCTGCGGACGTCCCGCGGGCACGTCAGCCTGGCAGCGGCACGACCAGCCCCTGGGCACCGTGGGCGCGGGCGGCCTGCAGGTCATCCGCCTGGCCTGCCGCCAGGTAAAGCGGAATCGTCACGGACTCGCGCAGCGCGGCAAAGCGGGCAAGGCGGGAGGCGGCTTCATGGCGCGCATCACGCGGAGTGGAAAGTTCCACCAGCGCGAAGCCCACGCCGGCCTCCTGCGCACGCGCGAGCGCGAGAGCGCTGTCGCCGGTGGCGGACAGCAGCAGGCCACCGGCCGCCGGGCTGGCTGCAACGCGATCGAGATCGCCCGCCGCGAGGTGTGCGCCCAGACCCGGCCGACGGGCCAGCACCATCGCGGCATCCAGCCCGAGCGCGTCGCTCTCGAACAGGATCGATGCCCCGAGCCGCACCGCGAGCGACGCCAGGGCGTCGGCCACCGATTCCAGCTCCCGCACCGGGCCGCGCACGATCACACGACGCGCATCGCCGGCCAGCGCCTGTTCGAGCTGCGTGAACAGTGCCTCGCCGGCCGCGTTGCGCGACGAGGTCACGACGCAAAATTCAGGCTCGCGCAATGCGGCCACGACGGGGCGATCGGCACCGGGCATGGAATAGTCGGCCAGGCGTTCGGGCTGGACCCAGGCCAACGCCTGCGACTCGAGGCCGCGCGCCCGTCCCTTGAAGCGGGCGATGCGATGGACATCGAGCACGATGCGTTTGCCGCTGGCCATGCGGTGCGGCACGGCGATCAGCGGGCGCATCGCCGCGGGTTCCACCTCAACGCCGATTTCTTCCGCAAGCTCGCGCGCCAGCGCTTCGCGGGCGATCTCGCCCTTTTCCACCTTGCCGCCGGGGAACTCCCACAGCCCCGCCAGCTCGCGCTCGCCTTCGCGCCGCGCCAGCAATATCCGCCCGCGCGCATCGCTCAGCACGCCCGCCACCACGTGGATGGGCGGGCGGGAATCGGGAGTGGAGAATGGGGAATGGTTCACCGGTGATCGTTGCGATCTAAAATTCCGCACCAAGCGCCGGGATCCGGCAGGCGATCCGCGCTCTTGCGATTCCCGATTCCCGTCCAGCCCGCTACGCGAGCTGCCCGTGACAGTGCTTGAACTTCTTGCCCGATCCACAGGGACACGGCTCGTTGCGTCCGACCTTGGGATGCTCGCGCACCACCTGCACCGGCGGCTGCGGCTGGCCGGTCACCTGCGCCGCCTCCTCGTCCGCGCCCAGCCCTCCCACGTCCTCGTGCTGGAACTGCATGGAGCGGGCCTGGGCGGCGCTGCGCTGGCGTTCGGCCTCTTCCATCTGCGCGACTTCGTCCTCGCTGCGGATACGCACCAGCGCCAGCAGGCGAACGACCTCGAGCCTGATCTTGTCGAGCAGCTGCCCGAACATCTCGAACGCCTCGCGCTTGTATTCCTGCTTGGGCTGCTTCTGGGCGTAACCGCGCAGGTGGATGCCCTGGCGCAGGAAGTCCATGCGCGCGAGGTGCTCCTTCCAGGACTGGTCGAGCACCGTCAGCATGACGTGCCGCTCCAGGGTGCGCATCATTTCCGAACCGATCATCGCCTCCTTCTCGCGGAACAGGCGATCGAAAGCCTCCTGCACGTGCTCGGCGATACCGGCGCTGTCGATCTCTTCCTGCTCGCGCACCAGCTTCTGCAGATCCATGCCGACGCCGAATTCGGTCAAGATCTCCTTTTCCAGGCCCGCAAGGTTCCACATTTCGTCGACGGAATCTGGCGGCACGAAGCGCGCCACGATCCCGGCGACCACGTCCTGGCGGATCTCGGTCACGACCTCCTGCACCGACTCGCTTTCCATGAGCTCACTGCGCTGGGCATAGATGACCTTGCGCTGGTCGTTGGCCACGTCGTCGTATTCGAGCAGCTGCTTGCGGATGTCGAAGTTGTGGGCCTCGACCTTGCGCTGCGCCTTCTCGATCTGGCGGCTGACCATCTTGTCCTCGATGCGGTCGTCTTCCTTCATGCCGAGGAACTTCATCGCGCGCTGCACCCAATCGGAGGCGAAGATGCGCATCAACGTGTCTTCCAGCGACAGGTAGAAGCGCGAGGAGCCGGCGTCGCCCTGGCGGCCGGAGCGGCCACGCAGCTGGTTGTCGATGCGCCGGCTTTCGTGCCGCTCGGTGCCGATGATGTGCAGGCCGCCTGCGGCCAGCACGGCATCGTGGCGCACCTGCCAGTCGGCCTTGGCCTGAGCGATCTGTTCCTCCGTCGCGTCCGGCCCCAGCGCCTCCAGGTCGGCCTCCAGCGAGCCGCCCAGCACGATGTCGGTGCCGCGACCGGCCATGTTGGTGGCGATGGTCACCGACCCGCTGCGGCCGGCCTGCGCCACGATCTGCGCCTCGCGCTCGTGCTGCTTGGCGTTGAGCACTTCGTGCGGGATCTGCGCGCGCTCAAGCTCGTTGGACAGGAGTTCGGAGGTCTCGATCGACGTGGTGCCCACCAGCACCGGCTGGCCGCCAGCGTAGCGTTCCTTGATGTCCTCGACGATGGCCTTGAACTTGGCGCTGCGCTTCATGAACACCAGATCGGGCTCGTCCTTGCGCACCATCGGGCGGTGGGTCGGGATCACCACCACTTCCAGCCCGTAGATCGACTGGAACTCGTAGGCCTCGGTATCCGCAGTGCCGGTCATGCCCGAGAGCTTGGCGTACATGCGGAAGTAGTTCTGGAAGGTGATCGAGGCCAGGGTCTGGTTCTCGCGCTGCACCTTCACGCCTTCCTTGGCCTCGACGGCCTGGTGCAGGCCATCGGACCAGCGCCGCCCGGGCAGGGTGCGGCCGGTGAACTCGTCGACGATCAGCACTTCGCCGTCGCGCACCAGGTACTCCACGTCGCGGTGGTAGAGCGCGTGGGCGCGCAGCGCGGCGTTGAGGTGGTGGACCAGCGCCAGGTTCTGCGCGGCGTACAGGCCATCTTCCGCCTCGAGGATGCCGGCCTCGCGCAGCAGCTGCTCGGCGTGCTCCATGCCCGCTTCGGACAGATAGACCTGCTTGCCCTTCTCGTCGGCCCAGTAGTCGCCTTCGGCGTTTTCATCCGCCTGGCGGCTGAGCCTGGGCACGAGCCGATCCATCTTCAGGTAGAGATCGGGCGAATCGTCGGACGGCCCGGAGATGATGAGCGGGGTGCGCGCCTCGTCGATCAGGATCGAGTCCACCTCGTCGACGATGGCGTAGTTCTGGCCGCGCTGGAAGCGATCCTCGACCGACAGGGCCATGTTGTCGCGCAGATAGTCGAAGCCGAATTCGTTGTTGGTGCCGTAGGTGATGTCGGCGGCGTAAGCGGCTTTCTTGTCGCCGTGCGGCATGCCCGGATACACCACGCCCACCGAAAGCCCCAGCCAGTTGTACACCCGCCCCATCCAGGCCGCGTCACGGCGCGCGAGGTAGTCGTTGACGGTCACCACGTGCACGCCCTGGGCCGGCAGGGCGTTGAGGTACACGGCCAGCGTCGCCACCAGGGTCTTGCCTTCGCCGGTGCGCATTTCCGCGATCTTGCCCATGTGCAGCACCATGCCGCCGATGAGCTGGACGTCGTAGTGGCGCATGCCGAGCACCCGTCGCGCCGCCTCGCGCATGGTCGCAAACGCCTCGGGCAGCAGCGCATCGAGTTTTTCGCCCTTCTCCAGACGGGCGCGGAACTCGGCCGTCTTGGCGCGCAGCGCTTCGTCATCGAGGGCCTGGAACTGGCCCTCCAGCGCGTTGATCTGGGTGACCCGCTTGCGCAGTTGGCCGATCAGTCGTTCATTGCGGCTGCCAAAGATGCCGGTCAGGAGCTTGTTGAGCATGGGGATTTCCGGAAAAAGGGAGGCCGCCATCGGCGGCACACGCGAAAGGCCGCGCGCGGCGGCCTTGGCGAAAGCGGGATTTTAACGTGGGGACCGCCGACGTGCGAATCAAGGGCGCGCGATGATGCGCGCCGCCCTCAGCCGCGGGCGTTGCGCAGGTACTGGCCCGGATTGACCACGCGGCCATCGAGCCAGACTTCGAAGTGCACGTGGCTGCCGGTGGAGCGTCCGGTGGAGCCCATCTTCGCGATCATCTGCCCGGCCTTGACCCGATCACCCACCGCCACGATGTTCTCGCTGTTGTGCGCATAGCGGGTCATGTAGCCGTTGCCGTGGTCGATCTCGACCGTGTTGCCGTAGCCGTTCCTGCGCCCGGAGAACTGCACCACGCCGTCGGCGACCGTCAGCACGTCCGATCCGCGCGGGCCGGAGAAATCCACGCCCTTGTGGAACTCGTTGAAGCCCGAGAAGGGATCCGAACGCCGTCCGAAGCCGGAGGACGCGTAGCCGGCGCGTACCGGAAGCCCGGTCGGGAGCATGCTGGCATCCAGCTCGCGGTCGGCCAGGACGCTCTCCAGCAGGCTGAGCTGCTGGGACTGGACGGACACCTGGCGCACCAGCGCGTCGATCGAGCTGCCCAGTTCGAGTCCGGACGGGGCTGCGGTGGTCTCGCCGCCCTGGCGAGCCACGGGGCCACCGACCGCAGGAGGTTCGTCAAAGTTGAACTCGCCGTCGTCCAGCCGTGCGATCTTGGTCAGGCGTGCGCCCAGCGCATTCAGGCGCGTGGCGTGGGCCTGCAGTTCGGCCAGCTTCACCGACATGGCGTTGAGCTCGCGCTGCGAGTCGCTGCGCGCCTGCTCGAAGGCGACGCGCTGCTGCTCGATCCCCTCACGCAGGCCGTCCACGCGCGCGCCTGCCGCATCGGTCACCAGGGCATGCATGCCGTAGCCGCCCGCGGCGCTCAGCCCCACCAGCAGCAGGATCGCGGTACCCAGCGCGGCGATGATGCGCGGCTCGCGCAGACACAGCTTTCGTGGTGTCTTGAAAAATTTCGATACGATGATGACGTTCATCGGCCCAACCTGTTCTCGTATGCCCATGCAGCCTTCCTCCGGATCCACCTTCCGCGCCGCCCTTTCGGCGGCGCTTTCCAGCGACCCAGGTCGCCTGATCGAGCGCGCCATGCAGCTTCAGGCGCTCGACCGGCAGCTGCGTCAGTCCTTGCCGGAACCGCTGGCATCCCACACAAGACTGGGCAACCTGCGCAACGACAAGCTTGTCTTTCTGGTCGATGCGCCAGTGTGGGGATTACGACTGCGCTTGCATGCCAACGCCCTGTTGGACGCAGCTCACGCAGCCGGCATCCGCGCCAGCGACATCGCCGTGAAAGTGGCAACGATGCAGCCCGTCCCCCCGGACGCGGCACCGCCAATACCCCTTTCAGCTGCCGCGCGCGAAACCCTGCGCGCGGCGGCGGCAGCAACAGGGGACGAAACACTCAGGTCCCAGCTGCTGCGTCTGGCCTCCATGGCCGATTCCTGATCTCCATTTCCGCGCCACGACCGCAGGACACCCGTCCCGCCGCCGCAACGCGACGTTCGATTGATTGCCTCAGATCGCCGCCTGTGCCGGATTGGCGTAGGAAATCGGCGCGGTGTCGTTGTCCTCGTAGGTGACTTCTTCCCACGCGGACGCATCCGCCAGCAGCGTGCGCAGCAAGCGGTTGTTCAACTGGTGGCCGGACTTGTAGCCGTAGAACGCACCCACGAGGCTGTGACCAAGAAGGTACAGATCGCCGATCGCATCGAGGATCTTGTGTTTGACGAACTCGTCCTCGTAGCGCAGCCCGTCCTCGTTGAGGACGCGGTAGTCATCCAGCACGATGGCGTTGTCCATCGAACCGCCCAGCACCAGATTCTTCTCGCGCAGCATCTCGATGTCCTTCATGAAGCCGAAGGTGCGCGCGCGGCTGACTTCCTTGACGAAGGACGTCGTGGAAAAGTCGATCTCGGCCTTGGACAGGCTGGCCGGAAACGCCGGGTGCCTGAAGTCGATGGAAAAACCGACCTTGAAACCGTCGAAAGGCTCGAAGCGCGCCCATTTGTCGCCGTCCTTGACGGTGACGGTGCGCTTGATGCGGATGAAGCGCTTGGCCTTGGACTGCTCCTCGATCCCCGCCGACTGCAGCAGGAAAACGAACGGGCCGGCCGAGCCATCCATGATCGGCACCTCCGGTGCCGAGAGGTCCACATAGGCGTTGTCGATGCCCAGGCCCGCCATCGCCGAGAGCAGGTGCTCGACGGTCGCGACGCGGATGCCGTCTTCCACCAGGGTCGAGGAAAGCATGGTGTCGCCGACGTTTTCGGCGGTGGCGCGGATCTCGCGCGGCTCGGGCAGGTCGGTGCGGCGGAACACAATGCCGGTATCGACGGCCGCCGGGCGCAGGGTCATGTAGACCTTTTCGCCCGAGTGCAGACCCACGCCGGTGGCGCGGATCGCGTTCTTCAAGGTGCGTTGTTTGATCATGGACAAGGCGGGCTCCGCATCGGAGCGCGTTTGAGAACGCGCCGGACAATACCACAGATGGGGTGCCATGCAGCACGCCGGAATGGCAATTACCCCACAATTTTGTTGCTTTTCTGCTACAAAACGAGAACACGCGCACGGTTCCCGCCCGCCACGCCCAAACGGCCGGGCGTCACAGGCGGACGCGCCGGCCTGTGCGGGCCAGGACCGGCCTATTTGAGTGCAGGCCACCTGAACCCTGGGCGGATGGATGCGCGACCCACCGCGTCCGGAACGAAAAGTCGGGGGACGCCACGCGTCCCCCGTGCACCTTCCCTGGCCGGATGTTTCAGTCCGCCTGCCGGCGCAGGAAGCTCGGGATATCGAGGTAGTCGATCGCCGCCGACGCGGCTTCCACCCGGCTCTGGGCGGGCGTGGCCGGTGCCGCGACGCTTGCCGCCGCGCCCGGATGCGGGACGCCCAGTCCCGGCACCGGATACTCGACCGCCCCGTTCGAACCGTTGCGAACCAGGCGCACCGGACGCGTGGCCGAAGCCGGCACCTTCTCCGGTTCGCGCAGCGGCTGGCGCGCCGCCGCACGGTTGAGGCCGGTGGCCACAACGGTGACGCGCACTTCGTCCTGCATGTCCGGATCCAGCACCGTGCCGATGACCACGGTGGCGTCCTCGGAGGCATAGGCCTCGATGGTGCGGCCGACTTCGTCGAACTCGCGCATGGCGAAGTCGGGGCCGGCGGTGATGTTGACCAGGATCCCGTTCGCGCCCGACAGGTTGACGTCGTCGAGCAGCGGGTTGCTGACCGCCTTTTCGGCGGCCTCCATCGCGCGCTCCTCGCCGCGCGCCGCGCCGCTGCCCATCATCGCCATGCCCATCTCGCTCATGACCGTGCGCACGTCGGCGAAGTCGACGTTGATGAGGCCGGGGCGGACGATCAGGTCGGCAATACCGCGCACCGCGCCCTGCAGCACGTCGTTGGCGGCGCGGAATGCCTGCAGCATGGTGACATCGCGGCCCAGCACCGAGATCAGCTTTTCGTTCGGGATGGTGATGAGCGAATCGCAGTGGTTGCTCAGCTCTTCGATGCCCTTGAGCGCCACCTGCATGCGCCGCCGGCCTTCGAACGGGAACGGCTTGGTGACCACGGCCACGGTCAGGATGCCCATTTCCTTGGCCAGCTGCGCCACCACCGGGGCCGCGCCCGTGCCGGTGCCGCCGCCCATGCCGGCGGTGATGAACACCATGTCGGCACCGCCCAGCGCCTCGACGATGCGCTCGCGGTCTTCCAGCGCGGCCTGGCGACCCACTTCCGGATTGGCTCCGGCACCCAGTCCCTTGGTGACGTTGGAACCAAGCTGCAGCACGTGCCGCGCACCGGCGCTGTGGATCGCCTGCGCGTCGGTATTGGCGCAGATGAACTCAACCCCTTCCAGCTGGGAATTGACCATGTGCGCCACCGCATTGCCGCCTCCGCCGCCGACTCCCACCACCTTGATGACGGCGTTCGGCGTCATGTTCTCGACCAGTTCAAATGCCATGTTGCTCTCCTCCTTGACCCTGTGATTTTCCCAAAACCCACAACCTTGCTTCATGAAACGCCCACGGGCTCGACCGGCCCGATGCCTCAAAACTCTCCGCGATACCAGGTGCGCACCCGCGACCAGAACCCGCCCACGCGGCCGCTGCTGGCTACAGGGCGACGCTGCTGCTCCAAGCGACTGCCCCACAGCAGCAGGCCCACGCCGGCCGCGTATTCGGGATTCCCGACGACTTCGCCCACGCCCGAGACGTATTGCGGTATGCCGATGCGTACCGGCATGTGCAGCATTTCCTCCGCCAGCTCGGTGACGCCCTCCATCTTTGCGGCCCCGCCGGTCAGCACCAGGCCGGCTCGCACCATCGGCGCGTAGCCGGCACGCTCCAGCTCGGCCTGTACCATCTCGAAGATTTCCTCGTAGCGGCTCTGCACCGCCTCGGCCAGCGACTGGCGCGCGAGCCGGCGCGGCGGACGGTCGCCGACGCTGGGCACCTGGATGCTTTCCTCGGCGGTCGCCAGCTGGGCCAGCGCGCAGGCGTAGCGCACCTTGATCTCCTCGGCGTGCGGCGTAGGCGTGCGCAGCATGTGCGCGATGTCGCCGGTGACCTGGTCGCCGGCGATCGGCAGCGAGGCGGTATGCCGGATCGCGCCCTGCGCGAACACCGCGATGTCGGTGGTACCCGCGCCGATGTCGACCAGGGCCACGCCGAGATCCTTTTCGTCGTCGGTCAGCACCGACTGGCTGGACGCGAGCGCACCCAGCACCAGTTCGTCCACCTGCAGTCCGCAGCGATTGACGCACTTGGTGATGTTCTGGGCGGCCGAGAGCGCGCCCAGCACCAGGTGGGCGCGCACCTCCAGGCGCACGCCGGACATCCCGACGGGATTGCGGATGCCTTCCTGGGAATTGTCGACGCTGTATTCCTGCGCGATGGCGTGCAGGATGCGCTGGTCGGAGGGCACCGCCACCGCCTTGGCGGCCTCCAGCACCCGCTCCATGTCGCCCCAGGTCACCTCGCCGTCGCGGATCGGCACGATGCCGGGCGAATTGCGGCAGTGCGTGTGGCCACCGGAAATGGAGGCGTAGACGCTGCGGATCTCGCAGGCGGCCAGGGCCTCGGCCTCCTCGATCGCGCGCTGGATGGCGTTGACGGTGGATTCGATGTCCACCACCACGCCGCGCTTGAGGCCGTTGCAGGCGTGGCTGCCGATGCCGATGACTTCCAGCGGGCTGCCGGGCGCGTACTCGCCCACCAGCGCCTTCACCCGCGAGGTGCCGATGTCCAGCCCGACGATGAGTGATTTGTCGCCCTTGCGGTTCATGTTGAAAAGCCGTGATGGGTGATTCGTGATGGGGGATTGGTGAAAGAAGTCGGTAGCGCGGCGACTGGGCGGGTGACGGACGCCCGGGAGGCCGTGGCTTCCTCCAGCGCCAATTCCTTCCCCGCAGCAGCCACAGGGCTGGCCACGCCCGATCCCTGCGCTTCGGGTTCATCCCAGGCAATCGCAAAGCCATTGGTGTAGCGAAGGTCGATGCGGCGTACCGCGCGCGTCTCGCTGGCCAGCACCCGCGGCAGGACGCGGATCAGGCGCGCCAGACGAATCTCGGGCGTCTCGACCCGTCCGATCACGATCCGGGCACCGCCCTTGAGCTGCAGGCTCCAGCTGCCGCGCAGCGAAAGGCTGGCCCCCTCCAGCGCCAGACCGATGCCTGCGAGCTGCTGGCGCGCGTGGTCGTACAGGGCCGCAACCTCGTCCATGCGGTCATTCGGCCCGGCAAGGCGCGGCAGGCCCTGAAGCTCGCCCGCACCCGGTACCCGGAACACGATGCCCTCGTCCGACAGCAGGCGGTCGCGCCCCCAGTGGGCGCGCGCGCGGTGCTCGACGAGCAGCACTTCGAGCCGATCCGGCCAGCGCTTGCGCACCATCGCTTGCCGTACCCAGGGCATGGCCCCGAGCGCCTCGCGCAGCGCCACCGGATCGGTATCGAAATAGCCCTGCCCCATGTGCGCGGCCACGGTGGCACGCACCTGCTCGGCGCTGACGCGCTGGTACTCGGCGGTCACCTGAAGCTGGCGAAGAGGCCAGCGCTGCGGTGCCATCCAGCCGTTGAGCACGGCCACCAGCGGCAGGGCCACCACGCCCAGGGCCAGCAGCCACGCAAACAGGCGCGCCAGCCGCGTCATGCGCCCTCCCCGCCGGCAAGGCTGGTTTCCAGGATGTGCCAGCACAGGGCGTCGAAGTCGATGCCCACCTGGCGCGCCGACTTGGGCACCAGCGAGTGGCTGGTCATGCCGGGGGCGGTGTTCACTTCCAGCAGGAAGTTGCGGCCCTGGCCGTCGCGCATCACATCGACCCGTCCCCAGCCGCTGCAGCCAAGCGCCTCGAACGCGGCCAGCGCCAGCGCGCCCATCTCGGCCTCGGCCTCACCGTCCAGGCCGGGGCACAGGTAGCGGGTGTCCTCGGCGACATATTTGGCGTGGTAGTCGTAGTACTCGCCGGCCGGCACGATGCGGATGCTCGGCAGCGCCACGCCGTCGAGCACGGCGACGGTGTATTCGCCCGCATCCTCGCCCTGGCCCCGAATCAGCTCTTCCACCAGAAGTTCGCCGGGATAGCGCGCCGCCAGCGCCGCGGCCGCGTCCAGTTCGGACGCGTCGAACACGCGCGTCACTCCGACGCTGGAGCCCTCGCAGCTTGGCTTGACGATGACCGGCAGGCCCAGCGCGCGCACCGCCGCATGCACGTCGCCACCGCGCGTCAGGCGCACGTAGCGCGGCGTCGGCAGGCCGAGTGCCAGCCAGATCTGTTTGCTGCGCACCTTGTCCATCGCCAGCGCCGTGCCGAGCACGCCCGAGCCGGTGTACGGCACGCGATAAGCATCGAGCAGGCCCTGCAGCACGCCGTCCTCGCCACCGCCGGCGCTGCCGTGCAGGATGTTGAAGACGCGATCGACGCCGCGCTGCACCAACAGATCAATCAGCGCCGGAATGCCGTCGACCGGAAAGGCGTCCACGCCGCGCGCGCGCAGCGCATCCAGCACGTTGGCACCGGAGTTGAGCGACACCTCGCGCTCGGATGAGGTGCCGCCCAGCAGCACGGCGACGCGGCCGAAGCGTGCGGGATCGGTGGTTCGCACGACCCCGCGGCTCATGGCGAACCCTCCGTGCCGTGCGCGCGGCTGGCGATGCGCGCACCCAGTTCGCGCACGACCCGGCCGATGTCGCCGGCACCGGCGAAGATCACCATGTCGCCATCCCTGGCCACCGCTTCCAGCGCCGCCGGAAGTTCGGCTGCGGTGGATACCAGTACCGGATCGATCCGGCGTCGCGCGCGGATCGCACGCGCGAGCGCGCGCCCGTCGGCATCCGGGATCGGCGCTTCGCCGGCCGCATACACCTCGGCCAGAAGCAGCGCGTCCACGTCGGAGAGCACTGCGGCGAAATCGTCCAGCAGATCGCGGGTGCGGCTGTAGCGGTGCGGCTGGAAGGCAACCACCAGGCGGCGCTGCGGCCAGCCGGCGCGCGCGGCCGCGAACACTGCGGCCAGCTCGCGCGGGTGATGGGCGTAGTCGTCGACCACCTGCACCCGCACGCCTTCGCGCACCGGCAGCTCGCCCAGCAGGTTGAAGCGCCGCCCGATGCCCTGGAAGGTCTCCAGCGCGTGGGCGATGGCCGCAGGATCCACGCCGAGCTGCCAGCCCACCGCCGCTGCGGCCAGTGCGTTCTGCACGTTGTGGCGGCCGGGAAGGTTCAGCGTCACCGCCAGCGCCGGCGCATCGGGCAGGTGCAGGGTGAAGCGGGTTCGCGCGCCGTCCTGCTCGACTCCGGTGGCGCGCACATCGGCATCGGTCGCATGGCCATAGGTCACCATGTGACGCGGCACGCTGGCCGCCAGCGCGCGCACGTTGTCGTCGTCCAGACACAGCACCGCGAGTCCGTAGAACGGCAGGCGGTGCAGGAACTCGGCGAACGCCGCCTGCATGCGGCCGAAGTCGCCGCCGTAGTTCTCCAGATGATCGGCGTCGATATTGGTGACGACGGCCATCAGCGGCGTCAGGCGCAGGAAGGAACCGTCGCTCTCGTCGGCCTCGGCCACCAGCCAGTCGCCCTGACCCAGCCGGGCATTGGCACCGGCCGAGAGCAGCTGGCCGCCGATCACGAACGTCGGGTCCAG
The DNA here is from genome assembly GCF_037203605.1 of Denitratimonas tolerans. NCBI lineage: Bacteria > Pseudomonadati > Pseudomonadota > Gammaproteobacteria > Lysobacterales > Lysobacteraceae > Denitratimonas > Denitratimonas tolerans. The sequence goes on from NZ_JBBDHC010000001.1 coordinate 147,172, forward strand.
TCCGCCCTCGCTCAGGACGCTGGCGATCAGGCTGGTGGTCGTGGTCTTGCCGTGCGTGCCCGCCACCGCGATGCCGCGGCGAAAGCGCATCAGCTCGGCCAGCATCTCGGCGCGCGGCACGATCGGAATGCGGCGCTCGCGCGCGGCGCGGACCTCCGGGTTCTCCGGGTGGATCGCGCTCGACACCACCACCACGTCGGCATCGGCCACGTGCGCGGCATCGTGGCCCTGATGCACGCGCGCGCCGGCGGCAACCAGTCGCGCCGTGGCGGCCGTGGCGGCCTGGTCCGACCCGCTCACGCTATAGCCCAGCGTGCAGAGCACTTCGGCGATGCCGCTCATGCCCACGCCGCCGATGCCGACGAAGTGGACGTGGCGGAACTGGCGGGTGAAATCCACGTCGCGATAAAGCTGGTTCATGCGGCGGCCTCCGCAAGGATGGCATCGGCGACGGCCTGTGCCGCGTCGGGGTACGCGAGCGCACGCGCGGCCACGGCGCGCGCCAGGCGCAGCGCAGGGTCCGCGCGCAGTGGCTCCAATTCGGCGACCAGGCGCTCCGGGAAACGGTTGCCCTCGGCCACGCGCACGGCCGCGCCGTGCGCCACCAGGTGCTGCGCATTGGTGGTCTGGTGGTCGTCGACGGCCGACGGCAGCGGCACCAGCACGCTGGCCACACCGGCGGCGCAGATTTCGGCCAGCGTCAGCGCGCCGGCGCGGCACAGCACCACGTCGGCCCAGCCGTAGGCTTCGGCCATGTCGGCGATGAAAGGCTCGATGCGCACGTCGACGCCGGCCTCGGCATAGGCCGCGACGGTCGCCTCGCGCTGCGCCTCGCCGCACTGGTGGCGCACCTCGAACCCGCCGCCGAGGCGCTTGAGCGCCACCGGAACGTCGAGGTTGAGCGCGCGTGCGCCCTGACTGCCGCCCAGCACCAGCAGGCGCGTGGCACCGTCGCGTCCGGCGAGGCGCTGCGCCGGCGGCGGCAGCGCGGCAATCACCGCACGCACCGGATTGCCGACGGTCTGCGCTTCGCGCGCGGCGGGAAAGCTGTCGGGAAAACCCTGCAGCACGCGCCGCGCCAGGCGTGCGAGCACGCGATTGGTCACGCCGGGGCGGCTGTTCTGCTCATGCACCAGCAGCGGCCGTCCCAACAGCCAGGCCGCGATCCCGCCAGGGCCGGCGGCATACCCTCCGAAACTGATCACCGCGCGCGGCGCAGCGCGACGCAGCAGCGCGCGCGCCTGCAGTACCGCGCGCAGCAGCCGCAGTGGGGCCGCCAGCAGCGCCAGCGCACCCTTGCCGCGCACGCCGGCGATGTCGATCACCTCGATGGGCACGCCGTGCGCCGGCACCAGCCGGGTTTCCATGCGCCCGCGCGCGCCGATCCACAGCACCGGCACGTCGCGCTCGCGCAGCACCTCGGCCACGGCCAGGCCCGGGAAAATATGGCCGCCGGTGCCGCCGGCCAGGATCGCGACGGGCGCGTTCATCCGATCGCTCCCAGCGTGGGCTCGATGCGTCCGCCGCGTGCCGGCGCGGGCGCGGCGGCCGGCGAACGCGGGCGCGCCGCGGGAATCGGATCGGCCGGCGGAGACGGAATCTGGCCTTCCCGCGGTGGCGCGATCTCGGCCGCGTTCTGGCGGATGCGCGCCACCTGCCGATGGGTGCGGTCGACCTCGTAGCTCACCCGCAGCAGAAGACCGACCGCGGCGCAGGTCATCAGCACGCTGGAACCGCCCGAGGAAATCAGCGGCAGCGTCAGTCCCTTGGTCGGCAGGATGCCCAGGTTCACGCCGATGGAAACGAAGGCCTGCAGCCCGATCCACAACGCGACCCCGAAGGCGCAGTAGCCGGCGAACGGGCGCTTGGCCTCCATCGCCGCCAGGCCCAGCCAGAACGCGCGCCCGGCGACCAGCGTGAACAGACCGATGATGGCCAGCACTCCGACAAATCCCGTCTCTTCCGCGATCACGGCGAAGATGAAGTCGGTATGCGCCTCGGGCAGGAACGAAAGCTTCTGCACGCTCGCGCCCAGCCCGACACCGAACCACTCGCCGCGCCCGATGGCGATCAGCGCCTGGGTCAACTGGAAGCCCTTGTCGAACGGATCGGACCACGGATCAAGGAACGAGGTCAGGCGGCGCACCCGGTAGGGTTCGCTCATGGCCAGCAGCACCATCGCCGGCAGCACGATCAGGGTCGGCGCGACCAGATTGGCAATGCGTACCCCGCCGAGGAACACCATGCCCGCCACGATCGCGCAGATCAGCAGGGCCGAGCCGAAGTCTGGCTGGAGCAGCAGCAGCATCACCATGGCTCCGGCAATGGCGCTGGGCTTGATCAGCCCCCACCAGGTGTTCTGCACCTGTTCGCGGTGGCGCACCAGGTAGCCGGCGAGCCAGACGATCAGCACCACCTTCACCGCCTCCACCGCCTGGAAGCGCGCCAGCCCCAGGTTGATCCAGCGGCGCGCACCGTTGACCTCCGCGCCGATGCCCGGGATCAGCACCAGCACCAGCAGCGCGAGGGCGACCAGAAGCAGCAGCGGCCCCTTGCGCTCCAGCGTGCGCAGTTCGATCCGGCTGATGATCGCCGCGCCCACCAGGCCGACGCCGAGGTAGAACAGGTGCCGGCCGAGGAAGTGGAACGGGCCGACGTGCAGCCGCGCCGTCACCCCGATCGACGCCGAGGCCACCATCACCACGCCGATGGCCACGAGCGCGGCTACCGCCCCGAGCACCCAGGGGTCATAGCGGCCTTCGATGTCGCCGAGCCGGAACGCCTGGCGGATGCGGTCGGTGATCATCAGCGCACCTTCAGCGTGGCGAGGCCGGCGAGCACCAGCACCACGGTGATGATCCAGAAGCGGACGATCACACGCGGCTCGGGCCAGCCCTTGAGTTCGAAGTGGTGGTGGATGGGCGCCATGCGGAACACGCGCCGGCCGGTGAGCTTGAAACTCGCCACCTGCACCATCACCGAGAGGGTTTCCATCACGAAAATTCCGCCCATGAGCACCAGCACCAGCTCCTGGCGCACGATGACGGCGATCGCACCCAGCGCCGCACCCAGTGCAAGCGCGCCGATATCGCCCATGAACACCTGCGCCGGGTAGGTGTTGAACCACAGGAAGCCCAGCCCCGCGCCGACGATTGCCGCGCAGATGATCACCAGCTCGCCGGCCCCCGGAACCGCCGGGATCTGCAGGTAGCTGGCGAACTGCGCGTGGCCCGAAACGTAAGCGAAGATTCCAAGCCCACCGGCCACCAGCACGCAGGGCACGATCGCCAGGCCATCGAGCCCGTCGGTGAGGTTCACCGCGTTGGAGAACCCCACGATCCAGAAGTACGCGACCACGATCAGACCCGCGCCCAGCGGGATCGCCACGTTCTTCAGCAGCGGCAGGTACAGCGTGGTATTGGACGCGGCGTCGGCGGTGGCAAACAGGAACACGCCGGCGGCCAGCCCGAGGACCGACTGCAGCAGGTACTTGGTGCGCGAGCGCAGGCCCTTGGGATCGCGGCGCGCCACCTTGATCCAGTCGTCGAGCCAGCCGATCAGGCCGAAGCCCAGCAGTACCGCCAGCACCAGCCAGACATAGCGGTTGCGCAAGTCGCCCCACAGCAGGGTCGCTGCCGACACCGACAGCAGGATCAGCGCGCCGCCCATGGTCGGCGTACCGGCCTTGGTCAGGTGCGACTGCGGCCCGTCGCTGCGGATCGGCTGGCCCTTGAGCGCTGCCAGCCGGCGGATCATCGCGGGTCCCAGCCACAGCGTCAGCGCCAGCGCGGTCAGGGTGGCGAGGATGCCGCGCACGGTGATGTAGCCGAAGAGGCCGAAAAGGCCATCCAGATTGCGCAGCCAGCGGGCGAGCTCAAGCAGCATGCTCTTCACCCTCCGTGCCGGTGCCGGCCAGCGCGTCGACGACCCGATCCATGCGGCTGCCGCGCGAACCTTTCACCAGCAGCAGCACCGGCCCGTCCGACCGCGCCTTGAGGCGCTCGATCAGGGCGGTCTGGTCGACAAAATGTTCACCGCCGGGTCCGAAGGCATGGGCGGCGTGGCGGCTCATCTCGCCCACGGTCAGAAGCCGCGCGACGCCGACATCGCGCGCGCGCTGGCCAACCTCGGCGTGCAGCACCGCGGCACCCGGCCCCAGCTCGCGCATGTCGCCCAGCGCGACCCAGGCCTGCGCGCCGCTGCGGTGCGCCTGCGCCACCAGGGTCTGGATCGCGGCAGCGACCGAGCCGGGATTGGCGTTGTAGCTGTCGTCCAGCACCACCGTGCCATCGCCCAGCGTCACGGTCTGCAGCCGCCCCGGCACGCCGGGGGCAGCGGCCAACCCGACCACCACATCATCGAGCGACGCACCGGCGGACAGCGCCACGGCCGCGGCGGCGAGCGCATTGCCGACCTGATGACGACCCGGCAGCGGCACGGTGACCTCGGCCGCGCCCCAGGGGCTCTGCAGCACGAAGCGGCTGCCGTCCTGGTGCGGCTGGACCGCCGAGGCGGTGACCTGCGCGCTGGCGTCCAGGGCGAAGTCCAGCACCCGGCGCGCGCCGGCGCGTTCGCGAAAGTACGGCGCAAAGGCGTCGTCGGCATTGATTACCGCGATGCCGTCGGCAGGCAGCGCATCGTAGATCGCCGCCTTGGTATCGGCGATGCCGAGCAGGCTGCCCATCCGCTCCAGGTGTGCCGGTGCCACATTGGTCACCAAGGCGATGTCGGGGCGCGCGATCGCGGCGAGGTAGGCGATGTCGCCCGGCGCGCCCGCGCCCATTTCGTATACCGCCAGGCGCGCGTTCTCGGGCTGGTCGATCACCGCCAGCGGCAGGCCGATCTCGTTGTTGCGATTGCCGGCGTTCGACCAGACCTCGGGATCGGACTGCGCCAAAATCGCACGGGTCAGGGTGCGGGTGGTGGTCTTGCCGTTGCTGCCGGTGATGGCGACAAGACGCGTGGCGCGCGCCTGCGCCAGGTGCGCCGCGATCTGCCCCAGGGCGATTCGCGTATCGGCGCACACGAGCCGCGGCAGCGCCTCGTCGACGTCGCGCTCGACCAGCAGCGCGTGCGCACCGGCGGCACGCGCCCTTGCGCAGAAGTCGTGGCCGTCGTGGGTTTCCCCGCGCAGCGCCAGATAGAGCGCGCCAGGCATCAGGGTGCGGGTATCCACGCCAACGGCATGGATCACCCGGTCCTCGCCCACCAGTCGCGCGTCGCACCAGGTGGCGATCTGCGAGAGCGCAAGCGGCCTCATGGCACCGCCTCCAGCGCCCGGAGCGCGACCAGGCGATCATCGAACGGATGCTTCACGCCGGCGATTTCCTGATACGGCTCGTGGCCCTTGCCGGCGATGAGCACGACGTCGCCCGGCCACGCCTGTTCGATCGCGCGTGCGATGGCGCGCGCGCGGTCGCGTTCGACCATCACCGACGACGGATTCCCGAAGCCGGCGAGGATGCCGGCGATGATGGCGTCGCCCTCCTCGCCGCGCGGGTTGTCATCGGTCACGATCACCGCATCGGCCAGGCGCTGCGCGATGGCCGCCATCTGCGGGCGCTTTCCGGCGTCGCGTTCGCCGCCGCATCCGAACACGCAGATCAGCCGCCCCGCCGCGTGTTCGCGCAGGCTGGCAAGCGCCTGTTCCAGCGCATCGGGCGTATGGGCGTAATCGACCACGACCAGCGGCGCGCGCGCGTCGCCGCCCAGGCGATTCATCCGGCCCGGCACGGGATCGAGGCGCTCCAGCACTCCGGCGATTCGCGCCAGCGGCCAGTCCATGGCCAGCAGCACGCCGGCCACGGCCAGCAGATTGTCGATATTGAAGCGACCCAGCAGTCGGCTTTGCACCCGCCGGCGCTCGCCGTCCAGCACCAGGTCGAAACCCGTGCCTGCGGCGGAAAGCTCCAGCGCCTGCGCGCGAAGGCGTGCGGACGGCGCGTCGTGACGGCTGACGCCGATACCGCGGGTGTCCGGCGCGAGGCGTTCGAACACGCCGGCACCGAATGGATCATCCAGATTGACCACGGCGGCACCAAGACCGGGCCATCCGAACAGGCGCGCCTTGGCCGCCCCGTAGGCCGCCATGGTGCCGTGGTAATCGAGGTGGTCGCGCGTCAGGTTGGTGAACACCGCCACGGCAAAGTGCACGCCATCGACCCGGCCCTGCTCGAGCGCGTGCGAGGAGACCTCCATCGCCACGCTGTCGGCCCCGGCATCGCGCATTTCGGCGAGCGCCTCATGTACGGCGATCACGTCGGGCGTGGTGCGCTCGCCTTCGCGCAGCGCGCCGTGGATCCCGACGCCGAGCGTGCCGATGCTGCCGGCGCGGTGGCCGGCCAGGCTCAGGGCCTGCGCCAGCAGCTGCACGGTGGAGGTTTTGCCGTTGGTGCCGGTCACGCCGATCACGCGCAGCGCGCGCGAGGGCGACCCGTGCCAGCGGCCCGCGATGTCGCCCAGGCGCGCGCGCAGGCCCGGCACGGCGACCGCGTTCTCGCCGGTCACCACGCCGGCGGGTGCGGGCGGTTCGAACGCGATGGCCGCAGCGCCGCGGCGCTGCGCCTCATCGGCAAACACGAGGCCGTGGGTGCGCTGTCCAGCCAGCGCCACGAACAGGCTGCCCGGCACGACCCGGCGACTGTCCAGCGTCAGGCCCGACAGCCGCAGCGGCGGGGCCGGGGCAATGCCTTCCAGCAGCTGGTCCAGGCGCATCGTCATGGCGTGGCCTCGAACAGGCCCGGGACCGACTCGGCCTCCAGCGGCAGCGCGCCCGGCGCGCTGGGTGCCGAGGCGCGCGGGGTGGCGGCGTACCACTGCTGGACGTCGTCCGGCGCCACGTCCGTGAGCCGCAGCGCACCTTCCATGATGGTCCCGAACACCGGCGCGGCGACCGCGCCGCCGTAGTACACCAGATTGCCTGCGGCATCCCGGGAGGAGGGATCGTCGACCATGACCACCACGGAAAACCGCGGGTTGCTGGCCGGCACCAGGCCGGCGAACAGGCTGACATAGCGCCGATCGTAGCCGCCCGATCCGACCTTGCGCGAGGTACCGCTCTTGCCGGCCACGCGGTAGCCGCTGATGGCCGCGCGCCGCGCCGTGCCTTCCGGCCCGATGACCGTCTCCAGCATCCGCATCATCTGGTTCGCGATGCCGGGGTCGATCACGTCGCGCCCCTGGGTCTGCGGATCCTTGAGGAAACTCGGCGGCACCAGGCGCCCGCCGTTGCCCAGCGCGGCGTAGGCCTGCGCGAGCTGCAGCGGCGTGACGGAAATCCCGTAGCCGAAGGCGATGGTCGCCTTGGACAGAGCGCTCCAGCTGCGCGGTTCCGGCAGCACGCCGGCGGCTTCGCCGGGAAATCCGATGCCGGTCGTTTCGCCGAAACCGAAGCGCCGCAGCACGTCGTGGATGTGCTCGGCCGGCATGTCGAGCGCGAGCTTCACCGCCGCCACGTTGCTCGACTTGGTCAGGAGGCCGGTGGTCGTGAGCGTGCCGAAGTTGCGGACATCGCGCACGGTGTGGCCAGCCACCTGCAGGGTGCCGGGCCAGGTTTCGATCACCGTGTCGGGCGATACCTTGCCGGTCTCCAGCGCCGCGGCAACGATGAAGGACTTGAAGGTCGAACCCGGCTCGAACAGGTCGGTGACGACGCGGTTGCGCCGCGCGCCGGCCGCCGAATCCTCGCGCGCGTTGGGGTTGTAGCCGGGCAGGTTGACCATCGCCAGGACTTCGCCCGTGGCCACGTCCAGAATTACCACCGAACCGGCTTCCGCCTGGTTCTCGGCCAGCGCGCGGCGCAGCTCGCGGAAGGCCAGGTGCTGCAGGCGCCGGTCGATCGAGAGCGCGAGCGGACGGCCGGGTTCCGCCGCGCGAATGAGGTCCACGCTCGCGATCTGGCGCCCCGCGCCATCGCGGATCACGCGCTTGACGCCCGGCTTGCCGGTCAGCCAGTCGTCATAGGCCAGCTCCAGCCCTTCCTGCCCGCGGTCATCGATGTTGGTGAATCCGAGGACGTGCGCGGCGGGCTCGCCCAGCGGATAGAAGCGGCGGAATTCGCGCTGCGAGCCCACGCCGGGAATCTTCAGCGCGGTGATGGCCTCGGCCTCGGCCGGAGCCATGTGGCGGCGCAGCCAGACGAAGTCGCGCTCGGCACGCGGCAGCAGGCGTTCGTCCAGCGCCTCGGGCGTCATGCCCAGCGCCCTGGCCAGCGCCGGGCGCTGTTCGGGATGCTGCAGCAGCACGCGCGGGCTGGCCCAGATCGACTCGACCGGGCTGGAAATCGCCAGCGGCTCGCCGTTGCGGTCGGTGATCATGCCGCGCGAAGCCGCGATCGGGATGTCGCGCTGGAAGCGGGCATTGCCTTCGCGCTGGTAGAACTCGTTGTGCAAAAGCTGCAGGTCCACGGCGCGCGCCACCAGCGAGGCGCAGCCCAGGCCGAGCAGCGCTGCTACCAGCTTCAGCCGCCCGCGCGTATCCACCTGGCGCGCGCGGGGGCGCAGCGCGTTGCCTTTGCCGGCTCGCGGCATCGAAGTCCAGTTCATGGCGTCAGCACCACGGTGTCGGCCTGCTCGGGCGCATGCATGCCCAGACGCCTTTTGGCCTGTTCCTCGATGCGGCCGGCATCGGCCAGCGTGGCGATTTCGAGCTGGAGCCGGTCGAACTCGATGTTGAGCTCGTCGCGCGCCTGCTCCAGCCGCGAAAGCTGCGCGAAGGCATCGCGATGCTGCTGGCGGCTCTGGACCACGCCGATGGCGCTGGCCACGGCCACCAGGATCAGCAACGAAAGGACGAGCCAGCGCGCGCTCATGCGAGCTTCTCCGCCACGCGCAGCACCGCGCTGCGGGCGCGCGGATTGGATGCACACTCCGCCGCCGTGGCGCGAATGGCCCCGCCCACGGCGCGCAGCACCGGAACAAACGCGCCCGTCTCGGGCAGACGCCGGTTTGCCGCCGGCGGCCGGGCGTGCTCGGCAATGAACTGTTTGACGATCCGGTCTTCCAGCGAATGGAAGCTGATCACCGCCAGGCGTCCGCCCGGCGCGAGCCGCGCCAGCGCCCCGTCCAGGCCCTGCTGGAGGTCATCCAGCTCACGGTTGACATGGATGCGCAAGGCCTGGAAGGTGCGGGTGGCCGGATGCTTGCCCGGCTCGCGCCGCCCGATCGTGGCGGCGACCAGATCCGCAAGCTGGCGCGTCGTCACCAGCGGTGCCTCGGCCCGCTGCGCGACGATGGCGCGCGCGATGCGGCGACTGTGGCGCTCTTCGCCATGGCACCAGATGACCTCGGCGATCGCGGCTTCGTCCGCACGCGCAAGGAAGTCGGCAGCACTCTCGCCCGAACGCGGATCCATGCGCATGTCGAGGGGGCCGTCGTGCTGGAAGCTGAAGCCACGATGCGCCTCGTCGATCTGCGGCGAGGACACGCCCAGGTCGAGCAGCACGCCATCCAGGCCGGCAGCGGTCTCGTCCCACTGCGCCATGGCCGAAAAACTGCCGTGGAAGATCCGCACGCGCGCATCGCTGCCGATGCTCGACCTTGCCACTGCCACGGCGTCGGGATCCTTGTCCATCACCAGCAAGCGGCCCTCCGGACCCAAGCGTTCCAGCACGCCGCGCGCATGCCCGCCGCGGCCGAAGGTGCCGTCCAGGTACCTTCCGCCGGGCCGCACCGCGAGGGCTTCAATCGCCTCCGCGTACAGCACCGGGACATGGACGGGACCACCGCAGTCCGATCCGGTCTCCATGCGCTACAGCACCAACTCCAGCATCGCCTCGCTGACATCAGTCTCGGCGATGGTCTTCTGAACCTGCTCCAGGTGCGCCTGCTCGCTCCACAGCTCGAACTTGCCGCCCATGCCGAGCAGCACGGCCTTGCGGTCGATCGCACTGGCGTTGCGGTGGCTGGCGGGCACCAGGATTCGCCCGCTGCCATCCACATCCACGAACGTCGCCGCGCCGACCAGCTTGAGCTGGAGCTGGCGATGGCCGGGCTTGGCCATGGGCAGGCGATTGACCTCATCGCGCACCCGCTCCCACTCGGCGTGCGGGTAGAGCCACAGGCAGCCGCGTTCCCACGGGTTGTAGGTCACCACCAGGCGATTGCCGCACTCACGCGCGACGAGATCGCGGTAGGCCATCGGAATGGCCAGCCGCCCCTTGTCGTCGATCGTGATGGAGTTTTCGCCCTGAAACATGTTTCCCCACAAAAACCCACAGAAATCCAGATTTTCCTACAAGGTTCCACCTTAGCATCCCGCGAAGCGGTGTCAACAGGAACCTGCGGGCGTGGACTCGCGCGCAAGCGATTGGCGCGGCAGGGATTTTTCCCTCGCCGCGCGCTTCTCGGACAAACCTCTTGAAATACAGATCATTACGGCGAGAACATGATGATTTACATCAATTCACGTTCACGGCGCGCGGCGCGGAAGCGCGACGGGGCTCACAGCGCACAAGTGCGCCGGACTGCGCAAACGCGAGCGCCCCGGCAGGCGCGAGGCCTGCCGGGGCATCGGTGCGGGAAAAGGGCGGAGCCGGCCGATAAGCCGGGTTCTGTCGTGGACAGTCATTCCTCTGGGCGCACCGTCACCGATACGCTCAAGCAGCCTACCCGGACGCGACACGGGCCGTGTCATTGCGTCCCTATTTGGCCTTGCTCCGGATGGGGTTTGCCGTGCCGGTCCGTTGCCGGACTCGCGGTGCGCTCTTGCCGCACCCTTTCACCCTTGCCTGATCCATGCGCGCCACCGGCGGTCCTGGAAACACCAGGGCGTTCGCTTTCGCAAAACCCGGGTGACCAATCCTCCGGCGTCAGGCACGCATAGCCATCGGCGGTCTGCTCTCTGTTGCACTTTCCGTCGGCTCGCGCCGCCCAGGCGTTACCTGGCATCCTGCCCTGTGGAGCCCGGACTTTCCTCGCAGCGCCGAAGCGCCACGCGACTGTCTGGCCGACTCCGCGAGGCACATCTTAGCCTGCGCCGCCCCAACCGCAGGCAAATCGGCGCTTATGAGAAAAATTCATCGCTTTATCGGCATGAAGCGATTGACACGGATCGCGCGCCGCGTAGAATGCGGCCGAAATCCCATCAAGACCGGCGGAGGGGCAGGCCCTTTGAAGCCGGGGCAACCCGCGGCCACGGAGCCGCTCGGTGCCAAATCCTGCGGCAGGCGTGCAGCGCCGGCCGGAAGATGGGTCGCACCGTTTGCCGCTGACGGCGAACCGTTGCGACACCGTGCTTTCGGGCCGCAGGACCTTGACGGGGTCCGCCCACGAACCGGAGCACGATGATGAGCCTTCACACCGCCGCCCTGTCCCGCGAACCTGCGGCACTCGCCCACGCCGGGATCGTTGCCTTCCCGCCCGGCACCGCGACGATGGCCGAGCGCGACGTGCTGGATACGACGCTGGCGATGCGCCATGCGGGCATCCGCCGCCTGCGCATCGGCTGGGAGCTGCAGGGCGCGCAAGACGCGCCGGTCATCGTGGTCCAGGGCGGCATTTCGGCCCATCGCCACGTCGCAGCCGGCGCGCGCTTCGCCGAACCGGGCTGGTGGGACGCGCAGTGCGGCGAAGGGCGCGCCATCGATACCCGCCACCACCGCGTACTGGCGATCGACTGGATCGGTGCCGACGGCAGCCTCGATGCCTGCATCGATCCGGCCGACCAGGCCGACGCGATCGCCGCCGTGCTCGACCACCTGGGCATCGTCCGCGTCACGGCCTTCATCGGCGCGTCCTACGGCGCGATGGTCGGCCTGCAGTTCGCCGCGCGCCACGGCGCGCGCCTCGGGCGACTCATCGCGATCAGCGGGGCGCACCGCTCGCATCCGCAGGTGACGGCGCTGCGCGTGATCCAGCGCCGCATCGTGGCGCTGGGCCGCAGCGAGGGCGGCGTGCGCGAGGCGCTGGCGCTGGCGCGTTCGCTTGCGGTCATCGGCTATCGCAGCGATGTCGAATTCGAGCAGCGCTTCGCCGCCGCGCCCGCGGTCGGTCCGGACGCGACGCGCTTCGTGGTGGAGGACTACTTCGACGCCATCGGCCCGAAGTTCGTCGCGCGCTTCTCGCCCACTGCCTACCTGCGCCTGTCCGAATCCATCGACCTGCAGAACCTCGACCCCGCGTCGATCCGCGTGGCGACCGACATCGTGGCGGTGCGGGAGGACCGGATCGTGCCCGAATCCGATCTCTACGCGCTCGCCGAGGGCATTCGCGGCAGCACACGGCTGCACCGCATTTCCTCCCTGTATGGCCACGACGCCTTCCTCAAGGAAGAGGCGCAGATTGCCGCCATCCTCACCGCGGCCCTGTGTCGGAGCGTTGCCGCATGAGCCGCTGCGACGCCCTCCTCACCCGCCGGCATGCCACCGCCGCCGTGCGCGCGGGAATCGATTCGGACCAGACCCATGGCGCGGTGGTACCGCCCATCGTGCTGTCGACCAACTTCAGCTTCGCCGGCTTCAACGACAAGCGCCGCTACGACTACACCCGCAGCGGCAATCCCACGCGCGACCTCCTGGGCGATGCGCTGGCCGAAATGGAAGGCGGAGCCGGCGGCGTGGTGGTATCCACCGGCATGGCCGCCGTCACGCTCGTCCTGCAGCTGCTCAAGCCGGGCGAGCGCCTCATCGTTCCGCACGACGGCTACGGCGGATCGTGGCGGCTGTTCAACGCGCTCGCCGGCAAGGGCCAATTCGTACTGGACACCGTCGATTTCAGCGATCCCATCGCGCTGGGCAAGGCGCTCACGCGCGCGCCGGCGATGGTCTGGATCGAAACCCCGTCCAACCCGCTGCTGCGCATCACCGACATCCGCTTCGTGGCGGAAGCGGCGCACCGCGTCGGCGCGCGCGTGGTGGTCGACAACACCTTCCTTTCCCCGGCGCTGCAAAACCCGATCGCGCTGGGCGCGGACATCGTGGTGCACTCCACCACCAAGTACATCAACGGCCACAGTGACGTGGTCGGCGGCGCGGTCGTTGCCGCTGATGGCGCAACCCACGACGCGCTCACCTGGTGGGCCAACGCGCTGGGCCTCACCGGCTCACCGTTCGACAGCTTCCTGACCCTGCGCGGCCTGCGCACGCTCGACGCGCGCCTGCGCGTGCACCAGGAAAACGCCATGTCCATCGCGCAGCTCCTCCAGGCCCACCCGGCGGTGCAGGCGGTGCACTACCCGGGACTGCCCGGCCATCCCGGACACGCGCTCGCGGCGCGCCAGCAGCGCGGCTACGGCGCGATGATCGGCTTCGATCTGGGCAGCGAAGCAGCGGTGCGCGCCTTCCTCTGCGGCCTGTCGTACTTCACCCTGGCCGAATCACTGGGCGGCGTGGAAAGCCTGATCGCCCACCCCGCCACGATGACGCACGCGGCGATGAGCAGCGAGGCGCGCGCCGCGGCCGGCATCGGCGACGGCTTGCTGCGCCTTTCAGTCGGCATCGAGGCCGACAGCGACCTGCTCTTCGACATCGCGCGCGGCCTGGAGCGGGTGCTGGCGACAGCGCCTGCGGACGCGGTGGCGCAACGCAGCTGACGCTGCCGCGCGACGGCGGCCACACCGCCGCACGCGGATCGCGGATCGCGGATCGCCGCTTACCGCAGCAGGAAATACCAGCCCAGCACCGCCACGCCCAGCAGCACGCGATAGGCGACAAAGGGTGCGGTGCCGATGCGCCGGATCACGCCGAGGAAAAAGCGGATCACGAACCAGCCCGAGACGGCCGAAAACAGCGTGCCCAGGGCCATGTCGCCCAGCCCCGCGAGCGGTTCGCCGCGCGCCTCCCACGCGCCGTAGGCGGTGGCCAGCACCATGACCGGGGTGGCCAGCAGGAAGGAGTAGCGCGCCGCCTGCGCGCGGTCGAGCCCGAGCAGCATGCCTGCGGTCATCGTTGCGCCCGAGCGCGACGTGCCGGGCATCAGCGCCAGGGTCTGGGCGCAGCCGATCAGCAGCGCACGACCGATCGAGAGGCGTCCCAGTGCCTCGCCCGCACCCGTACCCTCGGCCACCAGCGCGCGCCCCGCGCGCAGCGACCAGCGTTCGGCGAACCAGAGCAGCAGTCCGAAGAGGATCAGGTTGGACGCGATCATTACCGGATGGCGCAGCACCAGCGCACCCGCATCGCCCAGGAGGAGGCCCGCGAGGCCGGCCGGGATCGTTGCCAGCGTGATGCCCAGCGCCAGGCGCTGGGTCGGATTGAGCCGGCGTCCGGGCCGCCAGGCCAGCGCCTCGCGCACCAGTTCGGCGATGTCGCGGCGAAAGTAGGCCAGGATCGCGATCAGGGTGCCGCAGTGGAGGGCCAGATCGAAGCTCAGGCCCTGGTATTGCCATCCGAACATTTCGCTGGCCAGCACCAGGTGCGCGGAGCTGGAAACGGGCAGGAACTCGGTGAGGGCCTGCACCAGGGCCAGGATAAGAATCTGCAGGAAGTCCATCGGTGTGCGGGCACTCGTGCGGGCACCGGGCGGCGATCGCGCCGCCGCGGTGCGGGGTCGGGGCGGTGTTTGCTCAGTCGAGCGCCGGATTCAGGCCGTAGCTGCCGTAGATCGCGACCTCGTCGAGCACGTGACCCTGCATCGCGGCCAGCGCCTGGGCGGCGGTGAAGCCCTCGGGCAGCTCGAGTTTCGCCACGTCGAGCGCGAACAGGCGGAAGAAGTAGCGGTGCGCAATGGCGTCGTTGAACGGCGGGCAGGGACCGTCGTAACCGTGGTACGAGCCGGCCATCTCGGCATCGTTGGCGAACCAGCCGGTGTAGTCGTTCACGCCCTGGCGCGCGCCACCCGGGCCAGGCTGCGCCGGCTTGCCGCGCGCGGTGATGCCATGGCTCAGCGCGCCTTCGGCGATCTCGTGCACGCCGACGGGAATGTCGACCATGATCCAGTGGCTGAACTCCACCCGCGGCAGCTCCGCCGGAATGATGCGCCCCGCCTGATTCACGTCGTCCCCGCGCGAAGGCACGTCCGGGTCCACGCACCACAGCACGAACGACGCCGTGCCGGCAGGCGCGTCTTCCCAGGCCAGGTGCGGGTTGCGATTGTCCGACAGCGCGATCGGATTGGTCGCATCGCCGCGTCGTCCGAAGGCGAGTTCCGGAGGAATCGGGCCGCGGTGGGGGAAACTCCGGCTGGAAAGCTTCATCGCGCAGTCTCGAATGGGAAAACAGGCGCATAGGGTATCGGCAATCCGGGCCGCGCGACCCGGATTGCCCGGGAATCGCCACGATTGGCGGGCGGTGCCTGCGCTCAATCGGCCGGACAGGCCTCGGCGAGCTGCTCGGTGACCCAGGCTTCAGCCAGACCGTCGAGCCGCAGGCCGGCGAGGAAGCCGCAGTGCCCGCCCCAGGGCGCGATCGAAAGCCGCACCTGCGGCGGCAGGGAGAGCGTGCGGAAATCCTCGACCGGAATGACGGGATCATCCGCCGCGGTGAGGATGCTGGCCGGCACCTGCAGCCCGGCCAGGCGATCGCCGGCGACGGAATAGCCGTCGAGGTAGGCGTCGAGCGAATCGAACTCGGTATAGCGATCCACCAGCGCCCGGGTGAGGCCGCGCACGCCGGCGCGCAGCTCGGACGCGCTGAAGTGGAAGGCATCGGGGAAGATCGCCTGCTTGCGCCGCAGCGAGCGGCCCCACTTGTGCATGAAGTAGTGCTGGTAGAACCAGGGCGCGGCCTCGATGGCCTCCAGCCCGGCCCGCGGGCTGATCACCGGGCAGACCGCGGCGACATGCCGCAGCCCGAGGTCGGCCGCGGGCGCGCGCAGCGCCACGCGCAGCGCGAAATTGCCGCCGAGCGAGTAGCCGGCAACGCACAGCGCGCGGTGCGGCACGCGGCGCGCGAGGTTGCCGACCGCCGCCACCACTTCGTCGATCCGGCAGGAATGGAACAGGTCGCGGTTGAGCGCGTGGGTGTCGCCATGGTCGCGCAGGTGCAGCCGGAACACGTCGAATCCAGCGTCGAGCAGGCGCGCGCCGGTGGCCAGGATGTAGCTGGAATCGACCGAGCCCTCCCAGCCGTGCACGAGAACCGCCAGGCCGCGTGCCTGCGGCAGGTGGTTTTGGAGGGTCAGGAACCCCTGCAGGCGCACGCCCTCCCCGCCGTCGAGGATCAGCTCCTGCGCCCCGGCGATCAGATCGGCCGCGACCCGGCGGGTGAAAATCTTGCGAAACCGGCTGCTCGCCAGAACCGACTGCACGTGGGCATTGCGCAGGGGTGCGGGCGGGCGGAACCGGGCGGGATCGAGGCTCACGATTCCATCGCCGCGACGATCGACTCGCGCGCCTTTTCGGCGACCTGGCGGCGACCTTCCTCGCCCGGCACGATCGCCGGCAGGAAATGTACCTCGGCCACGCGCGAAGGCTCGCCCAGGAGGCGCAGGAAATTCCGCAGGAAGTTCTCGCCCGGCGCAAACGCCACCACGGTCTGCGCGCTGCCTCCGGAGCCGTAGCGCAGCGCCACCGGCTGCACCGGCACCTGGGCCTCGAAGGCAGCCTGGAAGATGCGCGCGTGGAAGGTCCGCACGGAGTCACCGCCGTTGGTCCCGCCTTCGGGAAAGGCACCCACCGCCTGGCCCGAATCGAGCCGGCCGACCATCAGGTCGAGCACGCTCGACAGCGAGGCGTTGCTGCCGCGCTGGTGGTAGATGGTGCCGGCACGCCCCGCAAGCCAGCCAACCAGCGGCCAGCGGCTGATCTCGGATTTCGCCACGAAGCCGACCACGCGCTGGCTGTGCACCAGCTCGATGTCGATCCAGGAAACGTGGTTGGCCACCAGCAGGTGCGCTTCGCGCAGCGGCTGGCCCACGCGCCGCACGCGCATGCCGAAGATGCGCATCAGCGTGGCCGACCACCAGCGGATCGCGTGATGGTCCACGCGCTCGCCGTCCAGCGTCCAGCGCGCGGTGAAGCGGTTGATCGCCAGCAGGGTCAGCGGCAGACCCAGCGTCAGGTGCAGGGTGAACAGCGGAACCCGAACGGCATAGCGCAGCGGGCGCAGCAGGCGTTCGCCCGGCGCTGGGGATTGGCGTGACTGCGGGGAAGGGCGAGGCATCGGGACACGGAACGGTTCGGAGCGTGGAGTCTATCCAAAGGCGGCCGTGAGTTTGCCTGGATCGCCAACCCGATCCGCAACGGGTTGGCCCGCGTTCAAGCTGCGCGGCGCGCCACCACGGCCAGGGTGAGCCGCGACACGCAGACCAGACGGTCTTCTTCGTCTTCGATGCGGATATCCCACACCTGCGTATTGCGCCCCAGGTGCAGCGGGCGCGCCGTGCCGGTGACGGTGCCGGAGGTGACCGAGCGGATGTGGTTGGCCGAGATTTCCAACCCCACCGCCGTCGATGCCTCATTGTCCAGGCACAGGTTTCCGGCGAGGCTGCCGAGCGACTCCGCCAGCGCGACCGACGCGCCGCCGTGCAGCAGGCCGAACGGCTGTCGGGTGCGCGGATCGACCGGCATGGTGCCGCGCAGGAAATCCTCTCCCTGTTCGGTGACGGTGATGCCCAGATGCGCGACCATCGAGTCGGCACCGCTGGCGTTGATCGCGGCCAGCGGCGGGCGTCGGGTGAAGATATCGGCCATCAGCGCATCGTGAAGATGCTGGGACGCCAGCTGCGGCTCAGGTAGGTCTTGCCGCTGGCATAGCCGCTGGAGTTGCCGTAGCCCACGCCGAAGTCGCGCTCGCGGCGCAGGTGCATCCGGTTCTGCAGCTCCTCGCGGCGCGCGTCCAGCCAGTCGCAGCGCCCGACCTCGGATGGGCTCTGGCCCAGACGACCGGCCTCGCTCTCGCGGAAATCGCAAAAGTCGTCGTAGGCATCGATCTCGTGCTTGAGGTCGCGCACGCACAGCTCGATCATGATCGCATCGTCCAGGTAGCCCAGCACGGGCACCGAATCGGGGATCACGTCGGCCGGATCGACGAAGTAGACCAGCGCCGCAAGCACGCGCTGGCGGTCGGCGTCAGGCAGGCTCCAGCCCTCGTCGCGCAGCATGGCGATCAGGTTGTCGAGCATGGCCAGGCGCTGCTGGACGAAGTCCGGCACCTTGGCCTTGAGCGCACCCTCCAGCATCTGCGTGGATGCGGCGATGATCTCGTCGGCGCTCTTGCTTTCGGCCGCGGCCGTGGCGCTGCGCTGGGCGGCGACGAAGTGCTCGAGATCCTGATCGCTCAGTTCGAACGAAATGCTCAGAGGCATGGCCTGACCTTAAAGATGACCGGAGAGGCGGCAGCCTAGCGAAGCCCCGGCAGAGGCGTCAATCGGGGCGTCAATCGGGGCGGGAATGGGGAATCGGGAATCGAAGGCGCGGGTACGGCGGCGGCCGCGGCGGCCACGCAGACGACCGCCCGAGATTGGCGACGGGCTCACCGTCCATTCCCGATTCCCGATTCCCCATTCCCGCCCCGTCAGAGAATCGGTGCCAGGCCCGCGCCGAAGGCGGTGAGGATGCGGGTGTAGATCGACTTGAGCGGCACCTGCACCTCGGGGAAATCGCCGACGGGCTGGTAACACTCGGAGAACTTCGGGTCGTCGCGCGGCACCGGCGCGCAGCCGGGCTTCATTTCCCAGCTGGTGGCGTAGCGGAAGGGCCAGATGTCGAACAGGGGCAGCGCCTCGAAGGCCTTGCCCAGGCTGTAGTTGAGCCCGGACAGCACCACCGGCTTGGGGCGCGGCGCGATCACCCAGGCGTTCTCGGGCGCGGTGTCGGCAAGAACCTCTTCGGCAAGCTCCGCGGCAAATGCCGGGTCGTGCACGATCACCACGCTTTCGGTGTTGAGGCGATCCGAACGCGGGTCGAAGTTGTGCGTGCCGACCAGCCCGATGCGGTCGTCGATCACGATCGACTTGGCGTGCATGCCCATGCGCACGCCTTCGCGCGAAAGCGGAACGCGACCGCCCCGCGCGCTGCCGCGCGAGCCTTGGGCACCCGAGCCGATCGCACGGCGGGATTCGGTCGCACGCTCGCCCAAGCTGCGTCGCACCGGCGCGCCGGGCGGCAGATCGATCAGCGCATCCTGCCAGTCCAGCGGCGCACTGCCCGGAAACGGCTTGTACTCGTAGATGTGCAGCCCGTACTCGCGCAGGTAGCGACGCTTGTACTTGTGCGAGAGCGCATAGACCGGGAAGGCATCGGTCGAGGCCAGGCTGTTGGTCGAGACGATGATCCTGGGCGGATGCTCGCGCTCGTGCAGCGCACGCAGGCTGCGCCGCGCGGTGCGCGAAAACACGAGGTAAGGCGTCTGCAGCACGATGCGGTCCTGCGCGCCCTCGAACAGCGCCAGCAGTTCGAGCGACAGGTCGCGCTCGCTCGGGTCATTGCGCTCCAGCGTCTTGTTGGGCAGGTCGGAGAGGAACTCGACCTCGCCCACGGAGCGGGTTCGCGCGAGCAGGCGCTCGGCGATCACGGACGGGTCGCTGGCCGCCCTGGACATGGCCGCGACCCGTCCGTGTGCTTGCGCGGTGGCGATCAGCGTGTCCGGATCGAGCGCGTGGCCGCGCTCCAGCGCGCTCAGGCGGCGGCGCACGTCGTGCAGCGCCGCCGCCGGCACGGCGCGAGGATGGCGCCAGAACCGGCTGAAGGATTCCTGCATCTGCCCGGCGGCGGGGCCGGCCACGAGGATGTCGCGATCGCGGTAGTTGAAGGCTGGATCCCAGTCGAAGTAGCGGTCCTGGTAGTTGCGCCCGCCGGTGATGCCGATGACGCCGTCGGCCAGCAGCAGCTTGTTGTGCATGCGCTGGTTGAAGCGGGTGAAGCAGCACAGGATCCCGGCGGCGAACTCGAATGGCCCGGTGCGGGCCTTGCCGAAAGTCGGGTTGAACAGGCGCAGCTCGAAGTTGACATGGGCGCTGGCCAGCGCGGCGACCAGTTCCACGTCGTCGACGCTGTAGAGCTGGTCGAGCAGGACCCGCACCCGCACGCCGCGCCGCGCCGCTGCCAGCAGTTCGCTGAGGACGAGAAACCCGGAGTCGTCCTGGGCGTAGATGAAGCTCTGCACGTCGAGCCGGAATCGCGCGGCCCGGATCAGGTTGATGCGCGCCAGCAGCGCGTCTTCACCACTTTCCAGCAGCGTGACTTCGTGACGCGGGGCGTCTGGCTGGCTCTGCGCCATCGCAAACTCGCCCAGGGCGTACAGCGCCGACTCCTGCGCGCAGCGGTCCGGCAGGCCGCAGGTGGTGGCGGTGTCCTGCAGGGCGCGCGCGTCGGCGCGCGCGCTGCGGATGTCCTTGCGGCTGGGCATGCAGGCGGTGAGCGCCAGCGCCAGCAGCGCCAACGCCAGCAGGTGCAGCACCCGGTTCATCGCATCGGGTCCGGGGCCTGGATCAGCATCACTTCGAAGCTCAGCGTCACGCTGTCGCCTAGGGACAGGCGTCGCGCATCCATGGCGAAGGCGCTGCGGCTGACCGCGCCCTCGGCCCGGATCGGGCAGTCCGGGGCGAACGCGGCGCATTCGACCGGTGCCAGGGTGAAACCGATCCGTCGGGTCACGCCGCGCAGCGTGGCCTGCCCTTCGATCAGCCCGCCCTCAGGCAGCTGGCTGACGGGAAAGGGATCGGAACGAAAGCGGATCCACGGGTGGCGCTCGACGTCGAAGAACTCGGGCGACTGCGCCCAGATCACCCAGGCGGCGCGCCCCATCTGCAGCGCACGCACGTCGATGCGCACGTCGACCGCGACCGTGTCACGCGCCGGATCACGCACCAGGACCCCTTCCAGGATCGGGAAGTGTCCATGGATGCGCCTGAGCCAGACCGGGCGCACGCTGAAGCTGGCGCTCGCCCTGCCTGTGTCGATGGACCAGGTCTGCGCGGACGCGCGAGGCCAGATCACGGCGAGAGCCAGTGCAGGGATACAGAGCCAGCGCATCGCGTGGTCAGGAGGACCAGAAGGCGTCCAGCCGCGCAACGCCCGGTTCCAGCGCCGCGCCCTCGGGCAGGCTCAGCACCGCGACGCCCGCCGGCGGCATGCCGCGGTATTCGCCCGAACGCCCGGTGCACAGCAGGGCCACGAGCTGCTCCAGCCCCGGGTTGTGCCCGACCAGCAGGATGGACGGGGCGTCGTGCTCGTCCAGGACCTCGATCAATTCGCCGGCGCTGGCCTCGTAGATGCGCGGGTCGTGGCGGGTGTCGGCATAGCCGGTGCGCGCCATCACGCGTTCGGCGGTCTGGCGGGTGCGCAGCGCGGGCGAACACAGCACACGGGCGAAGGGCGCGTGCTCGGCGAGGAAGGCCGCGACGGCATCGGCCTCCGCCTCACCGGTGCCCGACAGCGGGCGATCCCGGTCGGCCTGGCCCGGCCCGGCCGGAAGCGCGTGTGCGTGACGCAGGAGGATCAGTCGGCGGTCCTGTTTCATGGCGGGTCTCATCGGATCGGAACGAGGGGGACGCTGCTGCGCTGCCATCGACCCTGCAGCGGTGGCGGCAGGGTGATGTCGGTGCTGATGGTCGCATGGCTGGCACCGGGCCAGAGCAGGCGCAGGCTTCCGGCCGGCTGGCGCTGGCTGGCCCAGTCCTCGTAGTGCGCGCAGCCGGGGCAGTGCGGGCGATGGCTGCGCAGCAGGAGCTGGCCGCCCGGCGTCATCGCGCCTTCGCTGATCGTCCAGCGCGGCGTGCCGCGGTCGTCGTAAAGGTAGGTGGCGGCCACGTCCAGGCGCTCATCGCCGATCTGCACGCTCTCCACATTCACGCCCCAGCCCGACTGGCTGGGCGGATACCAGTGCGCGGTGTGGTCGGGATCGGGCCGGGCCAGCAGCGCGGTGGTCGATTCCAGATATTCCATGCCGGCGCGGCCATCATCGAAACGCCAGGCGAACAGCGCGCGGGTGGGCGTGATCGGCGCGACGTAGGCGCGCCCGACCTGCTCAACCTTCACGTCCAGGCCCTCGGGCGCATCAAGGTTGCGCGCTTCGAGCAGGGGTGCTTCGAGCAGGTTGTCGCGGTAGGTTCCGACGATGTTGTACCAAGTCGGCAGGTGTGAGCTGTCGGCGGTGTACCAGGTCGCGCCCAGGTCGCTGAGGTGGGCCAGTCCGTTGCCGGACCGCTGCGGGTTGCTGATGTCCCCGCTGCGCAGGCGCACGGCGGCGATCGGCGCGCCGCACTGGCTCACCGCCTGGCAGCCGGACGCCACCGTTCCCGCCGCGAGGCGGCTGCCGCGCGCGCTGTGCGCGTTGACCGTCGCGGTAGCCAGGTAATCCAGCCGCAGCGGCGCGCCGCAGGCGGCGTCATCGCGGATCTTGACCGGCAGGTTCACCGTGGCGCTCTGGCCGGCGGCGATCTGCGGCAGCACGATCGCCGCCGATTCCAGCCGCAGCGGCGATTCCGAGGCCGGCTGCGCGCCGGGCGCGAAGGCGCACATCGCGCTGCCGGCCGCGGGCACGGTGCGGGTCGCCTGCGGGCAGGCCAGGGCCAGCGCGTCGCCGCCGCCGGCGTCGATCAGGCCGATCGCGCCGGAATGAAGGTCGGTGGGCGCGGCGCGGCGGTACTGGTAGGCCACTTCCCCGGTGCCTTCGTAGACGATGGCCTGGAATTCGGTTTCGCCCTCGAAGTACCAGTCGCTGTCGAGCACTTCCATGCCGCTCCACTGGAACACGTGGCAGGGATGCGTACCGCCCAGCTGCGAGGCGCGCGGGCACTGGGCGAAACGGCGGTAGCGCAGCCCCGCTCCCGGGCTCTCCAACACGCGCAGGTCGGCGTGGAAGGGGCGAAGCTGCGGGCCCCCGGCCCCCGCCGGAAGTTCACCGCCGCCGCAGATCGGGTCGGCGTCCGCGCCGGTATCGCCGGTATCGAAGGAGACATAGCCGTTGGTCGACATCACCGCCTTCGAGTACGTCACTCCGTACAGGGTGATGCCGCTGCCGCCCAGCGCGATGTCCGGGGTGCGCGCATCGTCCAGGTCTCCGTAGGGATTGCCGTCGGCGACCGCGGTGGCCAGCGGCGCGGTCGCACCGCTTCCGACGGCCAGGTCGATGAAGCCGTAGTCGCAGTCGCGGGTGCCGACATAGCCGAAGGCGTTCGGGCCGACATCCAGGGTCATCAGGCCCACCGGCGCGAACAGCGCGCGCGCGCCGGCCGCAAGCGCGGCGCTGCCGACGTTGCGCAGCGTGACCGGTACGGTGTAGCGCTCGCCCGGGTCGATGCCGGCGCGATCGTTGCCGCAGACCAGCGCCGGCGTCCCGACCGACACCGCCTCGATCACCGGTGCCACCACGTCCAGCGCGCGCGAGGCCACGCCGATGCAGCCCTGCGCATCGCGCACCTGCACCCGGACGTTGAGCTGGCGCCGGGTCGGGAAGGACACGCGGATTTGGCTGCTGCTGCCGCTGCGCTCGTATACCCCATCGCCGTCGGCGTCCCACAGATAGGTGTAGCCGCCGGCACCGCCCTGGGCGCTGGCACGCAGCTCGAAGCGCGCGCCGGCGGCGGGCGCGGCGCTGAAAGCGGAAGAGGCCAACGTCACCACCGGCGCGTCGCAGCTCGACTTGCCCGGCATGGTTTCCGGGTTGCCGCCGCTGCGGTCGAAGGCCGCGCGAATCGAGGTGCCGGTGTCGCTCGGAACTTCCCAAGCCGAACTGAGCCGCCCGTAGCAGTCGTAACCGGAGGGATTGGCGCAGCCTGCGTTGCCGCCGGACAGCACGCCGATCAAATGGCCGTTGGACGGATTCCAGAGGCCCGAGCCCGAGGAGCCGATCTCGGTGGTGCCCAGCTCCCACTGGTCCACGCGCCAGTGCGTGTCCGGATCACCGCCGCTGACGATGCAGTTGCGCATCGGGGTGAGCGGATCGTCGTTGAAGACGATGCGCTTTTCGTTGCCGTTGGCGTGGTGGATGCCGACCGCGCCGTTGGGCACGATGCCGCTGCGGTCCCAGCCGCTGTAGTAGGCCATCGCCGCTGCCGGCACCGGCGCATTGAGCTCCAGCGCGGTGAAGTCGGTGGCCTGATTGGTGGACAGGAGCTGCGCGCCGCCGGTCTGGATGGCGCGCGAGGCGGTGGTGGCCGGCAGCGGCGAGCCGTTTTCGGCGCTGCCGGGCGCGCGGCAGGTGGGGCTTTCGAAGCCCCAGTAGAACACCGCGCTGGCCGCCTCCTGCGCGGTGGAAATGCAGTGGTAGGCGGTAGCCAGGCGCGGCTTGGCGGTGTCCTGCGCGGCGCTTCCCGTGGCCACCAGCGTACCGGTGCAGTACAGGCTGCTGCTGCTGGAGCTGAAGGAATAGCCGGCCACCGAGGCGATCTGGTTGCGCCAGGCGTCGCCTTCCGGGCACGCCGTGTCCACGTTGCAGCTGCCCGACTTGGCGCGCGCCGCGGCGAAGGGATCGCGGTAGCCCCAGGACACGCTCCTGAGCGCCAGTTCGAGCGTCGCGCGGCGCGCGGCCGGCAGGGTCAGTTCCAGTACCGCCGCGTCGCTGGCCAGCATGGCGGTATGCAAGACGCCACTGGCCGGGTTGTCGGCATCGGTCAAAAGCGGCAGCGCCACGCTGCCGTCGCGGGCGTGGATCGACAGGCTGGCACCCGGCGGCAGGCGGAAGCGCGAGAAGGCGAACTCCAGGCTGTGCGCGCCCTTGCCGGCCACTTCCAGCCGCCAGGTCAGGCGTCCGTCGGCAGCGCTTTCCCATCGCCCCGGGCCGGTATCGGCGGCCAGATCGAAGCGCGCCGGCAGCACCCGCCCGTAGCGCAGCGGCACGCCGGTCTTGAGATCGTTGACCGCATCCTGGGCCTTGAGCCGCGCCAGGTCGGGCGCGACGAGCAGCAGGCGTTCGCCGCCGGCGTCCAGGTGCGCGGCCTGGGCCGGCGCACGCTGGCCGGATTTTTGCGGCGCGGCGTAAGCGCAGGCCAGCGGCAGGGCCGTGAGCAGCACGGCAGCGAGGGTGGAGCGGAACAGGGACATGCGCGGAATCCAGCCGAGAAGGTCACGACTTGGCAGAATACACCGTCACCGCAGCGTTCTCGCCCCGTGGCGCAGGCGTTCGGCCGTCCCCAACCGATTCCCGTGGAAACCCGATGTTCGATCCCCGCGACCTTGCGGTCCGCATCCGCGCCGGCACCCCGCTGCTCCTGATCGAGACCAACGAGGAGGCGCTGCTGCTGGACGCCTTCCGCCACGTCGTGGCCGAACTGTTCCGGCCGCTGTGGCGCTGGTCGATCACCGAAGGCCTCAAGCGCCTGGACCTGGACGACCCGTTCCTGCCGGCAGCCACCGACTCGAGCGCCGTGCTCGACGTGATGCGGCGCGAGGAAGCGCGCGGCATCTGGCTGCTGCTCGATTTCTCGCCCTACCTGCGCTACGCGATGAGCGTGCGGATGCTGCGCGAGATCGTGCTGGGCCAGGGCGCGTCGAAGCAGACCGTGGTGCTGATCGGCGCGAAGATCGAGCTGCCGCCGGAGCTGGAGCCGCTGGCCACGCGCTTTTCCATGCGCCTGCCCGACGACGCCGCGCTGGCGAAGATGCTGCGCGACGAGGTGTTCGCCTATTCGCGCGAAAACGGCGGGCGGCGGGTGGAAGTGGACGCCGCGGCGCAGCGCGCGGTGCTGCGCCACCTGCGCGGACTGCCGCTGCTCGACGCGCGCCGCATCGCGCGCGACCTGATCTACCACGACGGGCTGATCGGCCCGGGCGACGTCGAGCGCGCGCAGCGCGCACGGTTCGAGCTGCTCGGGCGCGGCGGCGTCATCACGCTGGAGCCGGACGTGGCGCGCATGGACGAAATCGCCGGCCTCGGCCGTCTCAAGCGCTGGGTGGAGCAGCGTCGCCCGGTGTTCGTGGCGGACGTTCCGCCCAAGGGCCTGGACCGCCCGCGCGGCATGCTGCTGCTGGGCGTGCAGGGCGCGGGCAAATCGCTCGCCGCCAAGGCCTGCGCCGGCGGCTTCGGCGTACCCTTGCTGCGGCTGGACTTCGGCGCGCTCTACAACAAGTTCCACGGCGAGACCGAACGCAACCTGCGCCAGGCGCTCGCCACCGCCGAAGCCATGGCGCCGTGCGTACTGTGGTGCGACGAGATCGAGAAGGGCCTGGCCACCTCGGACAGCGACGACGGCGTGTCGCGCCGCGTGCTCGGCACCCTGCTCACCTGGATGAGCGAACGTCGCGCGGCGGTATTCATCGTCGCCACCGCCAACGACGTGCGCCGCCTGCCACCGGAGTTCCTGCGCAAGGGCCGCTTCGACGAAGTGTTCTTCGTCGATCTTCCGGACGATGCCGCACGCCGCGACGCCTTCCGCATCCACCTCGCGCGCCGCGAGCAGGAGATCGGGCGCTTCGATCTGACTGAACTGGCGGCGGCCAGCGACGGGTTTTCCGGGGCCGAGATCGAACAGGCCATCGTCAGCGCGCTCTACGACGCCCACGCCGACGGTGCGAAGCTCACCACCGAACGCATCCACACTGCCCTCGCCCAGACCCGCCCGCTGTCGGTGATCATGGCCGAGCAGGTGCAGTGGCTGCGCGACTGGGCGCGCGAACGCTGCGTCCCGGCGGACTAGCGCACCGGCATCGGCCCGTTCCTGCGACAATGCCCCGTTCACGCGGGCCTATGGCTCAACGGTCAGAGCAGAGGACTCATAATCCACTGATCGAGGTCAGAACGGCGAGACAAAATTGAGCGGGGCGGCCACCCTTCCGCCCCATCAAAAAAGCAAAAAGGGCCTATAGCTCAATTGGTTAGAGCAGCGGACTCATAATCCGTTGGTTGCAGGTTCAAGTCCTGCTGGGCCCACCATCTTTGCTTGCGCTGGCGCGTCGGTACAGTGGCGGTACACGAGCCCTGTTCTGGAGCAACCGAATGGCGACCATCGTCAAGACACCCTCAGGCACGTGGAAAGCGCTCATCCGCAAGACGGGATGGCCGGCCACAGCCAAGACCTTCCGCACCAAACGCGACGCCGAGGATTGGGCGCGGCGCACCGAAGACGAAATGGTGCGCGGCGTCTATATCCAACGTGCGCCGTCCGAGCGCATGACCATCGAGGACGCGCTCAAGCGCTATCTTTCCGAGGTCTCCCCAACCAAGCGCCCGGCATCGGCCGACAGCGACGCGAGACACGCGAAGCCGTTGATGCAGAACCTGGGCAAGTATTCGCTGGCCGCGCTGACACCGGAACTGATCGCCAAGGACACATCTCGAAGGCATCGTCGAGCACTTCCGCTCGGGGCTCAGCAACGGCTTTGCCGAGGCGATGAATGGACGCATCCAGGCGGCCAAGGCGAGAGCGCGAGGCTATGGTACGGACAGGCACCTGCTCACCGTCTCCTACCTGATCTGCTCGAAGCTTCGTCATCTGCCCCGGAACCCATGGCACCACCCGGCTCAGCCGGACCCGGCGTGAAACTCATCCACACGAAACGAGAGAGAGGCCCACTTGCCCTTCGATCAGAATTGTAGTAACGTACCTACTATTATTGATGCTGGAGGTGCTCTATGACCATCACGACCCTATCCAGTCGAGAGTTGAACCAGGACGTGACGCGAGCAAAGAAGGCCACCAAGAGCGGCCCGGTGTTCATCACGGATCGCGGCAAGCCCGCGCACGTGCTGCTCAGCTTCGAGGACTATCAGCGGTTGACAAAGCAGCGGCGCAACATTGCCGACGCGCTGGCGATGCCGGGTGTTGCGGACATCGAGTTCGAGCCACCGCGCGTGACCATTGGAGCCCGGCCGGCTGATCTCTCATGATGTATGTGCTCGATACCAACGTGCTGTCCGAGCTGCGCAAGGTGCGGCTTGGCAAGGCCGATGGGAATGTGGCGGCATGGACGGAAAGCGTCGATGCCGCCGACCTCTTCGTATCGGCCATCACCATCATGGAGTTGGAGCTCGGCGTTCTGTCGATTGAACGCAAAGACACTACCCAGGGGGCCATGCTGCGCGCGTGGCTGGAGCAACACGTACTACCCGAGTTCTCCGGGCGAACGTTGCCTATCGATACCGCTGTGGCGCAGCGCTGCGCTCGACTGCATGTGCCGGACAAGCGCGGCGAGCGTGACGCGCTCATCGCGGCGACGGCGCTGGTGCACGGCATGACGGTGGTAACGCGCAACGTGGCCGATTTCAAGCCTACGGGAGTGACTATCATCAATCCGTGGGAGCCGTCGCCATAACTGCCCACGGGTTCAAGAACGCCTCGGATGGCGGTACTCCAGCGGCACAGAGCTTAGTTTTGCCGACCTTCGCCAAGCTGCGCTAAACTACTGTCGCAGCTTACTTTTTTGTTCTGTAGCTTACGCTCCCCTATGCTTGATTTTCCTAGGCATAGCGCGTTGGCGACGAACTCATAATCCTTTGGTTCCAGGTTCGAGTCCTGGTGGGCCCACCATCCTTCTCACCCCATGACCGCAACCCTCCTGCTTTGCACCTGCCCCGACCTCGCCAGCGCCCGCACGCTGGCGCGATCGCTGGTGGAATCCCGGCTGGCGGCCTGCGTGAGCCTGATTCCGGGCGTGGAATCGATCTATCGCTGGCAGGGGGAGATCGAGTGCTCGGACGAGGTGCAGCTGCTGATCAAGACGCAGGCGGCACGGCTGGACGAGGTGGAACGCCACATCCTTGCGCGCCACCCTTATGAACTCCCGGAGATCCTGGCTGTCCAAGCCGGTTCCGGACTGGACCGCTACCTGGCGTGGATCGACGAGGAAACCTCGCCGCCCGCGGCAGGTGCGGCCGCTGACGACGATTTTCCATGACACGACACCTTCTTCACTTCTGCGCGCTGACGCTGCTGGCGCTCTTCTCCGCCGGCGCGGCGCACGCCTTCGACGAGTCCGACCTGCTGCCGGTCGACGAGGCCTTCGCGCTGGATGCGCGCGCGGGCGATCCGGGCAGCGCGCGCTTCGACTTCACCATCGCCGAGGGCTACTACCTCTACCGGCACCGTTTCTCGGTGCAGGCGCTGGATGACAGCGGTGCCGCCGGCGCACTGGAGGTGCCGCGCGGCACGCCGCATCACGACGAGTTCTTCGGCGATGTGGAAACCTGGCGCAGCGCGGTCAGCGCCACGCTGTCGGGCCTCGATGGCGGCGCACAGCGCTTCCGGGTGAAGTACCAGGGCTGTGCCGATGCCGGCATCTGCTACCCGCCGCAGTCGCGCGAAGTGACGGTGCAGGTTGCCGCGGCGCTGCCCGGGGCCGGCGGTTTCAGCGGCCTGCCGGGCGCGACCGGATCATCGCCGGTGTCTTCCGGGCTTGCCATCGGCGGGCTGGCGAATCCGCTTGCCCCGGCGGCCGATGCGCTGGGTACCGATGCGATGCCGCTGCCGGAGGATCAGGCCTTCCGCTTCGAGGCCATCGCCAACTCGCCGACCGAGCTGCTGCTGCGCTTCACCCCGGCGCCGGGCTACTATCTCTACCGCGACCGCTCCGAATTCCGCCTGCTCGATGCCGATGGCGTGCAGCTTGCCACGCCGCGCTGGCCAACAGGCACGCAGCACCAGGACGAGCACTTCGGCGATGTCATCGTCTACTTCGACCAGATCGAGCTGCCGCTGGGGCTGCGCCGCAGCCGCGCCGACGCCGGCCCGATCACGCTCGAAGCCACCTTCCAGGGCTGCCAGAACGACGGCATCTGCTATCCGCCGATGACGCGGCAGGTGACGCTCGACCTGCCGGCGGCCGCCGCCGACCAACTCGTCTCGCTCGCCGCACCCGATGCAGACGCTTCCGCGCCCTTCGGCGTCGCGCGCTGGCTCAAGGCCCTGCTGTTTGCGCTGGGCGGCGGCCTCATCCTCAACCTGATGCCCTGCGTGCTACCGGTGCTTTCGCTCAAGGCCCTGTCGCTGGCGCAAAGCGGTGAAAGCGCCGGCAAGGCGCGGGCGCATGCGCTCTGGTACACCGCCGGCGTGCTGCTGAGCTTCGCGCTGCTGGGCGCGGCGGCGCTGGCCCTGCGTCATCTCGGGCTGGCGCTGGGCTGGGGCTTCCAGCTGCAGCAGCCGCTGGTCGTGGGTGCGCTGGCCTATCTGATGGCCGCCATCGGCCTGAGCCTTTCGGGCGTGTTCTCGATCGGCTCGGGCTGGGCCGGCCTCGGCCAGAACCTCGCCGGCAAAAGCGGCCCGGCCGGGGATTTCTTCACCGGCGTCCTGGCCGTGGTGGTGGCCAGTCCCTGCACCGCGCCCTTGATGGGCGGCGCGCTGGCGTTCGCCTTCGTGTCGCCCACGGCGGTCGCGATCTCGGTATTCCTGGCGCTGGGTCTGGGACTGGCGCTGCCTTTCCTTGCGATCGGCTTCGTGCCGGCACTGGCGCAGCGCCTGCCCCGCCCCGGCGCGTGGATGGAAACCCTCAAGCAGGTGCTCGCCTTCCCGATGTACCTCACCGCAGTGTGGCTGCTGTGGGTGCTGGGCAAGCAGCACGGCGTGGATGCATCGGCCTACGCGCTGGCCGGCATCGTGGTGCTGGCGCTGGCGCTGTGGCGCTGGGAAAAGTCGCGCTGGGGCGGCAGCGTCGCGGGGCGCGTCGCTGCGGTCGTACTGCTGCTGGTCGCGCTGTGGCCGCTGTGGCGCATCCCGCAGATGGAGCCGCCGGGTGCGGTGGCCGAAACCGGCAATGGCTCGGTGGCCTATTCGGCGCAGACGCTCGATGCCCTGCGCGACGACGGCCGCACCGTTTTCGTCAACATGACCGCCGACTGGTGTGTGACCTGCAAGGCCAATGAAAAGCGCGTTCTGGACAGCGACACCTTCCGCCAGAGCCTTGCGGCGCGCGACGCGGTCTACATGAAGGGCGACTGGACGCGCGTGGATCCGGCCATCACCGCCTTCCTGGAATCCCACGGCGCGGTCGGCGTGCCGCTCTACGTCGTGATCCGTCCGGGGCACGAGGACGTGGTACTGCCGACGGTGCTGACCTTCGACGCGGTGGAAGCCGCCCTGGGCGCACCGTGACGCCCTGGAAACAGGTGCTGCTGGTGGGCGTGCTCGGCCTCGTCGGTGCCATGGCGGGTCTGGGTGCGGCGGCGCTGGCCTTCGGCCCGTCGGTACTGCTGGGCAGCGACGCCGGCCAGTGGGTGGTGCGCCACGTGTTCGGGCAGGGGCCGACGCTGCCGGACGGCCGCGCGGTGATCGGCCCGGGCGAGGCCGTGCCGGCGCTGCCGGTGAGCCGCCTCGATGGCGCGGCGCACAGCCTCGCGGTGCAAGGGCGCCCGATGCTCATCAACTACTGGGCGAGCTGGTGCCCGCCGTGCATCGAGGAAATGCCGCTGCTCGACGCCTTCGCCACCGCGCAGAACCCGGACGGGGTACAGGTGATCGGCATCGCGCTGGACGATCCGGACGCCGCTGCGGATTTCCTCGCCCGCCACCCGGTCGGCTTCCCGGTGTTCCTGGAAGAATCCGGCCCCGGCGACAGCTCGGCGCTGCTGGGCAACGTGCGCGGCGTGCTGCCCTATTCGGTGCTGATCGGTGCCGATGGCCGCCTGCAAAAGCGCAAGATGGGCGCTTTCCGCGAAGGCGATCTGGACAGCTGGGCGGCGGACTGACCCCTACTCGTCGATCGAACGCCCGCGCGTCTCGGGCAGCATGGCGGCACCGACCACGACGGTGAGGATGGCGAAGAACAGCGGGTACCACAGCCCGGCGTCGACGTTCCCGGTAGCCGCAACGAAGGCGAACGCCATGGGCGGCAGCAGGCCGCCGATCCAGCCGTTGGCGGCGTGGTAGGGAATCGACATCGCGGTGTAGCGGATGCGCGCCGGGAACAGTTCGACCATCGCCGCCGCCACCGGCGCGTAGGTCATGGCAGCCAGCAGGCACAGCGTGAACAGCAGGGCGACGATGCCGATGCGGTTCATGGTCGCCGGATCGGCGCGCTCCGGATAGCCGGCGGCGCGAACCGCCTGCATCAGCTGCGCGTCGAAGGCATCGATGCGCCGCGCACGCTCGGCGCGATCCAGCCCGCCGCCCTCGAACGCGTCGATCCGCGTCTCGCCGATCCGCACCTGCCCCAGGCTGCCGGCGGGCATGGCGTGATTTTCGTAGCTGACGTGATGGCGCGCCAGCACGGACTTGGCGATGTCGCAGGAGCTGGTGAAATCCGCCGCCCCCACCGGATTGAACTGGAACGAACAGGTGGCCGGATCGGCGTGCACCTGCACCGGCGTGCTGCGCCGCGCCTGCTCCAGGGCCGGATTGGCGAAGTGCGCCAGGCCGTGGAAGATCGGAAAGTACAGCAGCGCCGCGAGCAGGCAGCCGAGCACGAAAAAGGGCTTGCGCCCGATGCGGTCGGACAGCGCCCCGAACAGCACGTTGAACGGCGTCGCCATCGCCACCGCCAGGCCCAGCATCAGGGTGGCGTCGAGCCCGTCCACCTGCATGGTCTGGGTCAGGAAGTAGAGCGAATAGAAGTGGCTGGTGTACCAGAGCGTGGCCTGACCGGCGATGATGCCGAACATCGCGGCGATGCCGAGCTTCACGTAACGCCACTGGCCGTAAGCCTCGCGCAGCGGTGCCTTGGAGACGCGGCCTTCGGCCCGCATGCGCTGGAACACCGGCGATTCGTCCAGCGACAGCCGCACCCACACCGAAATAC
Organism: Denitratimonas tolerans; assembly: GCF_037203605.1. Lineage (NCBI taxonomy): Bacteria > Pseudomonadati > Pseudomonadota > Gammaproteobacteria > Lysobacterales > Lysobacteraceae > Denitratimonas > Denitratimonas tolerans. The sequence goes on from NZ_JBBDHC010000001.1 coordinate 179,650, forward strand.
CCAGGAGCACGGCCGAGAGCAGGAAGGGCACGCGCCAGCCCCACTGCGCGAAGGCCTCCTCGCCCACCAGCCAGCGCGTTGCGGCAATCACCACCAGCGAGAGCAGCAGGCCGACCCCGGCCATGGTCTGGATCCAGCTGGTGTAGTAGCCGCGCTGTGCGTCCGGCGCATGCTCGGCCACATAGATCGCCGCGCCGCCGTACTCCCCGCCCAGGGCCAGGCCCTGCAGCAGGCGCAGCGCGATCAACAGCACCGGTGCCGCCATGCCGATGCTGTCGTAGGACGGCAGGCAGCCGACCAGCACGGTCGAGGCACCCATCACCACGATGGTGATGAGGAAGGTGCGCTTGCGCCCGCTGCGATCGCCCAGCCGCCCGAACACCACGGCACCGAACGGACGCGCCGCAAAACCGACCGAAAAAGTCAGCAGGGCGAAGATGAAGCCCGCGGTCTCGTTCACCGCCGAGAAGAAGTGGCGGCTGGTGATGGCGGCCAGCGCGCCGTAGAGGAAGAAGTCGTACCACTCGAACAGCGTGCCCAGCGACGAGGCCAGCACCACCTTGCGGTTGCCCGCGTCCATCGCCCAGCCCGACTTCGCCATCCCGGTTTTCCCCTCGGCCGCAACCGTGCAAGGGTACTGCCGTCGCACCGCGCGCGTCAGGGGCGGAGGGGCACGGTTCCGATGGAAATTCAAACAGTCGATTAAATCGCGCAACTTCGTCGATCTTCGGCAAAGTATCTGGACAAGCGCCCGGAGCCTGCACCACACTCGCCGCTTTCCGCCTGCGCCCTACCCTCGATGGCATGTGTCCTGGTCCTGCACGGCCCCAACCTCAACCTGCTCGGCACGCGCGAGCCGGCGGTCTATGGTGCCGCCACGCTGGCGCAGATCGAGGACGATCTGGCGACCCGCGCCGCGGCGCGCGGCCACGCGCTGACGTCCTTCCAGTCCAACGCCGAGCATGAGCTGGTGGATCGCATCCAGGCCGCGCGTGCCGATGGTACCGCGTTCATCCTGATCAACCCCGCCGCCTTCACCCACACCAGCGTGGCGATCCGCGACGCGCTGGCGGCGGTGGCGATCCCGTTCATCGAAGTGCACCTCTCCAATCCGCACCGGCGCGAACCCTTCCGCCACCACAGCTATTTCAGCGATCTGGCGGTGGGCGTGGTGGCCGGATTCGGTGCCGACTCCTACCGCTATGCGCTGGACGCCGCGCTGCAGCGCCTCGCCGTCCCGGCCTGACCGCCGCCGTGCCGCCGGCGGCACCCGGCTTCATCCTTTCCATCTTTCCATTTCGAGCCTCCCATGGACCTGCGAAAAATCAAGAAACTGATCGACCTGCTGGAAGAATCCAACCTCACCGAGATCGAGATTCGCGAGGGCGAGGAGTCGGTCCGGCTGTCGCGCGCCGGCGTTCCTGCCGGCCCGGTGGCCTACGCCGCTCCCGCACTGGCCGCGCCGGCACCGGCGGCTGCCGCGGCCCCGGCAGCCGTGGATGAGCCCGCCGCCAAGGCCAACGCGCTGCCCGAGGGCAACGTGCTGCGATCACCGATGGTCGGCACCTTCTACGCCGCCCCCAGCCCGGACAAGCCGCCCTTCGTCACCGTCGGGCAGGCAGTCAAGCCCGGCGACACCCTGGCCATCATCGAGGCGATGAAGATGTTCAACCCGATCGAAGCCGAAGTCGCCGGCACCATCACCGCCATCCTCGCCAAGGACGGCCAGCCCGTGGAGTTCGACGAGCCGCTGTTTGTGATTGGCTGAGCGGCCGGGATTGGGGATTCGTGATTCGGGATTCGGAACAGCGGCCGCACCAGCGGCTTGATGTCTGGCGCGACGGCATGGCGCTGGTTGAGGCGATCTACCGCCTGTCCGAGGGCTTTCCAGAATCCGAACGCTTCGGCCTGGCGCACCAGATGCGGCGCAGCGCTGTGAGCGTGCCATCCAATATCACCGAGGGCGCGGCGCGACGATCGAGACAGGAATACCTGCGTTTCCTCTCGATTGCGCGAGGCTCCCTGGCCGAGCTGGACACGCAAATGGAGCTGGCGATCCGGCTTGGCTTCCGCCAGCGCAGCGACGCACCGCTCGAGCTGCTGAACCGCTGCTTCGCCCGCCTCAACGCGCTGATCCGCTCCATTGACGCCTCCGCACCCACCCGCACCTCGCCGCGCGCCACCCCGCACGAATCCCTAATCCCGAATCCCTAATCCCATGATCGACAAAATCGTCATCGCCAATCGCGGCGAAATCGCGCTGCGCATCCTGCGCGCGTGCCACTCCCTCGGCATCCGGACCGTGGCGGTGCACTCCACGGTGGACCGCAACCTCAAGCACGTGGCGATGGCCGATGAATCGGTCTGCATCGGCCCGGCGGCCTCGTCCGAGAGCTACCTCAACATCCCGGCGCTGATCGCGGCGGCCGAGGTCACCGACGCGCAGGCCATCCATCCGGGCTACGGCTTCCTGTCGGAGAACGCCGACTTCGCCGAGCGGGTGGAAAGCTCGGGCTTCATCTTCATCGGCCCCAGGGCCGAGACGATCCGCATGATGGGCGACAAGGTCGCCGCGATCCATGCGATGAAGGAGGCCGGCGTGCCCTGCGTGCCGGGCTCGGACGGCCCGCTGGGCGATGACCCGCTCAAGAACACGATGATCGCGCGCGAAATCGGCCTGCCGGTCATCATCAAGGCGGCCGGTGGCGGCGGCGGGCGCGGGATGCGCGTGGTGCACGTGGAAGGCTCGCTGCACAGCGCCATCGCCACCACGAAATCCGAAGCCAAGGCGGCGTTCGGCAACGACATCGTCTACATGGAAAAATTCCTGGAGAACCCGCGCCACATCGAGATCCAGGTGCTGGCCGACGGCCAGGGCAACGCCATCTACCTGGGCGAGCGCGACTGCTCGATGCAGCGTCGCCACCAGAAGGTGGTGGAAGAAGCCCCCGCGCCGGGCATCACGCCCGAGCAGCGCGCGCAGATCGGCGCGGTCTGCGTGGAGGCCTGCAAACGCATCGGCTATCGCGGCGCGGGCACCTTCGAGTTCCTGTTCGAGAACGGGCGCTTCTACTTCATCGAGATGAACACGCGCATCCAGGTCGAGCATCCGGTCACCGAGCGCATCACCGGCATCGACCTGGTCTGCGAGCAGCTGCGGATCGCCGCCGGCCACCCGCTGTCGATCCGCCAGGAAGACATCGAGATCCGCGGCCACGCGATCGAGTGCCGCATCAACGCCGAGGATCCGGACACCTTCATGCCCTGCCCCGGCCTGATCCGCCACTACCACCCACCCGGCGGGCCCGGCGTGCGCGTGGACAGCCACGTCTACGAAGGCTACAGGGTGCCGCCCAACTACGACTCGATGATCGGCAAGCTCATCGTGCACGGTGCCACCCGCGAGCAGGCGATCGCGCGCATGCGCGTGGCGCTCGCGGAAACCGTCATCGACGGCATCAAGACCAACATCCCGCTGCAGCAGCGCATCATGGCCGACCCGGGTTTCCAGCAGGGCGGCATGAACATCCACTACCTGGAAAAGCGCCTGAAAGAGCAGCGCGATGCGGGGATGGGGCTGGGGTGATCCAGGCAACTGCCTGAAGGGCTCCCCGCATCAGCGGCCGTGCCGCGCCCGGAGTCGGGACGGCGTCAGGATGGGATAGCGGCCCGCCAGCACCAGCAGGTCCTTGTCGCCGGTAATCAGATGGTCCGCCGCGCCGGACCGCAGGGCAGCAACACGGACTGGTCGCTCGGGTCGCGCAGCTGATCGTCCCGCACCCCCGATGGCCCCACCACATCGGCCAGGAACATGCATCAGGCGCGGCAGACCACCGCGGCGATCCAAGGCGCGCTTGATCCCCGCCTGGCCGACCAGCAGAATCCCGCGAACCATGCTGCGGTCGCGCAACTCCGGATCATGGGTGATCAACTTCTCGGACTGACATGCCCTGGCTCGAACTCACCCTGCCCTGCACCGAAGCCGAAGAGGCCCGCTACCAGACCGCGCTGGAAGACGTCGGCGCGCTGTCGGTGACGCTGACGGATGCCAACGCCGAGGCCCCCGACGAACAGGCCATCTTCGAACCGGGCGTGGGCGAAACCCCGCTCTGGCGCGAGATGACGCTGACCGCGCTGTTTCCCGTCGATGCCGCGCCCGAGCGCATCCTCGCCGCGCTCGACGCCTTCGATCCCGAACTCGACCTCCACGGCGCCGTCTTCCGCGAGGTGCAGGATCAGGACTGGGAGCGCGCCTGGATGGACCAGTTCCGGCCGATGCGGTTCGGCCGACGCACCTTCATCGTGCCTTGGAACCAGGCGCTGCCGCCCGAGGCGCAGGCGCAAGATGCCGCCGTGGTGCGGCTCGATCCGGGGCTGGCCTTCGGCACCGGCACCCACCCGACCACGGCGCTGTGTCTCGAGTGGCTCGACGGGCTGGAACTAGCCGGCGCGCGCGTGCTGGATTTCGGCTGCGGCTCGGGCATCCTGGCCATTGCCGCGCTCGCGCTGGGTGCGCGCGAGGCGGTGGGCGTGGACAACGACCCGCAGGCCCTCACCGCCACACGCGACAACGCCGAACGCAACGGCGTGGCGCAGCGCCTGGCGGTGCACGCCCCGCAAGACGCCCCGGACGAAACCTACCCGGTCGCGGTGGCCAACATCCTCGCCAGCGCGCTCGACGCGCTCGCGCCGCGGCTGGCCGCGCGGGTGGCTCCGGGCGGACGCATCGCGCTGTCGGGCATCCTCGCCGGGCAGGATGAGGCGCTGCTGGCGCGCTACCGCGAGTGGTTCGACGACCTGCGCGTGGCCACGCGCGAGGACTGGGTGCGGATCGAGGGCGTGCGACGGCAGCCGGGGCGATAACCTCCCGGCGGATCGCTTCATGCCATCGCCTGAATTCCCGAAACCCGCCGCACCCAGGGAGCGCGCCCGCATCCCGCCAGGTTCCGGGATGCCGCCGCCCCGCGCCCTTCTCCGGCCGACGCAATCGCACCCGCACACCGCTTTCGTTGCATCATTGCCCCATGCCTTCGACCGACCACCGCATGTATACCCTTTGCAGCCACTGCCAGACCGCCCAGGAAGTCACCCGCGAAATGCTGGTGCCGACCCGTGGCGAACTGGCGTGCAGCCACTGCGGGCTGTGGTTCGATGCGCTGGAAAGCCTCTCGCGCGATCCCGCGCCCGGGCATCCGATCGCGCGGCGCAAGGCACCGCCGGACGACATCCAGCCCTCGCTCTTCGCCAACCCACCCGAGCAGCCCGCGCCCGCGCAGGAGCGCACCGGGCTTGACGCGCCGCCGCGCCTTCTGATGCCGGCCTCGATTCCGGCTCCGAAGGACCTGCCGATACCGGCTGCGGCACCGCAGCCGCCCGCCGCACCCGGCGACGAACGCAGCGACCCGATCGCCGAGGTGCTGGTGGCCCACGCGGATTTCATCGAACCGGCAGCCGCGCCCGAAGATCCCGTCAGCACGCCGGATGCTGCGCTCGACGAGGTGCCGCAGGCACCGGACGATCCGTTCGCCTGGGCCACCCACGACACCGCGCTGCAGAGTCCCGCATCGGAGAGCGGCACCCCGGACGAGGTCGTCGAAGTCGTCGAGGTGGCCGTGCTCGCGCAGGGCACGCCGTCCGCCGACGTCGCGCGTCACCCGGGCCCGGTGATCGATCTGCGCGACGCGCTGGAAATGACGATCGGCGCGCCTGCGCCCAGCTTCATCCCGAACCTGCCGACGCCGAACACCCGAGCCGGCTCCCGACGCTGGCCGGGGCTCCTTGCCGTGATCGGGCTCCTGCTGCTCCTGGGCATCCAGTCACTGGTGGCGGAACGCGCCGTGCTGGCCGCCGATGCGCGCTGGCGACCGTGGCTCGAGCGCGCCTGCGGCACGCTCGGCTGCACCCTGCCGGCCTGGCGCGAGCCGGCCGCCATGAACATCCTCACCCGCGACGTGCGCCCGCACCCCTCGATGCCCGAGGCGCTCATCATCAGCGCCAGCTTCCGCAACGATGCACGCTGGTCGCAGCCCTGGCCGCGCCTCGACCTGACCCTCTCGGACATCAACGGGCAGCCCATCGCGCGCCGCCGGTTCACGCCGGAGGAATACCTCGGCCACCTGCAGAGCGCGCCGCTGATCCAGCCCGGCCAGAGCGCCAGCATCGCGCTGGAAGTGCGCGATCCCGGCAAGCAGGCGGTGGCATTCGAATTCGGCTTCCTGTGAGGCGGCTCCATCGTCGAACCGGCGCGACCGCCGCCGCGCTCCTGTTACAATGCGTCACTCCCGGCAGGGCGCGCTGATCGCGCCTTGCGCGATATTCCGGAGTCCCTGCGTGAACACCCTCCAGCCCTCGCCCGCGGCCATCGAGCCCGGCAAGGCCGTCTCGGCCACCCTGCGCGACGTCGTTGCGCAATCGGTACGCCGCTACCTGCACGACCTCTGCGACCACCAGGCCGATGACCTGTACGAGGTCGTCCTGCGCGAAATCGAGCCACCGCTGCTGCGCGAGGTGATGCGTCACCACGACGGCAACCAGAGTCGCGCCGCCGCCACGCTCGGCCTCAATCGCGCCACCCTGCGCAAGAAGCTGCGCGCCTACGGCATCGTCTGAACGCCCGCGCCCCGCCGCGGCGGGGCATCCCACGCCCCACGTCGAGACCTGCGACATGACCCTTCCCGATGCCTCGCCCGTCACCGTGCGCCGCGCCCTGCTTTCGGTTTCCGACAAGACCGGCCTGATCGATCTGGCCCGCGCGCTGGCGGCACGCGGCGTCGAACTGCTCTCCACCGGCGGCAGCGCGAAGGCCCTGCGCGACGCCGGCCTGCCGGTGCGCGATGTGGCCGACCTCACCGGCTTCCCGGAGATCATGGACGGGCGGGTCAAGACCCTGCACCCCAAGGTCCACGGCGGCCTGCTCGGCCGGCGCGGCACCGATGATGCGGTGATGGCCGAACACGGCATCGAGGCCATCGACCTGCTGGTGCTCAACCTGTATCCGTTCGAGAGGGTGTCGTCCGATCCGGACGCGCGCTTCGCCGACATCATCGAGAACATCGACATCGGCGGGCCGGCGATGCTGCGCGCCGCCGCCAAGAACTTCGCCCATGTCGCGGTGGCGACCGACCCTGCGCAATACGCCGATCTGCTGGCCGAACTGGACGCCGGCGGCGGCGCGCTCTCGGCGCAGACCCGCTACGCGCTCGCGGTGGCGGCGTTCAACCGCGTGGCGCAGTACGACGCGCGCATCAGCGACGTGCTGTCGGCGATCGCCGCGCCGTCGGACGATGGCGCAAGGCAGCGCGCGCTGTTTCCGGCGCAGGCCAACGGCAGCTTCGTCAAGCTGATGGACCTGCGCTACGGCGAGAACCCGCACCAGCAGGCCGCCTTCTACCGCGACCTGCATCCGGCCCCCGGCAGCCTGGCCACCTTCACCCAGCTGCAGGGAAAGGAACTTTCCTACAACAACATCGCCGACGCGGATGCGGCCTGGGAGTGCGTGCGCCAGTTCGATGCGCCCGCCTGCGTCATCGTCAAGCACGCCAACCCCTGCGGCGTGGCGGTGGCGGCGGATGTTGGTGCGGCCTACGGGCATGCGCATGCCACCGATCCGACCAGCGCCTTCGGCGGCATCCTGGCCTTCAACCGACCGCTCGATGCGACCACGGTGCAGACCATCCTCGATCGCCAGTTTGTCGAGGTGCTGATCGCGCCCGACTACGAACCGGCGGCGCTGGAGGCTTGTGCCAACAAGGCCAACGTGCGCGTGCTGCGCATCCCGCTGGCACCGGCCTCGGCGGGCTTCATCGACTGCAAGCGCGTCGGCTCGGGCCTGCTGATGCAGACCGCCGACGACCGCATCGTCACCCTCGAGGATCTGCGCGTGGTGACCCGGAAGGTGCCCACCGACACGCAGTTCGACGACCTGCTGTTCGCCTGGAAGGTGGCCAGGTTCGTGAAGTCCAACGCCATCGTCTATGCCAGGGACACCCGGACCATCGGCGTGGGCGCGGGCCAGATGAGCCGGGTGTATTCGGCCCGCATCGCCGGCATCAAGGCCATCGACGCGGGGCTGGCTGTGCCCGGCTCGGTGATGGCGTCCGACGCCTTCTTCCCGTTCCGCGACGGGCTGGATTCGGCCGCCGAAGCGGGCATCGCCGCGGTGATCCAGCCCGGCGGCTCGATGCGTGACGCCGAAGTGATCGCCGCCGCCGACGAGCACGGCATCGCGATGGTGTTCACCGGCGTGCGCCACTTCCGCCACTGAACCCGCCGTCGCGCGCGGGCGCCGTCCTCCGGGCACCACCTCGCGCGCGACCGATCTGACAGAATGGCGCTCCTGCCGCATCCACGCCGCCGATGACGCATCCGCCTGCCCGCAATTCCACCCGTCGCGTGCTGATTGCCAGCATGGCGGGCACGACGATCGAGTTCTTCGATTTCTACATCTACGCCACCGCCGCGGTGTTGGTGTTTCCGACGCTGTTCTTTCCGTCCTCCGATCCCACCTCGGCCACGCTGCAGTCGCTGGCGACATTCGCGCTGGCGTTTTTCGCGCGGCCGGTCGGATCGGCGATCTTCGGGCACTTCGGCGACCGCATCGGGCGCAAGGCGACGCTGGTGGCCTCGCTCATGACGATGGGCGTTTCCACCGTTCTCGTCGGGCTGCTGCCAACCTACGCCACGATCGGCGTGGCGGCACCGCTGTTGCTGGCGCTGTGCCGCCTCGGGCAGGGCCTGGGGCTGGGTGGTGAATGGGGCGGCGCGGTGCTGCTGGCCACGGAAAACGCGCCGCCGGGCAAGCGCGCCTGGTACGGCATGTTTCCCCAACTCGGCGCGCCCGTGGGGTTCCTGCTGTCCAGCGGCAGCTTCCTGCTGCTCGCCCATTACCTGACCGAAGCGCAGTTCTTCGCCTGGGGCTGGCGCCTGCCCTTCATCGCCAGCGCGGTGCTGGTCGGCATCGGGCTGTGGGTGCGCCTTCGCATCGAGGAAACCCCGGAGTTCCGCAAGACCCTGGATGCCGATGCGCGCGTGCGCCTGCCGCTCGCCCACGTCGTCACCCGCCACCCGCGCGCGCTGATCACCGGCACCTTCGCGGCGGTGGCGACCTTCGTGCTGTTCTACCTGATGACGGTGTTCACCCTGAGCTGGGGCACGAGCCGGCTCGGCTACTCGCGCGAAGCCTTTCTCGTCATGCAGATGATCGGCGTGCTCTTCTTTGCCTTCACCATCCCCCTCTCGGCGGTCATGGCCGACCGCTGGGGCCGGCGGCGCGTGCTGGTGCTGGCGAGCGCCGCGATCGCGCTGTTCGGCCTCGCCTTCGCGCCGCTGTTTGCCGCCGCCAGCCCGGTGGCGACGGTGGCCTTCCTCGCGCTGGGACTGGCCCTGATGGGCTTCACCTACGGCCCGCTCGGCGCGGCGCTGGCGGAGCTGTTTCCCACGCCGGTGCGCTATACCGGTGCCTCGCTCACCTTCAACCTCGCCGGCATCCTGGGTGCCTCGCTCGCGCCTTACGCCGCCACCTGGCTGGCCTCGCGGTACGGGCTCGGATCGGTGGGCCTGTACCTGGCCGCAGCGGCGGCCGTGTCGCTCGTGGCCTTCCTGGCGACCCGGCGGCTGGCCGCGGAGTGAGCCGGCGCGTCGCGGGAAAGCGGCGGGCGGATTCATCGCGGTGATTGCAGCCGCCGGACGGCGCATCCGGCGCGCCACTGGCCCCCGTCCGCCGCGCGCGGTAGCCTTTCGCGGATGAATACGCCCGCCCAGCGCGATTTCGCACTCCGCCCCGAAGACAACGAGCGTCTGGCCAGCCTGTGCGGCCCGATGGACCAGCATCTGCGCCAGATCGAACTGCGCCTGGGCGTGGAGATCGGCAACCGTGGTTTCGTGTTCCGGGTGATCGGCGGCGAGCGTGCGGTGCAGGTCGCCGAGCAGGCCCTGCATACGCTCTACGAACAGGCCGCGGGCACCTCGCTGCAGTCGCACGATGTCCACCTCGCGCTGCAGGAATCCGGGGCCGAACGCATTGCCCGCGAGGCGTCCGCCGATGCCGCCGACGGCGCACAGGAGGTCGCCATCAAGGTCAAGCGCGGCACCATCCGCGGGCGCGGTGCCAACCAGGTGCGCTATCTCCACGCCATCGCCACCCACGATGTGAACTTCGGCGTCGGCCCGGCCGGCACCGGCAAGACGTTCCTCGCGGTGGCGAGCGCGGTGGATGCGCTCAACCAGTCGCGCGTGCAGCGCCTGATCCTGGTGCGTCCGGCGGTGGAGGCCGGCGAGAAGCTGGGCTTCCTGCCCGGCGACCTGACCCAAAAGGTCGACCCCTACCTGCGCCCGCTGTACGACGCGCTCTACGAGATGCTGGGCGTGGAAAAGGTCGCCCGTCTGATCGAGCGCAACGTGATCGAAGTGGCCCCCTTGGCCTACATGCGCGGACGCACGCTCAACGACGCCTGGGTGATCCTCGACGAAGCCCAGAACACCACGATCGAGCAGATGAAGATGTTCCTGACCCGCATCGGCTTCGGCTCCACCGCGGTCATCACCGGCGACCTGACCCAGACCGATCTTCCGCGCGGGCAGAAGTCCGGCCTGCGCGACGCGGTGGAAGTGCTGCGCGCGGTGGACGGGCTGAGCTTCACCTTCTTCACCTCGCACGATGTGGTGCGCCATCCGCTGGTGGCGCGCATCGTGCGCGCCTACGAGAGCCGGGAGACCGCATGATCCTGCCCGCCGGCGAATCGCTCGAGCTGGAGCTGGGCGTCAGCTACGCCCTGCCGCGCCGCGGCCTGCCGGCGGCGGTGTCGTTCCGGCGCTGGGCCGCAGCGGCCCTGCAGGGCCGCGTCCGGCGCGCGGACCTCGCGCTGCGGCTGGTGGACGAACGCGAAGGCTGCGCGCTGAACCGTCACTACCGCGGCAAGGACTACCCCACCAACGTGCTCAGCTTCCCGGCCGAACTGCCGCCGGGCGTGGCGCTGGAGCTGCCGATCCTGGGCGACCTGGTGCTGTGCGCGCCGGTGGTGGCGCGCGAGGCGCGCGAACAGGGCAAGCCACTGGCCCACCACTACGCCCACCTCACCGTCCACGGCGTGCTGCACCTCCTGGGCTTCGACCACATCGACCCGCGCGAAGCCGAGGCCATGGAGCTGCTGGAGCGCCAGATCCTCGCGCAGCTGGGTATCGCCGATCCGTATCGCGACTAGCCTGTCGCTCCGCGCCGCCCGCGGTGCCACCACCCCGACGCCTTGGCATTTGGGCTAGACTCCCCTTCCCCAGAACTGACGGTCCATACCACCCCCAAGATGCCCGAGGAACCCAGCAGTACCAGCGGCTCGCCGTCGAAATCCTGGCTTGAACGCCTTGGCCAGGCCCTTTCGAGCGAGCCGCGCAACCGCGAAGAGCTGGTCGACGAACTTCGCACCGCCCAGGCCAACGGCCTGCTTTCCGCCGAAACCCTGGCGATGATGGAAGGCGCGATCAGGGTCACCGTGCAGAGCGTGGGGGATGTGATGGTGCCGCGCGCGCAGATGGTGTCGATCGATGTGGAATTGCCGTATCTCGACGTGGTGAAAGTCGCGGTCGAGTCCGGCCATTCGCGCTTTCCCGTGCACGGCGAGGACCGCGACGAGGTGCTGGGCATCCTGCTCGCCAAGGATCTCCTGCGCGCGGTCGCGGAGGGACGCCAGCCCGGAACCCTGCGAGAACTGCTGCGCCCCGCGGTGCTGATCCCCGAGTCCAAGCGCCTGAACGTGCTGCTCAAGGAGTTCCGCCTCACCCGCAACCACATGGCGATCGTGGTCGACGAATACGGCGGCGTGGCCGGGCTGGTGACGATCGAAGACCTGCTCGAACAGATCGTGGGCGAGATCGACGACGAGTACGACGACGAGCCCCATGAGGGCCTGATCGAGGCGCAGGCGGACGGGCGCTATGTGGTCGACGCGCTGACGACGATCGGCGACTTCAACAAGCGCTTCGGTGCCGACTTCGACGACAGCGAATACGACACGCTGGGCGGGATGCTGGCGGCGGCCATCGGCCACCTGCCGGAAACCGGTGAGGAAATCAGCATCGGCCGCTTCGACTTCCGCATCGCGCGCGCCGACGCGCGCCGGGTTCAGGTGCTGCACATGACCGTGCGCGGCGATGCCTGATCGCCTTGTGCCCGGCGCGCCGGGCAGGCGCGCGCCGGCCCTGCCGGGCGTCCTGTTGCTCCTGTGCGGACTCTGGCTGGCCTTCGCTGCCGCCGCGGCTCGCGCGCAGGACGCCGCCGCGCCCCATCTGCCCCGCATCGGCGTGATGACGATGACGCCGGGCACCGAATACTGGGCGCGCTTCGGACACAATGCCGTCGTGGTGGACGATCCCGAACGCGGCCTGCGCATCTCCTACAACTTCGGCTACTTCGACTTCGACCAGCCGGGCTTCTTCACCAACTTCCTGCGCGGAGACATGCGCTACCGGCTGGTGGCGATGACGCTCGAGGACGATCTGCGCGGCTATGCCGCCGAAGGCCGCGGCGCGACGCTGCAGTGGCTCGATCTGGACCCCGACCAGGCCATCGCCGTGCGCGACTACCTGGCCTGGAACGCGCGTCCGGAGAATGCCGAGTATCGCTACGACTACTTTGCCGACAACTGCTCCACGCGCGTGCGCGACGTGCTCGACCGCGCGCTCGGGGGAGAGCTTGCGCGCCAGCTCTCCGGGCGCTCGCACGGGCTGACCTACCGGGTCGAATCGCTGCGCCTGGGGGCCGGCATCCCGTGGATGGCGCTCGGGATGCACGTCGGTCTGGGCCCCTATGCGGACCGGCCGCTGTCGATCTGGGATGAGGCTTTCGTGCCGCGCCGGCTGGCCGATGCGCTGGATCGCGCCACCGGCACCTCCGGCCGGCCGCTGGTGATCGAACGCGTGCCGCTGCTGGAGGATCACCTGGGCCTGGAGCGGCCGGGCGCGCCGGCGCTGCGCACCGCGTTTGCCGCGGCCGGCATCGTGCTGGCGCTGGCGTTCGCCGTCCTGCTGCGCCCCGGCGCGGACCGCGCCGCGCGGCGCGCGGGTGCCGTGCTGGCGGCGGGATTCTGGCTGGCCTGCGGCGTGACCGGGCTGGTGCTGCTCGGGCTGTGGGGCTTCACTGACCACCGCGCGGCGTTCGGCAACGAGAACGTGCTGCTGTTCAACCCGCTGTGCCTGGCGCTGCTGGCCACCGTGCCGACGCTGCTGCGGGGAGAGATGCCGCACCCATGGCTGCGCCGCATCGCCCGCCTCGTGCTGGCCTGCGCGGTGCTGGCACTGTTTCTGCGCTTCCTGCCGTTCCTGGTGCAGAACAACGGCGACTTCATCGCGCTCATCGCACCGATCCACGCGGTGCTGGCGTGGCGGCTGCCGCACGCGCGCGGCTGACATCGCGCGCCGTCCGTACATTCCCCGGGTTTTCCGCAGCGGTGGGAAGGAGCCGGCCCGCGCCGCGCCCGCAACCGCCGGTGAATCTGAACTACGCCTTCAGTCGAATGCTCGATTTCGCGGGGTGGTGGCTATAATCAGCGGCTGCCAGCCTCCCGTTTCACCGGCGGCGCCTTACCTTTCCTCCCCACCAGCAGCGCCGGCATCGCCGGCCCCGGCAAGGCCATCGTGAGCAGTCTCATCCAAGAACTCCAGCAGTCGTCCCAGTTGGCCGGCGGCAACGCCGATTATGTCGAGGGTCTCTACGAGGCCTGGCTTGAAGATCCCGCCTCGGTTTCCGCGCAGTGGCGCCGCTATTTCGAAACCTTCAAGGGCCGCGAGGCCGGTGACGTGCCGCACTCCGAAGTGCTCGCGCGCATCGCGCTGGCCGCGCGCATCGCACCCACGCTCGGCCCCAGTTCGGTGGTGAGCGACACCTATTCCGAAAGCCAGGGCGGCGTGCGCAAGCTCGTCACCGCCTACCGCTCGCGCGGCCACCTGGGTGCCAGCCTCGATCCGCTCGGCATGGCCGAGGAGCCCGGCGCGCCGGACCTCGATCTCCCCTTCCACGGCCTCTCGCCGGCCGATCTCGACGTGGAGTTCACCACCGGCGCGTTCTTCGGTGCCGAGCGCATGCCGCTGCGCGCCCTGCTGTCCGCGCTGCGCGCGACCTACAGCAGCAGCATCGGCGCGGAGTTCATGCACATTTCCGATGCCGTCCAGCGCAACTGGATCTACCGCCGCATGGAGAATGCCGGCGGCAAGTTCGGCTACAGCGCACAGCAGAAGAAGCGCATCCTCGAACGCCTCACCGCGGCCGAGGGGCTGGAGCGCTATCTGCACACCAAGTACGTCGGGCAGAAGCGCTTCTCGCTGGAAGGCGGCGACAGCCTGATCCCGCTGCTGGATGCGGTGGTGGAACGCGCCGGCAGCGCCGGGGTGAAGGAAATGGTCATCGGCATGGCCCACCGCGGCCGCCTCAACGTGCTGGTCAACACCCTCGGCAAGCCGCCGCACAAGCTGTTCGACGAGTTCCTCGGCAAGTTCGACGCGCCCGACTCGCCCGACCACTCGGGCGACGTGAAGTACCACATGGGCTTTTCGTCGGACGTGCAGACCTCGGCCGGCCCGGTCCACCTGGCGCTGGCCTTCAATCCCTCGCACCTTGAAATCGTCAATCCGGTGGTCGCCGGCTCCGTGCGATCGCGCCAGATGCGGCGCGAGGACGCGGCGCGCGAAGAGGCGATGCCGGTGCTCATCCACGGCGAGGCCGCGTTCGCCGGCCAGGGCGTGGTGATGGAAACCCTGCAGATGTCGCAGGCGCGCGGTTTTGCCGTGGGCGGCACCCTGCACGTGGTGATCAACAACCAGGTCGGCTTCACCACCAGCCGCGTGGACGACGCGCGCTCCACCCTGTACAGCACCGACGTGGCGAAGTTCGTCGGCGCGCCGGTGTTCCACGTCAACGGCGACGATCCCGAAGCGGTCGCCTTCGTGGCCCAGCTCGCCTTCGACTACCGCCGTGAATTCAAGCGCGACGTGGTGATCGAACTGGTCTGCTACCGTCGCCACGGCCACAACGAGGCCGACGAGCCGGCCGCGACCCAGCCGCTGATGTACCAGAACATCCGCCAGCGCAAGACCACGCGCGAGCTGTACGCGGAAAAGCTCCAGTCCGCCGGCGTGCTGGCCGCGGGCGAAGCCCAGGCGATGGTCGATGCCTACCGCGACAAGCTCGATCAGGGCGCACTCACCACCGAACTTGCAGCACCCGACGCCAGTATCCACACCGTCGACTGGTCGCCCTTCCTCAAGGGCACGCTGGCCGACGAAACGCCCACCAGCGTGCTGCGCCGCGATCTGGACGAGCTGGCGAAGCGCATCACCACCCTGCCCGCCGACCTCACCCTGCACCCGCGCGTGGCCAAGATCTACCAGGACCGCCAGAAGATGGCCGCCGGCGAGCTGCCGGGCGACTGGGGTTTTGCCGAGAACCTGGCCTATGCCAGCCTGATCCGGGAAGGCTACCGCCTGCGCCTGGTGGGTCAGGACTCCGGGCGCGGCACCTTCTTCCACCGCCACGCCGTGCTGCACGACCAGAACGACGGCCACACCTGGATGCCGCTGGCGCAGCTGGCCGGCAATCCCGAGCACGTCACCATCATCGACTCGCTTTTGAGCGAGGAGGCGGTGATGGCCTACGAGTACGGCTATTCCACTTCCGACCCCAACACGCTCGGCATCTGGGAGGCGCAGTTCGGCGACTTCGCCAACGGTGCCCAGGTGGTGATCGACCAGTTCATCAGTTCGGGCGAGGCCAAGTGGGGCCGCCTGTGCGGCTTGGCGCTGTTCCTGCCGCACGGTTATGAAGGCCAGGGCCCCGAGCACAGCTCGGCGCGCCTGGAGCGCTTCCTGCAGCTGTGCGCGCTCGACAACATGCAGGTCTGCGTGCCCACCACGCCGGCCCAGGCCTTCCACATGATCCGCCGCCAGATGAAGCGCCCCACCCGCAAGCCGCTGGTGGTGATGACGCCCAAGTCGCTGCTGCGCCACAAGCTGGCGGTTTCCTCGCTGGAAGAACTGGCCAACGGCCGCTTCCAGAACCTCATCCCGGACAGCTTCGCCACCGATCGGTCCAAGGTCACGCGCGTCGTCGCCTGCTCGGGCAAGGTCTACTACGACCTGCTGGAAGAAGCCCAGAAGCGCGGCCTGCAGAACGTCGCGCTGGTGCGGGTGGAGCAGCTCTACCCGTTCCCGCGCGAGGCGCTGGTGGCGGAAATCAAGCGCTTCGCCAACGCGACCGACCTGGTCTGGTGCCAGGAAGAGCCGATGAACCAGGGCGCGTGGTACCAGATCCAGCACCACCTGCGCTTCTGCCTGCAGGGCAAGCAGAAGCTCGGCTACGCCGGCCGCGTGCGTTCGCCCGCACCGGCGGCCGGGCAGCACCACACCCACGTGGTCGAGCAGGAGGGCCTGATCGAGGCCGCGCTCGTCGCCCCGCCCAACGGCGATCCCACCCGCGAATGACACCCCGCAGTCTTTCCATCAAACCCACGCCATCCCCGAACACATAAAGGACGTACGCCATGTCCATCGAAGTCAAAGTACCGGTACTGCCGGAATCCGTCTCCGACGCGACCATCGCCAACTGGCGCAAGAAGGTCGGCGAGGCCGTCGCACGCGACGAGAACCTGGTCGATCTGGAAACCGACAAGGTCGTGCTGGAAGTTCCCTCGCCGGTGGATGGCGTGCTCAGGGAAATCCGCTTCGACACCGGCGCAACCGTCACTTCCGAGCAGGTCATCGCGGTGATCGAGCAGGGTGCGGCCGCCCCTGCGCCCGCCAAGGCCGAAGCGCCCGCCGCCGCAGCGCCCGCACCTGCGCCCGCCAAGGCCGCGGCACCGGCCGCCGCCGCTGCGGGCACCGGCACGAGCCAGCTGCCTCCCGGCGCGCGCTTCGCCGCCGAGGTCAATCAGGTCAATCCGGCTGAAGTCGCCGGCACCGGCCGGCGCGGCGCGGTGACCAAGGAAGACATCGTCAACTACGTCAGGAACGCCCCGGTCGGCGGCGGCGCGCGTCCGGAAGAACGCGTGCCGATGACCCGCATCCGCACCCGCATCGCCGAGCGCCTGATGCACTCCAAGAACTCCATCGCGATGCTGACCTCGTTCAACGAGATCAACCTCGGCAAGGTCATGGCGATGCGCAAGGAGATGCAGGAGTCGTTCGAGAAGCAGTACGGCATCAAGCTCGGCTTCATGAGCTTCTTCGCCAAGGCGGCGGCCGAGGCGCTCAAGCGCCACCCCATCGTCAACGCCTCGGTCGACGGCAACGACATCATCTACCATGGCTACGCCGACATCTCCATCGCCGTGTCCACCGAAAAGGGCCTGGTCACGCCGGTGCTGCGCAACGTCGAGCGCATGGGCTTTGCCGACGTCGAGCGCGCCATCGCCGACTACGCCCGCGCGGCGCGCGAGGGCGGCCTGAAGCTGGAAGACCTGCAGGGTGGCACCTTCACCATCACCAACGGCGGCACCTTCGGCTCGCTGTTCTCCACCCCGATCGTGAATCCGCCGCAGAGTGCGATCCTGGGCATGCACGCCATCAAGGAGCGCCCGATCGTCGAAAACGGCCAGGTCGTCATCGCCCCGATGATGTACGTCGCCATCTCCTACGACCACCGCATCATCGACGGCAAGGACGCGGTGCTGTTCCTGGTGGACATCAAGAACCAGCTGGAGAATCCGCACAGGATGCTGCTCGGCCTCTGAGGCCCACAGCATCCGGGAATGGAGAATCGGGAATAAGGAATCGCAAAGGCAAAAGCCGGCGAGACCCTAGCTCTTACGATTCTCCATTCCCGATTCCCCATTCCCATTGAGAGCGAATGCAATGAGCGACCAATTCGACGTCATCGTCATCGGCGGCGGCCCCGCCGGCTATCACGCCGCGATCCGCGCGGCGCAGCTGGGCAAGAAGGTGGCCTGCGTCGACGCGGCGCTGGGCAAGGACGGCAAGCCGGCGCTGGGCGGCACCTGCCTGCGCGTGGGCTGCATCCCGTCCAAGGCGCTGCTCGATTCCAGCCGCCAGTTCTGGAACATGGGCCACCTGTTCGCCCAGCACGGCATCAGCTTCGAGAAGCCGGCGATCGACGTGGCCAGGATGGTCGCGCGCAAGGACGCCATCGTGAAGCAGTTCACCGGCGGCATCGCGGCGCTGTTCAAGGCCAACAAGGTTACCGCGTACCATGGCTTCGGCCAATTGCAGCCGGGCCGCGTGGTGACGGTGAAGCAGCACGATGGCACCACGGTCGAGCTGAAGGCAACGAACGTGATCCTCGCCGCCGGCTCCGACTCGATCGAGCTGCCGTTCGCCAGGTTCGGCGAGCACATCATCGACAACGTCGGCGCGCTCGACCTTCCCGCCGTGCCCAAGCGTCTGGGCGTGATCGGTGCCGGCGTCATCGGCCTGGAACTGGGCAGCGTGTGGAAGCGCCTCGGTGCCGAAGTCACCATCCTCGAGGGCCTGCCCGACTTCCTCGCCGCCGCCGATGCGGAAGTGTCGAAAGTCGCCGCACGCGAATTCAAGAAGCAGGGCCTCGACATCCGACTGGGCTGCAAGGTCTCCAACACCGAGGTCAAGGCCGACGGCGTGCACGTCTCCTACACCGATGCCAAGGGTGCCGCGCAGACCCTGGTGGTCGACAAGCTGCTGGTGGCCGTCGGTCGCCGCGCCGCGACCCGCGGCCTCCTGGCCGAAGGCACCGGCGTCACGCTCAGCGAGCGCGGCCAGATCGTGGTGGATGACCACTGCCATACCGCCGCCGAAGGCGTCTGGGCAGTGGGCGACTGCGTGCGCGGCCCGATGCTGGCGCACAAGGGCTTCGAGGAAGGCATCGCGGTCGCCGAGCTGATCGCGGGGCTGCCCGGCCACGTCAACTACGACACCATCCCGAACGTGATCTACACCGAGCCGGAAGTAGCCTGGGTCGGCAGGACCGAGGAACAGCTCAAGTCCGAAGGCGTTCCCTACAAAGCCGGCAGCTTCCCGTTCGCCGCCGTGGGCCGCGCCGTGGCCATGGCCGAACCGGCCGGCTTCGTGAAGGTGCTGGCGCACGCCGAGACCGACCGCGTGCTGGGCATGCACCTGGTCGGCGCGAACGTGTCCGAACTGGTGCACGAAGGCGTGCTGACCATGGAGTTCTCGGGTGCAGCCGACGACCTCGCGCGCATCTGCCACGCCCACCCGAGCCTGTCCGAAGCCGTGCACGACGCCGCCATGGCGGTGCACAAGCGGGCGATTCACAAGGTGAATTGAGAAAGCCGGGATTCGGGATTGGAAGATCGCCGATCCCGTTTCCTTGGCATCCTCGCGAAAACCGGACATGAGCACACTTCCCGATTCCTTCCCCGCCTTCCGCATCCACGGTGAAACCGGGGACGGCTGGCGCGCGGGGATCGAGGAAGTCGGGCTGGACGAGCTTTCGCCCGGCGAGGTGGTGATCCGGGCGCAGTGGTCGTCGGTGAACTACAAGGACGCGCTGGCCGGAACCGGGGCCGGCAGGATCCTGCGCAAGACCCCCCTGATCGGCGGCATCGATGTCTCGGGCACGGTGGTGTCTTCGGAAAGCCCGGACTTCGCGCCCGGCGACGCGGTGCTGGTGACCGGCTGCGGCCAGTCGGAAACGCGCGACGGCGGCTACGCCGGCTTCGTGCGCGCCGAGGCCGCAAGCGTGATTCCGCTGCCCCGCGGGCTGGACCTGCGCGAGGCGATGATCCTGGGTACGGCCGGGTTCACTGCCGCGCTGGCGCTGCTGCGCATGGAGCGCCTGGGCCAGAATCCCGGACAGGGGCCGATCGTGGTGACCGGTGCCAGCGGCGGCGTCGGAATGCTCGGCATCGACATCCTCACCCGCGCCGGCTACGAGGCCCATGCGATCACCGGCAAGCTCGAACACCTCGATTTCCTGACCGCGCTCGGCGCGCGCCAGGTGATTTCGCGCGACAAGCTCTACTGGGGACAGCGTCCGCTGGAGCCCGCACACTGGGCCGGCGCGCTCGACGGCGTCGGCGGGGAGATGCTCGACGGCCTGACCCGGGTGATCCAGCCACGCGGCAACATCGCCAGCTACGGCATGGCCGGCGGCACCGAGCTGCACACCACGGTGATGCCGTTCATCCTGCGTGCGGTGTCGTTGGTCGGGATATCGGCCTCCACCGCGCCGCGCGCCGACCGCGAAGCCGTATGGTCGCTGCTGGCGGGACCGTGGCGGCCCGCCCACCTGACCGCCATAGCCACGCGGGAAGTGACGCTGGACCAGCTTCCCGGCGTTTTCTCCGATATGCTCGACGGACGCGCCTTCGGGCGAACCTTGGTGCGTCTTCCGGGCTGAGTCCGCCCGGGCATCGGATTGCGTCGCAGTTCCGTCGGGCCATGCTTCAACCCGGGCGGCCAAACGGCTAGAATCGGTGTACAAAACAGGGGGCCACCGCACTTGCGCGGCGGCCAAAGCGATATCGAGGGACCTATGGCACGTGTTCTGATCGTCGACGATTCTCCTTCGCAGCTGATGGGCATGAAGCTCATCATCGAGCGTCTGGGGCACGAAACCATGACCGCCGAGGATGGCGCGCAGGGCGTTGAGGTGGCCAAGCGCGAAATGCCCGACCTGATCCTGATGGACGTGGTCATGCCCAACCTCAACGGCTTCCAGGCGACGCGATCCATCGCCAAGAACGCCGATACGGCGCACATCCCGATCATCCTGGTGACCACCAAGGATCAGGAAACCGACCGCGTCTGGGGCATGCGCCAGGGTGCCAAGGCCTACCTGACCAAGCCGGTCAACGAGGGCGCGCTGATCAAGCTGGTGAAGGAACTGCTTCCCGCCTGATCCCGCTGCCGGGCGGCGTTGCGCCGGCCAGGGAACGCATCCCGGAAAGCCGCGCGTCCCCGACGTGCGGCTTTCCTTCGTTCAGGCCTTGCGAACCAGGTTCACCACGCTGGAAAAATCGAGCGCGCCGCGCCCGGCCTGGCTGTTCATGGAATACAGGTTGCGCGCCAGTTCACCCAGCGGGATCGAGGCACCGGTGCCCAGCGCCGCCTCGGCGGCCAGCCCCAGGTCCTTGAGCATCAGATCGTTGCCGAAGCCGCCTTCGTAACCGCGCGACGCGGGTGCATTGGGCAGCACGCCCGGCCAGGGATTGCAGACTTCGGTGGCCCAGCTGCGGCTGGTGCTCACCGCCATCATCTGCGACAGCGCCGCCGGATCGAGACCGTGCGCCACGCCCAGCGCGATGGCTTCGCCGGTGGCGGCCATGATCACGCCCAGCGCCATGTTGTTGCACAGCTTGGCGACCTGCCCCGCCCCGGCACCGCCCATGTGGAAGATGTTCTTGCCCATGGCCGAAAGCACCGGCCGCGCGCGCTCCAGCGCTTCGGCCTCGCCGCCCACGATGAAGGTCAGCGTCCCGGCCGCGGCCCCCGCGGTGCCGCCGGATACCGGCGCGTCGATCATCGCCAGGCCGCGCGCGGCGGCGGCTTGCGCCACCTTGCGCGCGGACGCCGGCGCGATGGTGCTCGAATCGATCACCAGCGCACCCGCTTCGATCTGCGCCAGCAGCCCGTCCTCGCCCAAGTACAGCCCTTCGACGTGGCGACTGGCAGGCAGCATCGAAACCACGACCTGTGCCCCTTTTACCGCCCCGATGGCGCTGGCGGCCACCTTGGCACCGGCCGCCGCGGCGGCTTCCAGCGCCGCAGGAACCAGATCGAACACCTGCACCGGAAACCCGGCCTTGACCAGGTTGGCGGCCATCGGCCCGCCCATGTGGCCCAGGCCGATGAAGGCGACGATCGGATGCGATGTGGTGGTCATGGCGGTGTTCTCGTCTCTGATGGATGTGATCAAGCCGCGCGGCGTCGGGGGCGCAGCCCCGACCTGCGAACTCCCCCATCCCCCGCGCGGGGAAGAGGGTTGGTAGGTCGGGGCTACGTCCCCGACGTTTTTTCTCAGCGCAACGCCTCGCGCTGCGGATCGTCCTCGCCCAGATCGGCCAGCGGATGGCCGCCGACCGGCCAAGGCGCGGTGAAGAAGGTTTCGATGAAGTCCCCGGCGGTGTCGGCCAGCGTCGCCGGATTCCAGCGCGGAGCCTTGTCCTTGTCGATCAGCAGCGCGCGGATGCCCTCGAAGAAATCGCCGTGCGCCGCGCAGGCGAGTGCTGCGATGAGTTCGAGCCGGAAGATTTCCGCCAGCGACAGGCGGCTGGCGCGGCGCTGGATTTCCCAGGACAGGCGGATCGAGGACGGACAGCCGCGATCCAGCGCCGCCTGCGCCCTCTGCCACCAGGGATCATCGCAGGCGGTTTCGGCGATGGCCGCGACGGCCGCGTCCAGCGAGTGCCCGGCGCAGCTGGCATCGATCTGCGCGCGCAGGCGCTGCAGCGGGCCGGGCGCAAGTCCCTCCAGTGCGAAGTCGCGCAGCAGGGCGTCGAGCCGCGCGGCGTTCACGCCCGCATCCGCGTGCCACTGTGTCGCGGCCAGCGCATCGAGCAGCTCCTCGTAGCGCGCGCCCGCGACGGCGTGGTCGGCAAAGCCGGCGTGGATCGCATCGGCGGCGTCGATGCTGGCTCCGGTGAGCGCGAGAAAGCGCCCGGTCGCACCCGGCGCGCGCGCCAGCATCCAGGTACCGCCGACATCGGGAAACAGCCCGATGCCGATTTCCGGCATCGCCAGGCGCGAAGTTTCGGTCACCACCCGGTGGCTCGCGCCCGCCATCAGGCCGATGCCGCCACCCATGACGATGCCCTGTCCCCAGCACAGGATCGGCTTGGGATAGGCGTGGATGCGGTAGTCGAGGCGGTATTCGCGCTCGAAGAATCCGCGCGCGGCGGAAATCGCCAGCGGGTCCACGCGGGCACCTCCGCCCACGCCCGCTTCGCGCATCCCGGCGTAGAGCGCGTGCAGGTCGCCGCCGGCGCAGAACGCCTTTTCGCCCGCCCCGCGCAGCAGCACCAGCGCGATGCCGGCGTCCGCGGCCCAGGCGTCGAGCCGCGCGGACAGCGCATCGACCATTTCCAGCGACAGTCCGTTGAGCGTCGCCGGCGCATTGAGCGTAGCGATGCCGATGCGGTGCGCGCCGGCGGCGCGCTCCTCGAACAGGGCCGACGCGCTCATCGCAATTCCCGATCCGATCCGAGCAGGCGGCGCGAGACGATCAGGCGCATGACCTCGTTGGTGCCTTCCAGGATGCGGTGCACGCGCAGGTCGCGCAGCAGGCGCTCGAGCGGAAATTCGCGGGTGTAGCCGTAGCCGCCGTGCAACTGCAGCGCGTCGTCCACGAGCGCGAAGCAGGTGTCGGTGGCGAAGCGCTTGGCCATCGCGCACCAGGCGCTGGCGTCGGCACTGCCGGCGTCGAGTTTGGCGGCGGCGCTGTGCACCATCTGGCGCGAGGCCACAAGGTTGGTCGCCATGTCGGCCACGCGGAACTGCAGCGCCTGGAACTCGGCCAGTGCCTTGCCGAACTGGCGGCGTTCGCCCAGGTACCTGCGCGCCTGGTCGAGCGCGGCC
Source organism: Denitratimonas tolerans (assembly GCF_037203605.1). Taxonomy (NCBI): domain Bacteria; kingdom Pseudomonadati; phylum Pseudomonadota; class Gammaproteobacteria; order Lysobacterales; family Lysobacteraceae; genus Denitratimonas; species Denitratimonas tolerans. Next base: position 203,155 of record NZ_JBBDHC010000001.1, read on the forward strand.
TGCGCCCCGCCCAGCGAGCAGGAGGCGATGTTGATGCGGCCGCCGTCCAGGCCCTTCATCGCGACGACGAAACCCTCGCCTTCTTCGCCCAGGCGACTGGCCAGCGGCACGCGCACGTTCTCGAAGGTGATGCCGCAGGTCGGCTGGCTGTGCCAGCCCATCTTTTCTTCCTGACGGCCATAGGTGATGCCGGGCGCGTCGGCTGGCACCGCGAAGGCGCTGATGCCCTTCGGGCCGTCCTGCCCGGTGCGCGCCATCACGACCAGAAGATCGCTGTGGCCGCCACCGGAAATGAAGGCCTTGCTGCCGCTGATGAGATAGCCGTCGCCCTCGCGCACGGCGCGGGTCTTGAGCGAAGCCGCGTCCGAACCCGAACCCGGCTCGGTCAGGCAGTAGGAGCCGAGCTTGCGGCCCGAGGTCAGCGCCTCGCCCCACTCGGCCTTGACCTCGGCCGTGCCCCACTGGCCCAGCATCCAGGTGGCCATGTTGTGGATGGTGAAATAGGCGGCGGTCGACGGGCAGGCCGCGGCCAGCTCCTCGAACACCATCGCGGCCGACAGGCGCGAGACACCCAGGCCGCCGATGTCGGGATTGGCGTAGAGGCCGCAGAAGCCCAGCTCGCCGCCGGCCGCGATCACGTCGCGCGGGAAATGGTGCTCGGCATCCCACTGCGCCGCAAACGGCGCCATGCGCGCCTGCGCGAACTCGCGCGCGGCGTCGCGGAAGGCCTGCTGTTCCTCGTTCAGTTCCAGATCCACGCGCGCCTCACTTCAGCGAAATGGTGGTGTTGACGCCGTGCGCGGCGGTTTCCTCGTCGAACCAGCGCGCGATCACGGTCTTGGTCTGGGTGTAGAAGGCCACGACCTGCTTGCCGTAGGGACCAAGATCGCCGAGCTTGGAGGCGCGCGAGCCGGTAAAAGAAAAGTACGGCACCGGCACCGGGATCGGCAGGTTGATGCCGACCTGGCCGACGTCGATCTCTTCCTGGAACCTGCGCGCGGCCCAGCCGGACTGGGTGAACACCGCGGTACCGTTGCCGTTGGGATTGGCGTTGACCAGCGCGATGGCGTCATCCAGCGTGTCCACTTCGAGGATCACCAGCACCGGCCCGAAGATTTCCTCGTCGTAGATGCGCATCCCCGGCTTCACGCCGGCGAAGATGGTCGGACCGACGAAGTTGCCCTTCTCGAAACCGGGAATGGCCGGGTTGCGCCCGTCGAGCACCAGCCGCGCGCCCTCGTCGACACCCGAGGCGATCATGCCCTCGATGCGCGAACGGGCGGTGCAGGAAATCACCGGGCCGACATCCGTACCGGCCTCGGTACCGGCATTGACCTTGAGCGCCCTGGCCTTTTCCACCAGATCGGGAATCCAGCTGCGCGCCTCGCCCACCAGCACCAGGGTCGAGGCCGCCATGCAGCGCTGGCCGGCGGCACCGAAGGCCGCGCCCACCATGGCATTGAGGGACTGCTCCTTGTTGGCGTCGGGCAGCACCACGGCGTGGTTCTTGGCACCCATCATGCACTGCGCGCGCTTGCCGGCGAGCGCGGCGCGCTGGTAGACGTGCGTGCCCACTTTCGTGGAGCCGACGAAGGAAACGGCCTTGATGTCGGGGTGGTCGCAGATCGCGTTGACCACGTCCGGGCCACCGTGCACCACGTTGAGCACGCCCTTGGGGATGCCGGCTTCCAGCGCCAGTTCGACCAGGCGCATGGTCACCATCGGGTCCTGTTCGGAGGGCTTGAGCACGAAGGTGTTGCCGGTGGCGATCGCCATCGGGAACATCCACAGCGGGATCATCGCGGGGAAGTTGAACGGGGTGATGCCGGCGCACACGCCCAGCGGCTGCAGCAGGGTGTAGGTGTCCACGCCGTTGGCGACGTTGTTGGCCAGTTCGCCCAACTGCAGGTTGCCGATGCCGGCGGCGTGCTCCACCACTTCCAGCCCGCGGAACACGTCGCCCTCGGCATCGGGCAGGGTCTTGCCCTGCTCGGCGGTGAGGATCGCCGCGAGCTCCTGCATGTGTTCGCGGATCAACTGCTGGTACTTGAGGAAGATGCGCGCCCGCGTGCTGATCGGGGTCTTGCGCCAGGTCTTGAAGGCTTCCTTGGCCGCGGCTACCGCCGCATCCACCTCCGCCGTCGTGGCGAAGGGCACGCGCGCCAGCACGTCCTGGGTGGCCGGATTGACGACATCGCGCCATTCGGAGGTGCGGGAATCGACGAACGCGCCGTCGATCAGGAGCTTCACCGTCGGGATGCCGGCGGCGGCCTGGGTTGCAGTGTTCATGGGCGAGTGCCTCTGGAAAGAGATTGGAACGCTGGCGCGGCCCGCTTCGGCGCGCCTGCTGCTGGACAGCACCACCCAGTTTAGCAGCGCGGTTCTGCGCCCCGCACGTCGTGGCGCATCAAGACATGGGCGTATGGATCGCGCCGCGCGCGCCGATGCCGGCGCTATGGCGCGTGGCGCAGTCGCGCCAGCACCGGTGCCACCTGCGCGGCGCGATCCAGCGCGCGCCCGGCGTGCTCCAGGCGATCGGCAAGCTCGGCTGGCGACGACGCGCACAGCGTCGCATGGCCGACCTTGCGCCCGGCGCGCGGTGCCTTGCCGTAGTCGTGCAGGTGCAGGCCCGGCACGGCGAGCGCGGTCCCCGCATCCGGCATCCGGCCGAGGAAGTTCAGCAGGCACGACACCCCGCGCGCGCCGGTATCGCCCAGCGGCCAGCCGAGCACGGCGCGCAGGTGGTTCTCGAACTGCGAGGTGCGCGCGCCTTCGATCGTCCAGTGTCCGGAATTGTGCACGCGCGGAGCCATCTCGTTGGCGAGCAGGCGCTCGCCCGCATCGAACAGCTCCAGTGCGAACACGCCGACGTAGCCGAGCGATTCGGCCAGGCGGCGGGCGTGGCCGATGGCCTCGGCCTCCTGCCCCGGCGAAACCTCGGCCGGCGCCAGGCTGGCCGAGAGCACGCCGTCGACATGCCAGTTCTCGGTGATCGGCCAGGCGGCGAATTCGCCGGACCGCGCCCGCACCGCGACCACGGACAGCTCGCGGCGAAACGGCACGAAAGCTTCGAGGATGAGGCCGACCGACGCTGCCTGATCGCCCAGCGCGGCCCAGGCGGCATCGAGGTCGGCTTCGCCGCGCAGGCGGAACTGGCCCTTGCCGTCGTAGCCGAAGCGACGGGTCTTGAGGATGGCGGGAAGGCCGAGCGAACGCGCGGCGGCGGCTAGCCCGGCGCGATCATCCACCGCCATGAAGCCGGGCGTGGGGATGCCCAGCGCATTGAAGCGGGTTTTTTCCACGAGCCGATCCTGCGCCGTGGCCAGCGCGTCGCGCCCGGGATGCGCGGGCACCCGCGCGGCCAGCAGGTCGAGGCTGGCGGCAGGCACGTTCTCGAAGTCGAAGGTGGCAAGGTCGATGCCGTCGGCGAACCGCGCCAGGGCGTCCGCATCGTCCCAGGCCGCCACGCGCAGCGGTGCGGCCTGCCCGGCACAGGCGTCGGGCGCGGGATCGAGCAGCGCAAAGCGCAGCCCCAGCGGCAGCCCGGCCAGCACCATCATGCGCGCCAGCTGGCCGCCGCCCAGAATGCCGACGGTCGAGGCTGTGCCCGCGTGGGTCATGAGTGCGCCGGATCCGGGTGCGCGCGCACCCGCGCCGTCTGCGCCGCGCGGAACGCATCGAGCGCCTCGCGCACGCGCGCATCGCCTGCGGCCAGAAGCGCGGCGGCGAACAGCGCCGCGTTGACGGCTCCGGCGCGACCGATGGCGAAGGTGGCGACCGGCACGCCGGCCGGCATCTGCACGATGGATAGCAGCGAGTCCATCCCGTTGAGCACCCGCGACTGCACCGGCACGCCGAGCACAGGCAGCGGCGTCAGCGAGGCCAGCATTCCCGGCAGGTGGGCGGCACCGCCGGCTCCCGCGATGATCGCCTTCAGACCGCGCTCACGCGCCGTGCGGGCGTACTCGAACAGGCGCTCGGGCGTGCGATGGGCCGACACCACTTCGCGCTCGAAGGTGATGTCCAGCGCTTCGAGCTGCGCGGCGGCATGGCACATCGTTTCCCAGTCCGAGCGCGAGCCCATCACCAGGCCCACCTGCGCTTGCAGCAACGTCTGGCTCATCCAATTGGTCCGTGGCGAGTCGAGCGCGTATTGTAGTGTCTGCACCGCGCTGACAGAATCCTTGCGCAGTTCCTGGAGTTCCGGCCTTGGCCCTCGACCCCCGACTTGTCGAAATCCTGCGCTGTCCGGCCTCCGGGCAGGCGCTGCGCGAGCTGGACCCGCAGCGGCTGGCCGCAGTGAATCTGGCGATCTCCGCAGGTACGGCGCACCGCGACGACGGCAGCGCCGCGCGCGAGGCACTTCGCGCCGCGCTCATCACGGCGAATGCGGATCGGGTCTATCGCATCAACGAGGGCATCCCGGTCATGCTCGCGAGCGAAGCGCTGATGCTGCCGCCCGGAACCGCGGACGACAGCGCCAGATGACCGCCGCCGACGCTCGCGCCATCCTCCCGACGCGCCTGCGCGAGCAGATCCAGGAGCATCTGGCGCAGCCGCTTCACGATCTGCTGGACGAACTGGACGCGCACCTTTTCGACCTCGCCGGGCGCAGCCGCTCGAGTGCGCAGCAGCAGATCTACTTCGACGCGCTGCGGGTGCTGCGCAGCGAGCGGGTGCAGGTGGAGACCGGCTTCCTCGAAGCGGCCGACATCCTGCTGGTTTCCAGCGACACGGCACCGCAGGCTGGCGTCCAGACCGGACCGCTGCGCCTGGTGGACAAGGACGAGCAGGAAGAGACGATGGCCCTGGAGAGCCTCGTCCAGCGCCTGTCCGAACGCCTGGCGCGCCCGCTGGAGGTGCTGCTGGCCCGGCTGGCCAATCTGTCGGGCGTTGCCGCTCCCGGGAATCCGCAGGACAGTGCGATTTCGCCGCGCGGCCTGAGCCGCCTGTTCCGCGAGGCCATCGAGCCGCTCGAACTCCACATCGAAATCCGCCTGATCACGTTCGGCCTCTTCGGCCAGCACGTCCTGCGCGCCCTTCCGGGCCTCTATTCCCGCCTCAACCGCATTCTGGCCGAGGGCGGCATCCTGCCGGACCTGTCCGAGAGCGAACCTTCGGCGCACCCGCGCGTCACCCGGCCGGCGCGGCGCAGCGCGCGCCACCGCATCCCGGAGCCGGGCGCGCCGCCGGTTCCCGCGTCGCGGCCGGCACCCCGGCCGCCGGGCACCGTGCCGGACGGCAACGACGCGCGCCTGCGCGAACTGCACCGGCTGCTGCGCGCCCGCGCGATGGCGGCCGCCGATGCCGGCACGGATACCCAACAAGCGCAGCCGCTGAGCGTCGGCGCACTTGACGTCGCGCTCGACCGGCTTTGGACCTTCGAAGGCGATCCGCTGACCTTCAAGGCCCACCTGGTCACCTCGGCGCGCCTTGTGAGCGGCCAGGAGGGCGCGGTGCTTTCCAGCGAGCACGAGGACATCATCGACCTCGTCAGCCTGCTGTTCGCGCGCGTGCGCAGCGACCCGAATCTGCCCGGGCCGATGCAGCGCCTGCTGTCGCGCCTGCACGTTCCGTTCCTGCGCACGGCGCTGGCCGATCCGGGGCTGCTCCACGCCGAGAGTCACCCGGCGCGCGAGCTTCTGGACGAGCTGGCGACGGCCGCGATCGGCTGGTGTCCCGCCGCCGACGCCGGCGAAAACCTGATCAAGCAGGTCGCCGTGATCGTCGAGAAGCTCGCCTCGCACCACGCCAGCGGTCAGCCGATCGAATTCGGCGGCGGCATCGATGCGCTGCGCCAGTTCGAGGACGCGCACCGTCGCCGCGCCGACATCGCCGAGCAGCGCGCCATCGAAACGGTGCTCGGGCGCGAGCGCCTCACGCTGGCGCGCAACCGCGTTGCCACCCTGTTCGAGCACGAGCTCGAACGACACGAGCCGATCCCGTGGGTACGCCAGCTGCTGCGCGGGCCGTGGTCCAATCATCTGGCGCTGCTCTGGCTGCGGCAGGGCGAAACCAGCGCGGCGTTTGGCGAGGCGATCGCGTTCGTCGAAGAACTGTTGTGGGCCGATGATCCCAGCGCCTTGCGCACCGACCCGGTCCGCCTCGCCCGCGCGCGCGAGTGCCTGCCCGACCAGCTTCGCCAGGGCCTGACCGGCGTCACGCAGTACGAGAGCGAGATCCAGTCCCTGGTCGCGCGACTGCAGGACTACCTGGACACCCAGATGCGCGGCGACGATGCGCCCGATGTGATGTACGAGGCCGATCCGGGCCTGGCGCAGGCGGACTTCAGCGCGCAGTGGCGCGAATCCCTCACCGATGAGCTTTCCACCCGCCCCGAGCCGGATGCCGACACCCTCGGCCTGGTGCGCTCGCTGCCGGTCGGCACCTGGATCGAGTTCCGCGCCATGCAGGCGGGAGAATTCGAGATGGAACGCGGCAAGCTGTGCTGGACCAGCCCCTACACCGGCCACGGCCTGTTCGTGAACCGCAACGGCGTGCGGCTGCGCGAGTCCTCGCCCGAGGCGCTGGCGATGGACCTGCAGGCCGGCCGCGCGCTGGTCATCGACGACAGCCGGCTGCTGGAGCGGACGCTGCGCAGCCTGGTCGACGAAGTGCAGCACGCCGTGGAACTGCCCGCGCGCATGGGCGAGGGCTGAGCCGGCGCAAGGCCGCGCTTCGGCGACCCGGCACTTTCCGGATTCAACGCAGATCAGGATGGATCCCGGACATCGCTGCGCGATTGCGGGATGACGGCGCGGGCTGCCCTGCCGTCGCGACGCGGCGGGGATCGGTCGTGGCCTGGGGCCATCGCGACGGGTATCCGTCGCGGCATGGTCCGGTCGCGACATGGCCGGCACGGGCCATGGGCCGATTGCGACAGGATTCCGGCGGGATCCGCTGCGCGGGCTCCGTCCTGCTCGAATTCGACCCGGCACCTCGGGCGGCGGCAACGCGACGCGGGTGAGGCCGCCCGCGCTCCGGGCAATTCAGGCTTTCGCACCAAAAAAGAGGCCTCCCGGAAGGGAGGCCTCGAAAGGTGTTGCCTGTCGGGTGCCGATCAGGGAATCGTGATCGCGGCACCGGCGCTGTTGTAGCCGTATTCCAGCACCTGCGCGGGCAGGCCGCCGGGCGAGACGGTCGTCATTCTGATGTAGCCGTAGTTCACCTGGCTGGTGGAGGAGTTGATGAAGGCAAAGCCGAGGTAACCATCGACTCCGCCGACCCAATTCACCAGCTTCAGGGACGCGGCGCTGATGGTGGACGCCGGGCCCACCGTGGCACCGCTGCCGAGCACGGCGAACTCGGTGCCACCGCCATCGACCACGCCGCCCACGCCCGTGAACACGTCGCCGTACCAGTAGACGGACAAGGTACCGTCGCCGTAGTCATACAGATTGACGTTGTCACTGCGACCCGGGTCGTAGGTGCCCCAGAGGCCGGCGGCGAAGTCCATCGTGAGACCGTCGCCATCGCCCAGCGCGACGGGCAGGTTGATCATGCCCGTCACGATGTTCGGATCGACCGGCGGATCATCGCCCTCGAAGCCATCGGAGAAGATCGCCGGCGGCAGCGGGGTCACCGTGAAGGTCACCGGAATCTCGAACTGCGGCGCAGCCAGGTCGTTGGTGTTGACGCACAGCAGGGCCTGGTGGGTTCCCACCGCGAGGCTCGCCGCATTCGCCGTGACCGTGACCGCCACGCTGCCCGGGCCGTTGATGGTGCCGCTCAGCGGCGCCGCCGACAGCCACGAGATGGCGCTCGGCGAACCGCAGCCGGTGCCCGGCGGGCCTGCCGCCACTTCGATCGCGCGGATGAACATCGACTTGTAGTCCGGGAAACCGTCCGCCGTCGCGCCCCAGGCACCGCCGCTGTACGAATAGCCGCCGGCATCGACCGCCGTGGTTTCGTCCGAAGCCAGATACAGCCCGCTGACCGTCTCGGCATTCCACTCCAGGCCGATGTAGACGCTGCCGCTGGCGATGTTCAGCCCCATGCCGGAGATGTCGATCGCTTGGAACGACTGATCCAGTGCGCTGCTGATGTTGTTGGCCGTGGCGCTGACGCGACCCAGCTCAGTACCCGGCGCACCACCGGCACCGTCATCGGCGAACACCACCACCTGCACCGGCGCGCTGGTCAGCCCGGCATTGGTCAGAAGCGAGACGCAGACCGTGCTGTAGCTGGCCGGATACGCGGACGGGGTGAACTTGTCCACGATCTTGGCATCGGTACCCGCGGTCGTATTCCAGCCGTAGCCGTTGTCCGGCGCGCCGTTGCCGTCGTGCACCACCAGGCCCGGCGTGCCGACGTCGCAGAGCGGGTCGTTGGCCAGGATGGCGTTGCCGAGCTGCGGCAGGTCACCGCCGCGGGCGTAGGCACCGATGAGGTCGTCCTGCACCGCGAACGGCAGGGTGCTGCCGAGCTTGGCGGCGCGTGCGGCCAGAGACTCGACCGTGGCGCGCGTCACCGACTCGCCGCGCATCGACTCCGGCGTGCCCTGTGCTTCGGGCAGCGCGCGGGTGATGTTGAAGGTCAGTCGGCCAGGACCCACGTTGCTCACCGTCAGCGTCCCGGTGTCGGACGTGCCGACCTGCGCCGTGAGGCTCAGGGAGATCGGCGACACCTGGGCTTCAGGCTGCGGCAGCGGGTCGTTGTTGACCGTGAGGGTGTAATCCTCGGCCTGGCCGTAACCGGCCGTGTTGCAGGGATCGGCCGCGGTATTGAACTTCTTGATCACGCGCATGCGGGTCGTGCCGAGCGTCGCCGTGGCCGGAACCACGATGCTGCCGGTCGCCTGCTTGCCGTCGGCACCGGTGGAGTTCACCAGGTCGCTGAGGTTGTACATCTCGCCCGCATCGGCGAACGAACCGTTCTGGTTCCAGTCGATGTAGGCGCGCACCTTGGTGGTGTAGTTGCCGCCCGTGTTGCCTTCGACCGCGATGTCGTACAGACCATCCAGCGACACCACGCCGCCGGTCACGGAGAGGAAGTTCTCCAGCGCCGGGCTGCCGCCCACGGTCGGGTCGCTCGGGTTGTCGATGCCGGTGAACACCACGCGGCTGATCGGCTCCACGGCGCTCGGGAAGGCGACGTTGCAGTACGGTGCCGGGAAGATCGCGTCGAAGTTCGCGATCACCGAGCAATCGGCCGTGACCGGAGCCGTGGTGAACACGTTGCCGGCCAGGGTGCCGCCGCAGGTGCCGCCGACGGTGCCGAGCTGGTAGCCGGCACCCGGGGTGAGCGTGAACGCGGTGGTGCCGTTCTCGTCCACGATGACGGCGGTGCTCGGCGAGATCGCGCCGTTGCCGGCACCGACGCTCGGGGTCACCGTGAAGGTGGCACCCACGGGCACGACGTCCAGCGCCACGGGCACGGCCACCATCGGGTTGGCCGGGTCATTGCTTTCCACGCAGATGTTGCCCGCGTAGCTGCCGATGGCCACACCGGTGGAATCGAACGTCATGGTCACCGCCGTGCTGCCGGCAGCCGCGGTGGTGCCGGTCGCCGGGCTGGCGGACAGCCACGGGATGCTCGACAGGTAGGTGCAGGCCGGGGCACCGCCCGCAGGGGTTCCGTTGACCTGGAACGGGTAGTCCTGCGCAGCCATCGAACCGCCATCCGTTGCCGCCACCCAGGCCGTACCGTCCCACTGCAGGGCGTTGGCACCCGGCTTGCCGGTCTGGCCAGACAGCGTCACCGCCGGTGCCCACGGACCGGAAGCCAGCGAGCCGCCGAGCTGCCAGTCGACCCAGTAGGTTCCCTCGGGCAGGATCGCGCCCACGCTGATGTCGACCGACATGATCGGGCGATCGGCGTTGGTGAGGTCCGTATCGAGCGTGCGATAGATGCCGCTGAACGCGGTGGCCGCCAGGCGGTTGGTGGTGGTGTCGCCGAACACGATGTTGCTGCCCGCGGCACCCGGCACACCGTCCCAGATGCGCAGGTTGGCTGCATTCATCGTGGAGGTCGTGGTCGAGCCGGTCTGGTAGGCGAATACGGTGATCGCATCGACCATCCAGCCGCCCGCGGGAACCGCGAAGTCATCCGCGACGCGGAAGCCGCCGGACACGCTGACATTGGAGCCGTAGCCGGTATTGCCCACTGCGGTCTGCAGCGCACTGGCGTCGGCACCGCCCGCGCCTGCACCGGCGTTGGTGGTCAGCGGACCGTTGTCATGCAGTACCGCCTCCGGAGCCTGCGGCAGGAGCAGCTTCACCGCATCGCCCTGCGCCGGCGCGCTGCCGCGCACCGCCGCGCCCACCCGTTCCTGGGCCGCCTGCTGCACGCGCTCCACCACCGGCATGGCCGACAGCGGACGCGGCAGGTTTTCTTCCTTGATCGTCCAGTTCAGGTCGCCGCCACCGCTGTTTCCGATGGTGAGCGTGTCGGTGGTCGTCTGGTTCGTGTTCTGCGAGACGCTGAAGCCCGCCGCCGGGGTGACCCCGATGACCGGATCGGTACCCGCCGCGTTGATCTCGAAGTTGGCCACGACCGTGCAGTCCGCCATCACCGCATCCGTGGTGAAGGTGTTGCCCGCCAGGGTGCCGCCGCAGGTGCCGGTGACATCCAGGATGTGGTAGCCCAGCGCGGGGCTCAGCGTGAACGCCGCCGTGGTGCCCTCGTCCACAAGCTGCGGGGTGTCCGGGGTGATGGTGCCGCTCGGGCTGCCGACGCTCGGGGTGACCGTGTGCCTGGGAATGCCGCCCGGAATGGTGATCGCCGCACCGGTACTGTCGAAGCAGTAGTCGCCGATGACGGCCGGATAGCCGTCCGGGGCCACCGTGGTCATGTGCGCGTAGCCGTAGCAGGCGCTGGCGGTCGAGCAGGCGAACCGGAAGCCGAGATAACCGTCGGCTCCGGCGCGCCAGTTGGTGGCACCCGTGGTGGCAGTGTTGAAGGTCGACGCCGGGCCCACGGTGTCACCCGGGTTCAGCACCAGCCAGGTACCGCCGGTGGTGGCCGATGCGACGCCCGCGTTTCCGGTCGAGGAGTTGGGCCAGAAGAAGGAAAGCTGAGTGGCGCCATACGGGTTGAAGTTCGAGCCCGTGATCGATCCGGTGTCGCTGAAGGTGTTGTCTTCCCAGCGCACATAGGTGCCGTCGAAGGTCTGGGCAACGGAATGGCTCTGCGAGAAGCAGACCAGGCCGCCGGCGGGCGGGGCCACCGTCAGTTCGACCGGCACCTCGACCTGCGGATTCACCGGGTCGTTGCTGTTGACGCACAGGAGGCCGCTGTAGGTGCCGACCGCCAGACCGGTGGAATCGAACGTCACCGTCACCGTGGCGTTGCCGCCGGCGGCAATCGTGCCGCTGCCGGTATCGACGCTGGCCCACGGCAGGATGTCGCCCGCGGTGCAGCCGGAGACCGGCGGCGCGCCGGCGTCGAGCGAGACGTCGTCCACCATGAAATTGGTGACATCCGTCCCGGCGAACGAGGAATCGAACTTCAGGGTGTGCACGGCGTCGTCGGCATAGGCCGAAACGTCGATGACCACCTGAGCGTAGCCCGATGCGTAGGCAGCCACATTGTCGGCCGTCACGCGGAACACCTCGTTGCTGTCGATCAGGACCGCCATGTAATCCGAGGCATCACCGCTCGTGGCCGACACGTTCAGCCAGAAGCTGAGGGTGGCAGGACCGCCCGCGCTGATCGTCAGATCCTGCTGCACGGAGGCCGTCTCGACGGCGGCGATGCCGCCGAGCCAGGTCCACCACGTACCCGTGCGCGGGCCGAGGCCCCCGCCGGTACCGCAGAGCGCGGCGGTGCACAGCGGGCTGCCGAAATTCAGCGAAGCGACCGTCCAGAAGGGATTCGGATCGCCCGCCTCGAAGCCGCCGTCCTGAACGACTTCGGCCATCGGTGCCAGGGCCCAGTCGCGCGGTGCGGGCTGGCGCGGCGTGGCGAGGCGCGGAGACATGCGCTCGGCCGTGCCGGTGCCGGTGCCGCGCGGCAGGCCTTCCTCGATGCCCCAGTTCAGATCGCTGCCGCCGAGGTTCTCGATCAGGAGCGTCTGGGTCGTGGTCTGGTTGGTTTCCTGCGAGGCGCTGAGGCTGGCTGGAGTGACGTCGATGATCGGGTCGCCCGGCACCACGATCGCCTTGAAGTCGGCGATGACGGTGCAGTCCGCGGTGACCGCGGCGGTGGTGTAGACGGACGTGCCGGAATCGAGCGTGCCGCCGCAGGTGCCGCCGACGGCGTCGATCTCGAAGCCCGCATCAGGCGTCAGCGTGAAGGCGGCGGTGTCGCCGTCGTTCACCGTCTGCGCCGTGTTCGGCGAGATCGCGCCCGAAGGCGTGCCGACGCTGGGGGTGACGGTATGCGTGACCGGCGGCGCGCCGCAGGTATTGGCCGGCGAGGCGGAGTTGCGCGGTGCGGGAGTTGCCGTAATGAAGTCGGCCGCGTTGTCGTTGGTGTCGATACAGCCATCGCCGGCGCGGAACGCCGCCAGCGTCGCACTCGTAGCGGGTGCCGCAGCGGTGCCCTCAAAAGCCTCGCCGGTACCGAAGCCAACCAGATCGACGACCTGCGGGTCGCTCGCACACGCGGCCTTCTGACAGGCCAGTGCGGTGGTGACATTGGCCAGCGCGAGATTGCCGTTCGTGCCACCCGGGCTAAAGCTTGTAGAGGTCTGATCAGGCGTCACCGGCATGGGCGCGCCATTGGCACCCGAACCGAGTTGAACCAGGAAATAGCTGTGCGCGCCGATCGTGCCCGTCAGGTTCACCCTGCCGGACCAGTTGGTGCCTGCGGGACTCGCATACTGCACCGACATGCCGGTGAGCGCGACGGCGCTGCTGCCGGGGTTGAACAGCTCGACGTACTTGGCGTTGAAGGTAGCGCCAGTATTGCCGCCGCCGCCATAAATCTGGCTGATGCGCACATGGGTCGAAGCCGGCACCGCCTTGAAGTTGGCGATGACGGTGCAGTCCGCCGTGACCGCTGCGGTCGTGAACGTGCCGCTCGCGAGCGTGCCGCCGCAGGTGCCGCCGACGTTGTCGATCTCGAAGCCCGCGTCGGGCGTCAGCGTGAAGACGATGGCATCGCCGTCGTTCACCGTCTGCGCCGTGTTCGGCGAAATCGCACCCGAGGGCGTGCCGACGCTGGGGGTGACGGTGTGGGTGACGGGAAGCGCCTTGAAGTTGGCGACGACGGTGCAGTCCGCGATGACCGCGGCCGTGGTGTAGACGGAGGTGCCGGCATCGAGCGTGCCGCCGCAGGTGCCGCCGACGTTGTCGATCTCGTAGCCGGTGTCGGCCGCCAGCGTGAAGGTGGCGGTGGCTCCATCGACCACCGTCTGCGCCGTGTTCGGCGAGATCGAGCCCGAAGGCGTGCCAACGCTGGGGGTCACGGTGTGGGTGACGGGTGGCAGCGAGCCGTCACACTCGTATGACGGGGTGTAACTCACGTCCAAGTCGTCGACATCGTAAGTCCGGGCTGCCGTCTGGCCCGTGCCAGAGGTCTGCGACAGGACAAAGTTCTCGACATTGTTGAAGCCCGTGGTTCCACTGCCGTTCGTGGTTTCGTAAATCTGCGTGCCATCCTTGCAGATGCGAACGTTGTCGGTCGCGCGGTCGACAAGCAGCTTGATCTCGAAATACGTATCCAATGGCCAGGTCTCGCCTGTCGGCACATACGACGAAGCAGACCAGTCCACCGTCTGGATGTCGCGAGAGGCGGCACCACTAAAGCGGATACGAGTAGTCACTGCCGCGTTTGCCGGATCCTGCGGCGTAAACTCGAGGTAGGCACCTGCGTCACTGATGCGGATGTTCGCGCTGGCCGAAATGTAGCGCGTGGTTCCCGCCGCGAAGTTCGGAGACAAAGCGAACGCACCGCCAGAGGTCGTGGAGGTCAGACGGTAGTGCTGGGAACCGTTGGCCGGATTGACACTGGAAATGACATTGGCCGTACTGTTTGCGTACCAACTCTGCTGTCCATTGATGGCGCCGATCGTGAACGGCGACTCGAAGCCGGTAGCCACCCCGGTGGAGCCACTGTCATCCCAGCCAAAGAACGTGGCAACAGCGGAAACGCTGCCCTCTGCCGTGGTAAGCGGTCCCGAGGACACCACGGAACTTCCTGCCGTGGCAACGGCCACGCTGGCGCTGACGACACAGCTTGTTCCCGGCGCAAGAGTCGCACCCGTGGCAAGCGTGATCGTGTCACCACCGGATGCTCCGGTCAGCGAGCCTGCGCAGGTCGTCGTGGCATCAGCCGCAAGCGTCATGCCGGCGGGCAGGCTCGTGACGAAGTCCGCTGTTGTCGTTGCCAGGGCATCGGTGGCATTGCTGAGCGTCAGCGTCAGCGTCGTGCTCGCCGGTACCGGTCCAAGTTCAGGCGCGAAATCCGCCGTGAGCAACGGCGGGGCGGGCGGAACACTAGCCAGCGGATCCAAGGTCACGGTGTAGTCTTCAGACTGGCCATAGCCCGCGGTGTTGCATGGCAGAAGGCCGCTGAGTGCCGAGACGTTGTAGCGCGTCATTGCGCGCATGCGCGTCGGACCCAGCGTGGCACCGGCGGGAACGGTGATGTACGCCGTGACTTCCTTGGTGTCGGTACCTGTGGAGTCATTGATGGTACCGATCCAGTAGCCCTCACCGGGATCGGTGAATACGCCGTTCTGGTTCCAGTCGACATAAAGCGCGTGGCCATGTGTAAACGCGCCGCCCGTATTGGACTTCATCGTGACCGCGTACGGGGCACCCGGACGCAGCGTTCCCAACACCGCCGTGAAATCCTCGTGCGCCACGGTGGCATTCGCGGCCGAGGCGTTGTCGATGTCGTTGATCTTCACCAGCGTGATCGGTTCCACGCCGCTGGTGTAGGTGTTCGTGCAGTAGGGCGCAATGGCTGCCGGCGCGTTGGGCGCGGTAGCTGCAAGCGAGTCTTCATGGAACTCGCGCGCCGTCACGGCGGTCGACGTGACCTTGTCGAACGAGGCTCCGGTGTCGCCCGTTGCGGCAAAGGCGGAGCTGCCCGCAATGAGCCCTCCGCCCAGCAGCGCCAGCGCGACGGCTGTCATCAATCTGTTTTTCATGCCATTACTCCCCAAAGAGTCTTCAAGTCCAGGCGGCGTGCGGCTCCGCCGAAGGTGTTGCCATCCGGTAACGAACGTGCGCGACCCCTTCCAGCCCCCCTGATCGACCAGGCTACGCATGGTTCATCCGTGCCGGGGATTCAATCAAGGGACTACCGCGTGTTCACTTGCTAGCGTCAACGCAACGTGCGCTGAACGCACGCTTGCACCCCTGACTATAGGTGGTGGTGGCCAGCGAGACAAGCAGGGCGTCACCCGCCGAAAGCAGGCCATCGAGCGCCTGCCGCACGGCATCCAAAGCCGTTTGCTGCAACGCATCAATTCCTTGTTTATTCGGCATTTTCCGCAGGCATCAAGCATTTGGAGGCAGGCCCGCTCCTGCCGGATGGCGACTTGCGCGCAGATGCAGCACGGGATCGGAGCGGCTTCTTGGCGGCCATTCTTTTCCGACGCACCAGACATCTCAGGCTTCCGTCGGGGGCGTAGGTCGGCCCTACGTGGCCGACGTTATCGTTATGGCGTGCTGAAACCTTCCGTCGGGGGCGTAGCCCCGACCTACAATGGCGGTGCCGAAGTTCAATGGCGGTGCCGAAGTTTCGGCCATGGCGGCACGGGCCGCGACGCGACCTTGGCGGCCATTCCTTTCCGACGCACCAGACATCCAGGGGTTCCAGCGCATGAAAATCCTCGTCATCGGCTCGGGCGGGCGCGAACACGCGCTGGCGTGGAAGCTGGCGCAGTCGCCGCGCGTGGCCGAGGTCATCGTCGCGCCGGGCAACGCCGGCACTGCGACCGAGGCCAAATGCCGTAACGCGGCGGTGAAGGCGACCGATCTCGCCGGCCTGCTCGCGCTGGCGCAGCGCGAAGGCGTGGCGCTGACCGTGGTCGGGCCGGAAGGGCCGCTGGTGGCGGGCGTGGTGGACCGCTTCCGCGCCGCCGGGTTGCGCATCTTCGGGCCGACCGCCGCCGCCGCGCGGCTCGAAGGCAGCAAGGCGTTCGCCAAGGATTTCCTCGCCCGGCACGGGATTCCCACCGCGTTCTACGCCGTGCATACCGACGTGGACGCGGCGCTGGCCTACGTGCGCGCCGCTTCCATCAAGAGCGGGGGCGCACCCATCGTGATCAAGGCCGACGGGCTGGCCGCCGGCAAGGGCGTGATCGTGGCGATGACGCTGGCCGAGGCCGAGGCCGCGGTGCGCGACATGCTTTCCGGCAACGCCTTCGGCGACGCCGGCGCGCGGGTGGTGATCGAGGAGTTCCTCGATGGCGAGGAGGCCAGCTTCATCTCGATGGTGGACGGCAAAACCGCGTTGCCGCTCGCCACCAGCCAGGATCACAAGCGCGTGGGCGACGGCGACACCGGCCCCAACACCGGCGGCATGGGCGCGTATTCGCCCGCGCCGGTGGTCACGCCGGAACTCCACGCGCGGATCATGCGCGCGGTGGTGGAGCCGACCGTGGCCGGCATGGCCGCCGACGGCGTGCCGTTCACCGGCTTCCTCTACGCCGGGCTGATGATCGACGCCAGCGGCGCGCCCAAGGTGATCGAGTTCAACGCGCGCTTCGGCGATCCGGAAACCCAGCCGATCCTGATGCGGCTGGCCTCGGATTTGGTCGACCTTCTCGAGGCGGGCATCGATGGCCGCCTCGACGCCGTGGCGGCGCAGTGGGATCCACGCGCCGCGGTCGGCGTGGTGATGGCCTCGCGGCCCTATCCCGAAGCGCCCGTCACCGGCGAGGTGATTTCAGGTCTGGATGCCGTACCCGCTCAGGCCAAGGCCTTCCACGCCGGCACCGCGCTGGATGCGCAGGGCCGGGTGATCGCCAGCGGCGGGCGGGTGCTGTGCGTCACCGCGCTGGGCGACAGCGTCGCGCAGGCGCAGCAGCGCGCCTACGCGGGCGTGGACGCGATCCACTGGAACAGCGAATTCCACCGCCGCGATATCGGCTGGCGCGCGCTGGCGCGCGAGCGCGGCGAAAGCTGAGCGGCCGCACGGCCGCTCAATCCACCGGCACCACGCGCAGGGTCATGGCCTCAGCGGCGACGACGCGCACGCTGGCACCTTCCGGCAGGTCCGGGCCTTCGACCACCCAGTAGGCGTCATCGGCGTGGACCTGGCCGCGTCCGTTGGCGATGGCCCGCGTGAGCGGCAGGATGCGGCCCACCAGCTGGGCGGAGCGGCGGTTGAGCAGCGGCGCATCGTTGCGCTGCTGGCGACGTCCGCGTGCTTTCCAACCCAGGCCCACCGACAGCATCGCCAGGACGGCGAACAGGATGGCCTGCGCGGTGAGGCTCAGGCTCGGCAGGATCCAGTCGACCAGCGCCATGGCGGCGGCGGCGAAGCCCAGCCACAGCAGGAACGCGCCGGGCAGCACCGCTTCGGCGGCGAACAGCGCCAGCGCCAGGCCGGCCCAGAACCACGGAGACGACACCCAGTCCATGGCTCACCTCAGCCCGCGGCCGGCGGCTGCGGCCGGGCCGGCTGCGGCGGCCTCGGCGCGGGCGGCGGATCGGTGGTGAACACGGCGCGCTGCGGGGCCTTGGCTGCCGGCGGGCGCGGCGGCGCGTCCGGCCCGACCGCGCGGGTCAGCTCCACGATGCCGGCCAGCGAGCCGAGCACGCCGGTGGTTTCCATCGGCAGCAGCAGGGTTTTCTGGTTGGGCGAATGGGCGAAGTCCTTGAGCGCCTCCACGTACTTTTGCGCGACGAAATAGTTGATCGCCTGCAGGTCGCCCTGGGCAATGGCCTCGGACACCATCGTGGTGGCCTTGGCCTCGGCTTCGGCCAGGCGCTCGCGCGCCTCGGCGTCGCGGAAGGCGGCTTCGCGCCGGCCTTCGGCATCCAGCACCACGGCCTGCTTCTCGCCCTCGGCCTTGAGGATGGCGGCGGCGCGGAAGCCTTCGGCATCGAGAATGTTGGCGCGCTTCTCGCGCTCTGCCTTCATCTGCCGCGCCATCGAATCGATCAGGTCGCGCGGCGGCTGGATGTCCTTGATCTCGATGCGGTTGACCTTCACGCCCCAGGGGTGGGTGGCCTGATCGACCACCGCCAGCAGGCGCGAGTTGATCTCGTCGCGCTTGGAGAGCGATTCGTCCAGGTCCATCGCACCCAGCACGGTGCGGATGTTGGTCATGACGAGATTGAGGATGGCGACTTCCAGCTCGGCCACCTCGTAGGCCGCCTTGGCTGCGTCCAGCACCTGGAAGAACACCACGCCATCGACCTTCACCACGGCGTTGTCCTTGGTGATGACGTCCTGACTGGGCACGTCGAGCACCTGCTCCATCATGTTCATCTTGCGGCCGATCGCGTCGATCCACGGGATGATGAAGCCCAGCCCCGGCGACAGCGTGTGGGTGTAGCGGCCGAAGCGCTGCACCGTGTATTCGTAGCCCTGGGGCACCGATTTCACGCCGCGGAAGATCGTGATGACGACAAAGGCCATCAGTATCCAGATGAAGATCATGTGCGTGCCTCCCGACAATGGTGTGGGCATTCTAGACGAGCGGACGCGGCGGCTGTGACGGCTCGCGCCACGCTTCGCCACGTCCGCGCGACGCTCACCCTTCCCCCATCTGCAACCGCCACAGCGCGGCGTAGGTGCCGCCGCGGGCGACGAGCTCGTCGTGGCTGCCCGATTCCACGATGCGACCGGCCTCCATCACGTGGATGGCGTGGGCGTGGCGCACGGTGGAAAGGCGGTGCGCGACGATCAGCGTGGTGCGTTCGCCGGTGAGCGCGCGCAGGGCGGACTGGATCGCGGCCTCGGTTTCGTTGTCGACCGCCGAGGTGGCCTCGTCCAGCACGAGGATGGCCGGATCGCGGTAAAGCGCGCGGGCGATGGCGATGCGCTGGCGCTGGCCACCGGACAGCCGGCTGCCGCGCTCGCCCACGGGGCTGTCGACGCCCTGCGGCAGCGCCGCGATGAATTCCGCCGCCTGCGCCAGCTCGGCGGCGCGCGCGATGCGCGCACGATCGGGTTCGGCATCGCCATAGGCGATGTTGTCGGCGATGCTGGCATCGGTGAGGAAAGGATCCTGCGCCACGTAGCCGATGTGGCGGCGCAGGTGGGCCGGATCGAGTCCGGCGATGTCCACGCCGTCCACGCAGACGCGGCCCGATTCGGGCGCAACAAAACCAAGCAGCAGCCGCAGCAGGCTGCTCTTGCCGCCGCCCGTCGGACCGACCAGGGCCACGGTGTGGCCGGCGGGAATCGCGAGATCCACGCCGTGCAGCACCCGCCGCGCATCGTAGGAAAGCCGCACGTCCGCAAAGCGCACTTCGCCGCGCACCAGCTCGGGCAAGCTGCCACTCGGCAGCGGCGGCAGCGGCGCGTCGATGAGGTCCATCACCCGGTTCACCGAGGCCATGGCGCGCTGGTAGAGGTCGGTCATGTCGGCCAGCCGCGTCAGCGGCCACAGCAGGCGCTGGGTCAGGAACACGAGCGCCGAATAGGCACCGATGCCCAGTTCCCCGGACAGCGCCTTCCAGCCACCGTAGAGCAGCGTCGCCACGAAGCCCGCCAGCACCGCCATGCGGATCACCGGGGTGATGGCGGCGGCGAAGCGGATCGCCTCGGCGTTGCGCGCGCGGTAGGTGTCCGAAACCCCGCGCACGCGCTCGAACTCCTGCGCCTCGGCGGTGTAGGCCTTGATCGTGGCGATGCCGGCGAGGTTGTTGTTGAGCCGATCCGAAACCGCGGCGGCGGCCTCGCGCGCGGCGGCATAGCGCGGCGCGAGCTTCTTCTGGAACCAGAACGCCCCGACCAGGATCAGCGGGATCGGCAGGAAGGCGAGCGCGGCCAGATCCGCGGTCAGCAGGAAGAACACCGTGCCGATCAGGCTGGCCGAAACCGTCACCTGGATCAGGTCGTTGGCCCCGGTGTTGAGGAAGCGCTCGATCTGGTGCACGTCCTCGTTGAGTACCGCCATCAGGCGACCGCTGCGCGCATCGGTGACGAAATCCGGCGGCAGCGCCTGCAGGTGCGAGTACGCCGCCAGCCGCAGCTCGTGCTGCAGGTCCTGCGCCAACCGCCGCCACTTGAGCGCATAGAGGTATTCGAACGTGGACTCGCACAGCCACACCAGCACCGTGATGCCGGTCAGCAGCAGCAGCTGGTGCAGCGGCTCGGCCACGCCCATGCGCGCGAGGAAGGAATCGCGCTGGTTGACGACGATATCCACCGCCACGCCGATCAGCGCCTCGGGCAGTACGTCGAACACCTTGTTGAGCACCGAGTACAGCGACGCCAGCGCGGCATCGCGGCGGTACGGTCGGGCGTAACGGAACAGGCGGCGCAGCGGGTGACGGGCTGCGGGAGCGGAGATGGGCGCGGAAGTCATTGCAGCATTTTCCCACGGCGAGGCGATCGATCTCGACTGCTGTCGCTGGAGGTGGCTTGCCTGCGAATGAGCTTCCGCCAAGCTCTGTCTCGCGCCAAATCCCGCTATCGTGACGCATTGTCTTCTGCCTGCGTGCCGATGCTCATCGCCTTCAACAAGCCCTACGGCGTGCTGTGCCAGTTCACCGACCGCAGCCAGCCGCCGCGCCCCACGCTCGCCGGCTTCGGCCTGCCGCCGGGGGTGTATCCGGCCGGGCGGCTGGACTTCGACTCCGAAGGCCTGCTGCTGCTGACCGACGACGGCGGCCTCGCGCACCGCATCACCGATCCGCGCCATCGCGAGGAAAAGTCCTATCTGGTACAGGTGGAAGGCGAACCGGACGAGGCCGCGCTGGAGGCGCTGCGCGCCGGCGTCGCGCTCAACGACGGCCGCACCCGTCCCGCGCGCGTGCGGCGCGTGGAGGCACCCGGCTGGCTCTGGAAGCGTGATCCACCCGTGCGCTTCCGCAAGAGCGTGCCGGACAGCTTCCTCGAACTAGCCATCAGCGAAGGCCGCAACCGCCAGGTGCGCCGCATGACCGCCGCCGTCGGCCATCCCACCCTGCGGCTGGTGCGCCTCGCCGTCGGCCACCACGCGCTGGACGGCCTCGCGCCGGGGGCGTGGCGGGTGGTCGGATAGGCCCCGAATATCGCGGGGCGTTTGTGCCGCGATGCAGGAACGACCTTGATCGCGACAGGGCGTCTGAGAATGACTTGCGTCAATTTCATGGACGCAGCGGTGCGATAGCGTGGCGCGACCATGAGCGGGAAGGGGAAACGGGATATGGACGAGGCGCTGGAGCGAGGCCGGCTGCGGGTCGCTGGATTCACCAATCCGGAAATGGAGTACCAGCTTCTTCGGCAGCTCGGCGCGATCCGCTACGGCGGCGCGGCGCTGGGCGAATGCCTGGGCCTGGCGCAGCAGATCGAAGACGGCAATCCGCAAAGCTGGGTCGACGCGTTTGCAGCCGCGGCGGCGCGCCAGCAAGCGGACGCGGAGCGGCGCGCGGCGCGCGGGCATGCGATCAGCGCGCGCGACGGTTTGCTGGTGGCCTGCAACAGCTGGCGGGCGGCCGAGTACTACGCCGCCGCCGACGATCCGCGCCATGCGCAGTACGGGTTGGCCAGCCGCGACTGCTTTCTGGCCGCGATGCGCGTCGGTGGGCACCACTGCGAGGAAGTCACCCTGCCCTGCGGCAGCCTCGGCCTGCCGGCCTACTATCTGCTGCCAGCCAAGGTGGGAACCGAACCCGGCAAAACGCTGATGATCATCAGCGGCTACGACGGCACGCTGGAGGAAACCTGGCTCGCCTACGGCCGCGCGGCGCTGGAGCGCGGCTACCGCGTGCTGCTGTTCACCGGGCCGGGCCAGATGGACACGCTGCGCTTTCATCCGGGGCTGGAATTCGCGCCGGACTTCGAGCGCGTCGGCACGCCCGCGGTGGACTACCTTCTGGGCCGCGCGGAAACGGATCGCGCGCGCATCGCGCTGATGGGCATCAGCTTCGGCGGCTATTTCGCCACCCGCATCGCGGTGCACGAGCCGCGCATCCGCGCGCTGATCCCCAATTCCCCGATCCTGGACCTGCACGCCTACATGACCTCGTTCGCGGGCTTCGATCCGGCGCGGATGCCCGATGCCGATGACTTTGGCGTGGCCGATCTCGAGCGGATTCCGGAAGACATCATGCCCGTCCAGACGCGGCTGATGTCGCGCAACCTGATGCTGCGCGTGGGCGGCGGCAGCTTCAAGGCCGCCTACCGGCGGCTGCAGGCATTCCGGATCGGGGACGAGGAGCTGGCCGGCCTGCGCTGCGCCTCGCTGGCGCTGGCGGGCGAAGGCGAGGGGCGCGAGCCGATAGCGCAGTACCGGCGCTTTCTGGCCCGGGTGCCGCGCGCGACCGGGCACCTGTTCGGCAAGGATGAAGGTGCCGAGGGGCACTGCCAATCGGGCAACCTGGCGTTTTCCGCGGCGGTTTCGATGGACTGGCTCAACGAGACCTTTGCCTGACCGGGAAACCGGTCGCTTTCTCAGCGCCCGGCGTCCATCACCACCAGCGCCAGCTCGGCGTGGTCGCTGCCGTGGGCGTTGCTGGCGCTGATTCGCAGCGCAAAAGTACCGGCCTCGTACACGGTGCCGTGGATCACGCCGCGCCGCGCATCCAGCGCCAGCCCCGGCGGCAGCCCCATGACCTCGAAGGACACCACCGGATTCCGGACTGCGATCCGATGGTGCCATGGTCTTCCGACCGGTGCCTGCACGCGCGCGGTCGCGCCGAGCAGCGGCTCGCGTGCGCCGTGGCGCAACCGCCAGGCGTTCAGCCGCAGGCGCGCGTTCTCGCGCAGGTCGAGCCAGAAGAGCGCGATGTCGAAGACGTGGAGGTTGCGCCCGCCGAACACGCCGCCGTCGTCGAAGCATGTCGCCGGCAGCACGCCCGGCGAGACGCGCGTGTAGCCGCCCCGCAGGATGGTCGAGACCTGCTGCGGCAGCAGCGCGGCATAGGTCTCCCGGGTGCCGAACGGCACCGCGCCGCGGTGCCGGCGCGCCGGCGTGCGGGCGCGTCGGGCATCCCAGCTCACCGGATTCATCCCGGCGAGCGGCCCGTCGGGCGGCGCGATCCAGCGCTGCGCGGCGCGACTCCAGTACGCGTTGTCCTGCCGCCACTGCGCAATTTCCTCCGGCTGCGCCCCCTCGCCGAAGGTTTGCCAGATGGCCACGCAGCCCACCTGCGACGGACGCTCGCAGGGCGGCAGGCGGATCAGGTCGTCCCGGAAGAATGCGCGCGGGATCGGCTGCCCGGGCAGGTAGGCGGCGACCAGCAGGTCTTCCATCGGCGTGCCCTGGATCGCCTCCAACAGCAGGCGCTGGGCGTGGTTGGTGCCCTGGCTGTGGCCCACCAGAAAGAAGGGGCGGCCCTGGTTGTAGTGCGTCGCGTAGTGTCGGAACGCGGCCAGCACGTCGGCGTAAGCGAGGTTGAGCGGGGCCTGCTGCGCCTGCGCGTCCAGCGCATAGGTCGACAAGGTGATCTGGCGGTAGCGCGGCGCGTACACTCGCGCCACCGCGTTGAACGGCGTGGCCTGGGTGAGCAGCATCAGTTCGGCCATGTGGTTGGCGTCCGCATCATCCAGCGACGCATTGCGCACGTCTTCGCGCATCGCCGTGGTCGGATGCACATAGAACACGTCGGCCACCGCCTGTGCCTGCAGATCGGAAAACCCCGCGCCGCGCGGCGTCGCCATCGCCGCCGACGGATGATCGGGAAGCGCCAGCCAGTGATCGGCCTGACCGTAGTCCAACGCCGCCCCGATCGGCACGTCGCCGCCCTGCGCGTGCGGCGCAGCACCCAGCCATCCGATCAGGAGCCCCACGGCGCACGCACCGCGCAGGCTGCGAAGCCGCCGGCGCGCGGATCGCGCCATCGTGTTCCATCGCGGATCGGGAAGCGTCATCGCGGTCTCCTCGGGCAGGAAGGGTGCGGAACCCCGCGGCGGACGTGGCGATCCCGGCACCGCCAGCTTAGGTGCCAGCCCGCGTCGCGCATAGCGCCGGCTGCCGCGCGGGCTTCGGCCCGGCGTCGGGCCACACCGCTTGCGGCCTTGCGGATCCTGGCCGCAGGTCCGGCAACCCGCCGCCGCAGCGCTTATTCCACCGTCACGCTCTTGGCCAGATTGCGCGGCTTGTCGACGTCGGTGCCGCGCGCCAGGGCGGTGTGATAGGCAAGCAGCTGCACCGGGATCGCGTGCACGATGGGAGACAGGATCCCGACGTGGCGCGGGGTGCGGATGACGTGCACGCCTTCGGACTGGGTGAAGCTGCTGTCGGCGTCGGCGAAGACGAACATCTCGCCGCCGCGCGCGCGCACTTCCTGGATGTTGGATTTCACCTTTTCCAGGAGCGCGTCGTTGGGCGCGATGACGACCACCGGCATGGCCTCGTCCACCAGCGCCAGCGGGCCATGCTTGAGCTCGCCGGCGGGGTAGCCTTCGGCGTGGATGTAGGAAATTTCCTTGAGCTTCAACGCGCCTTCCAGCGCGATCGGATAGTGCGTGCCGCGGCCGAGGAACAGGGCGTGCTGGCGCGGCGCGAATTTTTCCGCCCACGACGCCACCTGCGGCTCCAGGTTGAGCGCGTGCTGCACGCTGCCGGGCAGATGCCGCAGGTCATCGAGCAGCGCCGCTTCGCGTTCGGCATCGACCTGCCCGCGCAGTTTTCCGAGCGTGACCGCCAGCGCGAACAGCGCCACCAGCTGCGTGGTGAAGGCCTTGGTGGACGCCACGCCGATTTCCGCACCGGCACGGGTGTGGAACACCAGCCGGCTGGCGCGCGGGATGGCGCTCTCGGGCACGTTGCAGATCGACAGGGTCTTGTCCTGTCCCTGCGCCTTGGCGTATTTGAGCGCCTCCATCGTGTCCAGGGTTTCGCCGGACTGGGAGATGGTGACGATGAGCTGTTTCGGGTTCGCCACCACGCGGCGATAGCGGTATTCGCTGGCGATGTCGACGGCGCAGGGAAGACCGGCGAGCGCTTCGATCCAGTAGCGCGCGGTCAGGCCGGCGTAATAGCTGGTGCCGCAGGCCAGAACCTGCACCGAGTCCACGTCGGCGAGAAGCCGCGCGGCGTCCGCTCCGAACAGCACCGCGTCGAACCCGCCGGCATCGACGATGCCCTCCACGGTGTCGCCGATGGCGCGCGGCTGCTCGTGGATCTCCTTCTGCATGAAGTGGCGGTACGGGCCCAGCTCGAGCGAGGCGAGCGAGACATCGGAGACGTGCACCTCGCGCGTGACGGGCGCATCGTCGGCATCGAACACCCGCACCGCATCGCAGCTCAGCTCGGCGGTGTCGCCCTCCTCCAGGAAGATCACCCGGCGGGTGGCGGAAACGATCGCGGAAACGTCGGAAGCGACGAAGTTCTCGCCGTCGCCCAGGCCGACCAGCAGGGGACAGCCCACGCGCGCGGCCACCAGGGTGAAAGGATCGCGCCGGTCGATCACCGCCAGCGCGTAGGCACCGTGCAGCTCCTTCACCGCCTGCTGCAAGGCGCCGATCAGGCTGGCGCCCCGCGCGCGGTGGTGGTGGATGAGGTGGGCGATGACTTCGGTATCGGTCTGCGATTCGAACCGGTAGCCAAGCGCGATCAGGCGCTCGCGCTGCGCCTCGTGGTTCTCGATGATGCCGTTGTGCACCAGCGCCAGCTCGCCATGGCTGATGTGCGGGTGCGCGTTGGATTCGGTGACGCCGCCGTGCGTGGCCCAGCGGGTGTGGCCGATGCCGAGGTGGGCGATCAGCCCTTCGGCCAGCGCAGCGGCTTCCATCTCGGCCACGCGCCCGGTGCGGCGCACGCGGTGCACGTCCTCGTTGGCGATCACCGCGATGCCGGCCGAATCATAGCCACGGTATTCCAGCCGCTTGAGGCCATCGACCAGCAGGGGAACGACGTCACGATGGGCGATGGCGCCGACGATTCCACACATGGAGCTTCTCAAGGGCGGGACGGGGCGGGAAGTATCGCATGCACCCCGTCCGGGGATTGTGGCAAACGTCCGGCCGGACAGGGCGGACAGCGGGCGGGATATAAAAAACACTGCAAAAACAAATGGCTGCGGCGGATAAATGGTTGGCATGCATCCTGCCTTATGAACAGGAGTATCCCGATCCGAGCCCTCCATGATCCGTGACACTTCCGCCCAAGACAGCCTGCGCAGCCCGCTCGACATCCGCCGCCGCACGCGTCGCCGCTGGCTGATCCTCGCCGCTGCGGGCCTTGCCTTCGTGCTGGCGCTGGCATGGCTGGTGTCGGGCTGGTCGACTGGTGGCCGTTCGGTTGATGCCTCGCGTCTGCGCATCGCCACCGTCACCCGCGGCGATCTGGTGCGCGACTTGTCGGCCGAGGCGCGTGTCATCACCGCCAACAGCCCCACCCTGTACGCCATCGCCGGCGGCACCGTGCGCCTGGACGTGGTCGCCGGCGACGCCGTAAGTGCGGGACAGACACTGGCCAGCATCGACAGCCCGGAACTGCGCAGCCGGCTGGTGCAGGAGGAATCCACCCTGGCCAGCCTGGAAGGCGAATCGCGCCGCGCCGGCCTGGATGCACGGCTGGCCCGCTTCGAGGCGCGCAAGCTGCTCGACCAGGCCCGGGTGGAACAGACCGCCGCCCAGCGCGACCTGGAGCGCATGCAGCGCGCCTTCGACCTGGGCGCGCTGCCGCGCAACGATCTGGATCGCGCCCGCGACAACCTGCGCAAGGCCGAGATCGGCGTCGCCGCCGCGCGCGAAAGCCACGAGTTGCAGTTGCAGGGCACAAAGATCGATGCCGAGAACAAGCGTCTGCTGGCGATCCGCCAGAAGGCCGTGGTCGATGAGCTGCAACGCCAGGTCGACGCCCTGGCCTTGCGCGCGCCCTTCGACGGACAGGTCGGCCAGGTGCAGGTGGCACAGGGTGCCAACGTCGCCATCCACGCACCGATCCTGAGCGTGGTGGATCTGTCGGAATTCGAGGTGGAAGTGCGCGTGCCCGAAAGTTTCGCGCGTGACCTTGCCATCGGCATTCCCGCCGAAGTGCGCGGCAACGCCGCGATGTACACCGCGAGCGTGGCGGCGGTATCACCCGAAGTGGTCAATGGCGAAGTGACCGCACGGCTGCGCTTCGACGAGGGCGAACAGCCGCCCGGCCTGCGCCAGAACCAGCGCCTTTCCGCCCGCATCGTGCTGGACCGTCGCGATGACATCCTGCGGATCGAGCGCGGCCCCTTCCTGGAACAGGGTGGTGGCCGCTATGCCTGGGTGGTCGAGGGCAGCAGCGCGGTGCGCCGCCCGATCCAGCTCGGCGTGGCCGGGCTCGATGCGGTGGAAGTGATATCCGGTTTGGAGGCCGGCGACCGGGTGGTGATTTCCGGTGCCGACCGCTTCGACAACGCGGACAGGGTCCGCATCACGGGAGACTGAGCCATGCTCAACATGCAAGACGTCAGCAAGATCTATCGCACCGAACTGGTCGAAACCCACGCCCTGCGCGCGCTCGACCTCGTCGTGAAGGAAGGCGAGTTCGTCGCCGTCACCGGCCCGTCCGGTTCGGGCAAGACGACCTTCCTCAACATCGCCGGCCTGCTGGAGGAGTTCACCAGCGGCAGCTACGTGCTCGATGGCGTGGACGTCAAAGGTCTCGACGACAACGCCCGCTCGAAGCTGCGCAACCGCAAGATCGGCTTCATCTTCCAGAGCTTCAACCTGATCCCCGACCTCAACCTGTTCGACAATGTCGACGTGCCGCTGCGCTATCGCGGCATGGGCGCGGCCGAGCGCCGCCAACGCATCGAAAAGGCGCTGACCGACGTGGGCCTGGGCTCGCGCATGAAGCACTACCCGGCGGAACTGTCCGGCGGCCAGCAGCAGCGCGCCGCCATCGCCCGCGCCCTGGCCGGCGACCCGCGCCTGCTGCTGGCGGACGAGCCCACCGGCAACCTCGATTCGCAAATGGCCCGCAGCGTGATGGAGCTGCTGGAGGACATCAACGCGCGCGGCACCACCATCGTGATGGTCACCCACGACGCCGAACTGGCTGCCCGCGCCCAGCGCAACGTGCATATCGTCGATGGCATGGCGACCGACCTGCAGCGTGGTTCGGTGCTGGCCTCGGCCTGACCATGTTTGCCTACTACCTCAAACTCGCCCTGCGCAGTCTGCGTCGTCACCCGGTGTTGACCGTGTTGATGGTGCTGTCGATTGCCGTGGGCATCGGCGCGGCGATGACCACGCTGACGGTGATGCACCTGCTTTCCGGCGATCCGCTGCCGGGCCGCAGCCAGCATATCTTCTACCCGCAGGTGGACGCGCTTTCGACCGATCGCGCACGACGCCAGCCGCCGGACATGCTCGATTACACCTCCGCGATGGACTTGTGGCGCGCCCAACGCGCCGACCGCCAGGCCCTGGTGAACGACAGCCGGATCAAGTTGCAGGCACCGGATACCGGGCATCCGTCGCTGATGACGACGATGCTGTCCACCCACGCCGACTTCTTCCCGATGTTTGCCGTGCCCTTCGCCTTCGGGGGTGCCTGGACGGCCGAGGATGACGAGCGTCATGCGCGAGTCGCGGTGATTTCGGCGGATCTCAACGAAAAACTCTTCGGCGGCGACAACAGCGTCGGGCGAACGCTGCGCATCCGCGATGCCGAGGTCCGCATCGTCGGTGTGCTCGCACCGTGGCGGCCCTCGCCGCAATTCCACACCCTGGCCGGTGGCAACTTTTCGCAGGGCGATACCGCCAGCTTCTACGACACGCCGGAGGATGTGATGGTGCCGTTCCAGACGGGGCTGGAAATCAACGACGGCCACTTTGCCCAGTTCACCTGCAATGCCCTGCCGGCCACGCCCGGTAGCCTGCAGAACACCGATTGCGTGTGGTTGCAGTTGTGGGTGGAACTGGACAGTAACGCGAAAGTGGCCGATTACCGCCGTTTCGTCACCGACTACGCCGCGCAGCAAAAGGCGCTGGGGCGCATGCCGTTTCCGGAGAACGCCCGTCTGTTGTCGCTGATGGAATGGCTGGACTACAACCGGGTGGTGCCACGCGACGTGCGCCTGCAAAGCTGGTTGGCGCTGGCCTTCCTGCTGGTTTGCCTGTTCAACACGGTCGGCCTGCTGCTGGCGAAGTTCATGCGCCGTGGCGGTGAAATCGGCGTGCGTCGTGCGCTGGGTGCATCGAGGCGTTCGATCTTCGCCCAATGCCTGACCGAGGCGGGATTGACCGGAGTGATCGGCGGCGCGTTCGGACTGTTGCTGACCCTGCTCGGTCTTTGGGCGGTGCGCCGCCAGCCGGTGGAGTACGCCGACCTGATACACCTGGACATGCCGATGTTTGTGGCCACCTTCGCGCTTGCGCTGGCCGCCAGTGGGATCGCCGGGCTGTTCCCCGCCTTGCGTGCCAGCCGCATCGCGCCGGCCATGCAACTGAAAACACTCTGAGCGGAGCCGATACATGGACATCAAGCCGATCATCTCCGCACTGCGTCGCCACCGTGTCGCCGCGGCACTGATCACGCTGGAAATCGCGTTGGCCTGCGCGGTGCTGTGCAATGCGTTCTTCCTGATCAACAATCGCCAGGAACTGATGCGCATCGTCAGCGGAGTGGATGAAAGTGCCACCGGCGTGATCGCGTTGAGTGGTTGCGAGGGTTGCGGCAACGCCGACTTCAATGCGCGTGTGCTCGGCGCACTGCGTGCGATTCCCGGACTGCGTGCCGCCGGCACCGCAAACAGCACCCCGTTCGGCCCGCGTGCCGGCTACATGGGTGCCAGCCTCGACCGCGAGCAACAGCACTGGGCTGGCGTGCTGCACTTCTATCTGTTCGATGCCGCGGCGATCGAGGCGCTCGACCTGCATCCGGTGCAGGGCAGCCCCTTTGCTTCCGACGACTTCCAGCCCGTCGAGAACTTCATACCGACCGAGGCTCCGGTGTGGGTCACGCGTGCCTTGGCCGAGCATCTGTGGCCAGGGGAGAACCCGCTGGGCAGGGAATTGTGGAGCGGCGGGCATTTCCGTGTGACCGGCGTGGTGGAAAACTTCGCGGTCACCTCCCCGGGGCGCAGCGAAGAGGGTGTGGCCGGCGCGCAATGGTCGGTGATCGTGCCGGTGCGCGACGATGCACAATCGGGCAGCTACGTGCTGCGCGCCGATGCGCTCGACCTGCCCCGGGTGATGCAGGCCGCGCGCGAAGCGGTGGCGCGGGCCGTGCCCGAAGCGGTGCTTGACCTGCAGCAGAGCCGGGAACTGTCGGAGCTGCGTGAACACTATTTCCGCAGTGACCGCGCGATGGCCTGGCTGTTGATCGGCGTGATCGCCGCAATGCTGCTGGTCACCGCGCTGGGCATCGTCGGCCTGGCCAGCTTCTGGGTGCAGCAGCGCACTCGCCAGATCGGCGTGCGGCGCGCGCTCGGTGCCACGCGCAGCGACATCCTGCGCTATTTCCAGACGGAGAATTTCCTGCTCGCCGGCATGGGCATCGCGCTCGGCATGGCATTGGCCTATGGCGGCAATCTGCTGCTGATGCGCCACTTCGAACTGGCGCGGCTGCCGCTGGCCTACCTTCCGGCCGGTGCCTGCTTGTTGTGGCTCATCGGCCAGGTCGCCGTGCTCGGCCCTGCCCTGCGTGCCGCCGCCATTCCCCCCGCCACCGCCACCCGCAGCGCCTGAAAATCCGAGGAGCCGAAATGTTTGCCTATTACCTTCGTCTGGCCCTGCGCAGCTTCCGCCGCAACAAGGCGCTGACCGCGCTGATGGTGCTGGCGATCGCGCTGGGCATCGGCGCGACGATGACCACGTTGACGGTGTTCCATGTGCTGTCGGGTGACCCGATTCCGCAAAAGAGCGGGCGCTTGTTCTACGTGCAGCTCGATCCGCAGACCCGCGAGGGTTACCGGCCTGGCGAAGAGCCGGAATGGCAACTGACCCGCTACGACGCGGAGGAGCTGTTGCGCCAGAAGCGTGCGCCGCGCCAGGCGCTGATGACCGGTGGTGGCGGCATCGTGGAGCCGCGCGATACGGGCCTCAAGCCGTTCAGCGTCGGGGCACGCTATGCCTCCGCGGATTTTTTCCCGATGTTCGACACGCCGTTCCTCCATGGCTCGGGCTGGACCGCTGCCGAGGATGTGAGCCATGCGCGGGTGGCGGTGATCAGTCGCGCGCTGAATGAAAAACTGTTTGGCGAAAGCAGTGGCGTGGGCCGGGAGGTCCGGTTCGACGGGAACGCGCTGCATGTGGTCGGCGTGCTCGACGCCTGGAGCCCGCAGCCATTGTTCTACGACCTGTTCGGTTACGACCGCCAGGAGGACGTTTTCATCCCCTTTTCCACCTCGCGCGACCTGAAACTGGACCGCCGCGGGACGATGAACTGTTTCGGCCGCGAGATCGTCAACGACCAGACCGCTTTGAACGTGCCCTGCGCATGGATCCAGTATTGGGTGGAGCTGGATTCGCCGGCCGACGCGCCTGCGTTCAAGGCCTATCTGGACAACTACTCCGAGCAGCAGCGCGCCGCCGGCCGGTTCGAGCGCCCGGCCAACACCCGCCTGCGCGATGTGATGGCGTGGTTGGACTATCGCGGCGTGGTGCCTGGCGACGTGCGGCTGCAGATGTGGCTGGCCTTCGGTTTCCTGCTGGTGTGTCTGGTCAACACGGTGGGTCTGCTGCTGGCCAAGTTCCTGCGCCGCAGTGGCGAGATCGGCGTGCGTCGCGCGCTGGGTGCCAGCCGCGCGGAGATCTTCCGGCAATGCCTGGTCGAGGCCGGAGCCATTGGTCTGGCCGGTGGCGTGCTGGGCCTGCTGCTGGCGTTGGGCGGCCTGTGGGTGGTGCGCCAACGGCCTGCCGACTACGCCTCGCTGGCGCATCTGGATGGCTCGATGCTGCTGCTGACGTTCGCGCTGGCGCTCATCGCCAGCCTGCTGGCTGGCGTGTTGCCGGCGTGGCGTGCGATGCAGGTGCCGCCTGCCCTGCAACTGAAATCCCAGTAGGTCGGGGCTGCGCCTCCGTCGCTTCCACTGGCCGAGGCACGCCCCGACACACCAAAGATCGATGCAGTGTCGCCAATGTTTTCGAACGTCCGCGCCCTTCCAAGCCATCGGGC
This sequence comes from Denitratimonas tolerans, assembly GCF_037203605.1. Lineage (NCBI taxonomy): Bacteria > Pseudomonadati > Pseudomonadota > Gammaproteobacteria > Lysobacterales > Lysobacteraceae > Denitratimonas > Denitratimonas tolerans. The sequence continues at coordinate 235,202 of NZ_JBBDHC010000001.1, forward strand.
GCACAGCCCCGATCCACGGCTCTCGACATACCACTGAGGTCACCATGGAAATCCGTCCCATCCTGTCCACCTTGCGCCGCCACAAGACCGCGGCCGGCCTGATCGTGCTGGAGATCGCGCTGAGCTGCGCGATCTTGTGCAACGCGCTGTTCATCGTCGGCGAGCGCCTGGATGTGCTGAATCTGCGCAGCGGTGTGGATGATGCACTGCTGGTGGAGATCGGTTTGAGCGGCGTCGGGCAGCAAGCCGATGCCGACGCCCGCAGCGCCGAGGACCTGGCCGTGCTGCGCGCCATTTCCGGCGTCGAGTCCGTGGCCATCATCAACCAGTTGCCGTTCCAGAGTGGCAGCTGGAACAGCTCGCTCGCGCTCACCGCCGAGCAGGAGATCCCGACGCTCAACGCGGCCCAGTACATGGTGGGCGAGGGCGCATTGGAGACGCTGGGCCTGGATCTGGTCGCCGGCCGGGACTTCGAGGCCGGCGAATACATGAGCAGCGACGTGCTGAGCAACGTGGAGGACGTCCAGGGGCTCACCTCGTCCGTGATCCTGAGCAAGGCGGCTGCCGACAGGCTGTTCCCCGAGGGTGGCGCGGTCGGCAAGACCGTGTACATGGCCAATATCCCGCTGACCATCGTCGGTGTGGTCGACACCCTGCTGCGCCCAAACCTGATGGACAACAACCGGACCCAGTCGATGATCTTTCCGATCCGCATGAACTTCAACAATGGCGGTCGCTACGTGATCCGCGTGGCCGATCCGTCGCGTCGCGCCGAGGTGCTGGACCAGGCGCTGGCCGCGCTGGACGACAATGATCCCAACCGACTGGTCTGGCGCCAGCGCAGTTTCGAGGAAAGCCGCGCGCGGTACTTCGCCAACGACCGCGACATGATCGGCCTGTTGCTGCTGGTCAGCGCACTGCTGCTGTTCATCACCGCGCTGGGCATCGTCGGGCTGACCAGTTTCTGGGTGGGCCAGCGTACCCGCCAGATCGGCATCCGCCGCGCGCTGGGTGCCACGCGCGGGCAGGTGCTGCGCTATTTCCAGGTGGAGAATTTCCTGCTTGCCGGCAGCGGCATCGCGCTCGGGCTTGGCCTGGCGTTCGGGCTCAACCAGTGGCTGATGGCGCATTACGAGCTGGCGCGCCTGCCGCTGGCCTACCTGCCATTGGGCGCGCTGACGCTTTGGCTGCTGGGTCAGATCGCCGTGTTCGGGCCGGCGCGGCGCGCCGCCAGCGTGCCGCCGGCCATCGCCACCCGCAGCGCGTAAATGCGGATGTGCTATATTATGACCATGGTCGCATGGTCATGGTTATTCCTATGGAAACCCATATCTCAAAATCGCAATTCAAGGCCCGGGCGCTGGAGTACTTCCGCCAGGTGGAAGCCGATGGCAAGCCCATCGTCGTGACCGACCACGGCAAGCCGACGCTGGAAATCCGCCCTTACCAGCCGCGTGATCGCGATCCGCTGAGCCTCCTGCGCGGCACCCTGCTGCGCTACGAGGCACCCACCGAGCCGGTGGCGGCGGACGAATGGGAGGCGCTGGGTTGATCGTCCTGGATACCCATGCGTTGCTGTGGTGGGTTGCAGGCGAACACGCCGCGCTCTCACCCACTGCGCTGCGGGCCATCGAAGCCGAGCGCGAGGGCGGTCGCATTGCCGTTTCCTCGATCAGTGCATGGGAGCTGGCGACGCTGGTCGCGCGCGGACGTGTGGCGCTGTCCGTCGATGTCGGCCAATGGCTGGAGCTGGTCGGGCAGATCGAGGCCGTGGAGTTCGTGCCGGTGGACAACACCATCGCGATCCAGAGCGTGGAATTGCCCGGTGACTTCCACAAGGACCCTGCCGATCGTCTGATCGTGGCTACCGCGCGCGTGCTCGACGCGCCGCTGGTCACCGCCGACGAAAAGATCCACGCCTACCCGCATCTGCGCACGATTTGGTAACCATGCCCACCATCCTCGTCATCGACGACAATCCTGCCGTCATCACCGCGCTGGAGACGCTGTTCTCCCTGCACGACATCCGGACGCTGGGCGCCGATTCGCCCGAGGCGGGATTGGAAGCGCTGCGCGGCGATGGCGTGGATCTGGTGATCCAGGACATGAACTTCCGCGCCGATACCACCTCCGGCGAGGAGGGCGTGGCCCTGTTCCGGCAGATTCGCGTGCGGCACCCCGATATGCCGGTGATTCTGCTGACGGCGTGGACGCATCTGGAATCCGCGGTCGATCTGGTCAAGGCCGGTGCCGCGGATTACCTGGGCAAGCCCTGGGACGACGCTCGGCTGCTGGCCAGCATCAACAACCTTCTGGAACTGGCTGAAACCCGGCACGCGCTGGACCAGCGTCGCGCCGAGGAGCAGCGTCGCCGCTCGACCCTGGCCGACGGCCACGCGCTGTGCGGATTCGTGTACGAGGACGGTGCCACCGAGGCGGTGCTCCAGCTGGCATTGCAGGTGGCGCGTTCGGATCTGCCGGTCTTGGTCACCGGCCCCAATGGCAGCGGCAAGGAAAAGATCGCCGAAATCCTGCACGCCAACTCGGCGGTGAAGAACGGACCATTCGTGGCAGTGAACTGTGGCGCACTGCCGCACGAGCTGATCGAGGCCGAGTTGTTTGGCGCAGAACCCGGGGCGTATACCGGTGCCGGCACCAAGGCGCGGGCCGGCAAGTTCGAGGCGGCCGATGGCGGCACCCTGTTCCTGGACGAAATCGGCACCTTGCCGCTGGCCGGGCAGGTGAAGCTGTTGCGGGTGCTGGAAACCGGGCGCTTCCAGCGCCTGGGTGGCAATCAGGAGCGCAGCGTGAAGGTGCGCGTGGTCAGCGCCACCAATGCCGATCTGTCCGCGATGATCGCCGATGGCCGCTTCCGCGAGGATCTCTATTACCGGCTAAATGGCATCGAGCTGCAGCTGCCGCCGCTGACGCAGCGCCGGCGCGACATCCTGCCGCTGGCACGGCATTTCCTGCCTCCAGGCAAAAGCCTTTCCGAGGCCGCGGCGCGCGCCCTGATGACCCATTCCTGGCCCGGCAACGTGCGCGAGTTGCGCAACGTGATGCAGCGCGCGGCGCTGCTTTCGGCAGGCACCATCGACGTGGCCGCATTGGGCCTGCCTGCGGCTTCGCCGGCCCCGGCAGGCGTGGATGCGCCGGCAGCGGCCGAGCCGGATCGAACCATGATCGAGGCCGCACTGGAGCGCAACGGAGGGGTGCTGGCGCAGGCGGCGGCGGAACTGGGTCTCTCACGCCAGGCCCTGTACCGGCGCCTGGAACGCTACGGCATCGCGCGCGATTAGCCATGGGCCGCCTGCGCAGCATGGGCCTGAACGCCCGCGTGATTGTGGTGGCACTGGCCGCAGCGATGGCGGCGGTGTTGACGACCCTGCTGTTCACGCGCTGGTTGCCGCCGTGGTTGGCGGCATTGTCGGGCATGGCCGTGGCCATCATCGTGGCGACTGCGCTGGCCTGGCAGGTGCTAGGCGGGATGCGTGCATTGTTCCGCGCCCTGGCCGGCACGGTGGCGGCCTATCGCGATGGCGACTTCAGCTTCGGCATCCACTGGGATGGCGCGGCCGATCTGGCCGAACTGGTCGGTGCGCACAATGCCCTGGGCGATGTGCTGCGCGATCAGCGCCAGGCTCTGGTACAGCGCGAACTGCTGCTCGATACCGTGTTGCAGAACACCCCGGTCGCGATGCTGCTGCTCGATCCATCGCGCCACGTCGTGCTGGGCAATCTCGCCGCGCGCCGCCTGCTGGGTGAGGGGCGGCGGCTGGAGGGGCGCAGCTTCGATGCCGTGCTCGATGGCCTGGATCCTGCGGTACGCGAGGCATTGTCCCGTCGCACGGATGGCCTGTTCACCGTGGGGCGGGCGGAAGCCGAGGAGATCTACCATCTGGCGCGCCGCAACTTCCTGCTCAATGGCCGGGCGCACGAGCTGGTGATGCTGCGCCAGCTCACCGCCGAGCTGCGCCGCCAGGAGGTGCAAACCTGGAAGAAGGTCATCCGCGTCATCAGCCATGAGCTGAACAACTCGTTGGCACCCATCGCCTCGCTGGCGCACTCGGGCGCCGAACTGCTGCGCCGCGGGCAGTACCAGCGTCTGCCGCTGGCGCTGGCCACCATCGAAGAGCGTTCCCGCCACCTGGAGGGCTTCATCCACGGCTACGCGCGCTTCGCCAAGCTGCCCGCACCGCAGGCCGTCGAGCTGGCGTGGCGCCCATTCATCGACCGGCTCGCCTCCCAGGCCACCTTCGAAATCGAACTGGAGCCGGAGGACGGCCGCGCCTGTTTCGATGCCGCACAGCTGGAGCAGGCCCTGCTCAACCTGTTGAAGAACGCGCACGAGTCCGGCTCGGCGGAATCCGAGGTGCGGCTGACGGTGCGGCGCGTGCCGCAGGGCTGGCGCATCGAGGTGCGTGATCGCGGTGACGGGATGAGCGAGGCGGTGCTCGCCAATGCCCTGCTGCCTTTTTATTCCACCAAACGCCAGGGCACCGGCCTGGGCCTGGCGCTGGCGCGCGAGATCATCGAGGCTCACGGAGGGCGCATCGGCCTGGGCAACCGCGCCGGTGGCGGCTTGTGCGTGAGCCTGCTGCTGCCCGACACGATGTGACCCTGGCACGCGGCGGTCCGGCACGGGGCGACAGCCGACCCAACAGGCAATGCTGCACCGCGTCATGGTTGTCCACGGCGCGGATCGCCTGCTATACTTGATGGGCTTGGCAGGACGTTTCCGCGCCGTTTGCGGCACGTCTCCCCGAACCGGAAGGCAACCGTGCTCAACTCCGTGACCCATGGCCGACGGCAGGCCCACAAGGCGCTGATCGTCCAACTGGTTGCGGTGGCTGCAACCGCATTGGCCCTCTTGGCCGCCAGCCCGGCGCATGCGCTGGCGGCGGCCCTGGGTGGCGGCGCGCTCGCGCTGGGAGGCTGGCTGTCGGCGTGGGTGGCCCTGAGTGGCGAGACACCGGCCGCGGCCGGGCTCGCGCTGGGGCGCCTGGTGACGGGGCTTGTGCTCAAGTGGGCGGTGCTGATCGCGGCGCTCCTGCTTGGGCTGGCGGTATGGAAACTGCCCCCTGCGGCTCTGGTCACCGGCGTCATCGTCGCGCTTGTGGCGCAAATCCTCGCGATGCTGCGGCGCTGAGCGGCTTCCCTCTACAACTCCATCGGTTTTCAGGGTCCAACACATGACGGTCGAGGCGGAACTCACTCCGGCAAGTTACATCGGGCACCATCTCCAGTACCTTGAAAAGCAGGTTGGCGAGGGCTCGTTCTGGACGCTGCATCTGGACACCCTGATCACCTCCGGCCTGCTTGGCCTGCTGATGGTGTTGGCTTTCTGGCTGGCCACGCGCAAGGCGACCTCCGGGGTTCCAGGCAAATGGCAGGCCTTCGTCGAGATCATGCTCGAGTTCGCCGACCGCCAGGCGCGCGACATCTACCACGGCAAGAGCAAGCTGGTCACGCCCATCGCGATCACGCTGTTCTTCTGGATCCTCCTGCTCAACGCCACCAAGTTCATCCCGGCCGACTTCATCGCCAAGCCGCTGGAGCTGCTCGGCGTTCCCTACTGGAAGCCGGTGCCCACCGCCGACGTGAACGCCACGCTCGGGCTGTCGATCAGCGTGTTCTTCCTGACCCTGTTCTTCGCGCTCAAGTCCAAGGGCGTGGGCGGGCTCACCAAGGAATTCCTGACCGCGCCGTTCGGCAAGTGGATGGTGCCGTTCAACCTCATCCTCAACATCGTCGAGTGGCTCTCCAAGCCGGTGTCGCTGGCGATGCGTCTTTTCGGCAACATGTTCGGCGGCGAGATCGTCTTCCTGCTGATCTGGGTACTGGGCGGCGCGGGCATCCTCGGGATGCTCGGCGGCGCCACCTTCGGCCTGGGCTGGATGATCTTCCACATCCTCGTGGTGCCGCTGCAGGCCTTCATCTTCATGATGCTGTCGATCGTCTACCTCAGCCTGGCCGAAGACAGCCACTGACGTTGTTGCTTTACCCGATTTTCCTTTCCTCAACCCTCAGCTATCCGTTTCGGAGTACACCATGGAAACTTTGACCGCCCTCGCTAACCTCCAGGCCTGGTCCGTTCTGGGCATCGGCATCATGATCGGCTTGAGCGCGCTGGGCGCCGGCCTGGGTCTGGCCATCATGGCCGGCAAGTTCCTCGAGTCTTCCGCCCGCCAGCCCGAGCTGATCCCGGTGCTGCAGGTCCGCATGTTCATCACCGCCGGCCTGATCGACGCCCCGTTCATCATCTCGGCCGCGGTCGGCCTGCTGTTCGCCTTTGCCAGCCCGTTCCTGAGCGCGCTGCAGGCCTACATCGGCTGATCGACGCCGGCCCGGGCGCGCGCCGATCTCCCGATCCGCGCGCCTGCCGGGCCGACCGGATCCCTTCCGGCACCGTTGCCGGAAGCACCCCGACCCCAGGCAGAGCGTACCCATGAACCTCAATCTGACCCTGATTGCCCAGGCGCTGGCCTTCGCCAGCCTGATCTGGCTGATCGCACGCTTCATCTGGCCGCCCCTGCTCAACGCGATCGAGGAACGCCAGAAGAAGATCGCCGAGGGCCTGGCCGCCGCGGACAAGAGCCAGGAAAGCCTGGCCCAGGCCGAAGCGCAGATTTCCGAACTGCTGCGCGAGGCGCGCACCAAGGCCAACCAGATCATCGACCAGGCCAACGCCCGCGCCAACCAGCTCATCGAGCAGGCAAAGCACGAGGCGATCGCCGAGGCCGAGCAGCAGAAGACGCTGGCGCAGGCCGAGATCCAGTCGGCCACGTTCCGCGCCAAGGAAGAGCTGCGCCGCCAGGTGGCCGACCTCGCAGTGGCCGGTGCCGAGAAGCTGATTTCACGCCAGATCGACGGCAGCGCCCAGAAGGCCCTGCTCGACGAACTCGCCGCCCAGCTTTGATTCCGGAGCCTTGCGATGAGCACCACCCTCACCCTCGCACGCCCCTACGCCCGCGCCGCGTTTTCGCTGGCGCGTGACAAGGGCCGCCTGCCGGACTGGTCCGCACAGCTCGGCCTGGCCGCCGCGATCGCCGCCGATGACGCGGTCCGCCCGCTGCTGGCCAGTCCCGGCATGACCGCCGACGCCGCCCTCGCCCTGCTTGCGCCGCCGCAGGGCGACGACGCCGATTTCCTGCAGTTCCTGCGCGTGCTGGTGGCCAACGGCCGCCTTCCGCTCCTGCCCGAGATCGCGCTGCTGTTCGAGCAGGCCCGCGCCGAGGCGGAAAAGGTGGTGAAGGTGAAGGTCACCTCGGCCGCGGCCATGGGTGCCGACGAGGTCGCCTCGCTCAGCGTTGCGCTGCGCCGCCGCTTCGGCAGTGAGATCGCACTGAGCCATACGGTCGACGCCAGCCTGATCGGCGGAGCGATCATCGACGCCGGCGACGTGGTGATCGATGGATCGGTGCGCGGCAAGCTGGACCGCCTGCGCACCGCGCTCGCGCAGTGACGATTTCTTCTTGAACCATTGCCGGCTTCCGCGCCGGACACCAGGGACACTTCCATGCAAACCCAGCTCAACCCGTCTGAAATCAGCGAACTGATCAAGCATCGCATCGAGAAGGCCAAGCTTTCCGCGGAAGCCCGCAACGAAGGCGCGGTGACCTCGGTAGCCGACGGCATCGTGCGCATCTACGGCCTGGCCGACGTGATGCAGGGCGAAATGATCGAACTGCCGGCCGCCGCCGAAGGCCAGCCCAGCTACGCGCTGGCGCTGAACCTGGAGCGCGACTCGGTCGGTGCCGTGGTGCTGGGCGACTACGAGCACCTGCGCGAAGGCGACGTGGCCAAGACCACCGGCCAGATCCTCTCGGTACCGATCGGCCCCGAGCTCCTCGGCCGCGTCGTGAACGCGCTGGGCGAGCCGATCGACGGCAAGGGCCCGATCACCACCCAGCTCACCGCGCCGGTCGAACGCGTGGCGCCGGGCGTGATCTGGCGCAAGTCGGTCGATCAGCCGGTGCAGACCGGCTACAAGTCGGTCGACTCGATGATCCCGATCGGCCGCGGCCAGCGCGAGCTGATCATCGGCGACCGCCAGACCGGCAAGACCGCGCTCGCGATCGACGCGGTGATCAACCAGAAGGGCACCGGCGTCAAGTGCGTGTACGTGGCCATCGGCCAGAAGGCCTCGACGGTGGCCAACATCGTGCGCCGCCTGGAAGAAAACGGCGCGCTGGCGCATACCATCGTGGTCGCCGCCACCGCCTCCGAGTCGGCCGCCATGCAGTACATCAGCGCCTACTCGGGCTGCACCATGGGCGAGTACTTCATGGACCGCGGCCAGGACGCCCTGATCGTCTATGACGACCTCTCCAAGCAGGCCGTGGCCTACCGCCAGATCTCGCTGCTGCTGCGCCGTCCGCCGGGCCGCGAAGCCTATCCGGGCGACGTGTTCTACCTGCACTCGCGCCTGCTCGAGCGCGCCGCGCGCGTTTCGACCGCCTACGTCGAAAAATTCACCAACGGCGAGGTCACCGGCAAGACCGGCTCGCTCACCGCGCTGCCGATCATCGAAACTCAGGCCGGCGACGTGTCCGCGTTCGTGCCGACCAACGTGATTTCGATCACCGACGGCCAGATCTTCCTGGAAACCGACCTGTTCAACGCCGGCATCCGCCCGGCCGTGAACGCCGGCATCTCGGTGTCGCGCGTCGGCGGTGCGGCCCAGACCAAGATCATGAAGAAGCTCTCCGGCGGCATCCGCATCGCGCTGGCGCAATACCGCGAGCTGGCGGCCTTCGCCCAGTTCGCCTCGGATCTCGACGAAGCCACCCGCAAGCAGCTCGAGCGCGGCCAGCGCGTCACCGAACTGATGAAGCAGAAGCAGTACGCACCGATGTCGGTGTCGCAGCAGTCGCTGTCGATCTACGCGGTCGACAAGGGCTACATGGACGATGTGCCCGTCGCCAGGATCGACGCGTTCGAGGCCGGCCTCCAGGCCCACTTCGCCAACACCGCCGGCGAGATGATGGACACCATCAACCGCACCGGCGACTGGAACAACGACATCGAAGCCGCGTTCAAGAAGGGCATCGAAGAGTTCAAGGCTACCGGCTCTTACTGAGCCGGCGGGATTGGAAATTAGGGATTAGGGATCAGGGATTCGCAGGAGCAGGGTTCGGCAAGCGGAGGCGCACGGCGCTCTTTCCGATCCCGGATCCCCGATCCCGAATCCCGGCGAGCGGAGCGAGCCCAATGGCTGGTGGACGGGAAATCAAAACCAAAATCAAGAGCGTGCAGAACACCCGCAAGGTGACGCGCGCGCTGGAGATGGTTTCGGCATCGAAGATCCGCAAGGCGCAGGATCGGATGAAGGCCTCGCGCCCCTATGCGCGCGCGATGCGGCAGGTGATCGGCCATCTGGCCCGCGCCAACACCGATTACGTGCACCCCTTCCTGGCCGAGCGCGACGAGGTCAAGCGGGTCGGCTACATCGTCATCTCTTCCGACCGCGGCCTGGCCGGCGGCCTCAACAACAACCTCTTCCGCAAGACCGTCACCGAGCTGCGCGGCTGGCAGGAAAAGGGCGTCGAGGCCGATCTGGTCACCATCGGCCAGAAGGCCTCGGTGTTCTTCCGCCGGGTCAAGGTCGACATGGTCGGCAGCGTCACCCACATCGGCGACGTGCCGCGCCTGGAGCCCCTGATCGGCGTCATCAAGGTGATGCTCGATGCGTACAGCGAAGGCCGCCTGGACCGGGTCTACATCGTCTACAACGACTTCGTGAACACGATGGTGCAGCGCGCCGCGTTCGACCAGCTGCTGCCGCTGCCGGCGTCGGAAACCGATGTGGTCAAGCACGACTGGGACTACATCTACGAACCCGACCCGGCCACCGTTCTCGATCACGTCATCAACCGCTACATCGAGTCGCTGGTCTATCACGCCGTGCTGGAAAACGTCGCCTCCGAACACGCCGCGCGCATGGTCGCGATGAAGGCCGCGAGCGACAACGCCAGCAAGCTGATCGACACCCTCAACCTCGTCTACAACAAGGCCCGCCAGGCCGCGATCACCCAGGAAATCTCGGAGATCGTGGGTGGGGCCGCGGCCGTTTAAGTGCGCTAATCCCTGAGCGCGAAGATCAAAAAGCGGCCATCCATGGCCGCACTTCCAACCAAAAGCACGCGACCTGCAAGGGCGCGACAGACGAAACCAGGATCAAAGTTACCTCCGGAGCAGCAACCATGAGCCAGGGCAAGATTGTTCAGATCATCGGCGCCGTCGTCGACGTCGAGTTTCCGCGCGAGAGCGTGCCGAAGGTGTACGACGCGCTGAAGGTCGACGGTACCGCGATCACGCTGGAGGTGCAGCAGCAGCTCGGTGACGGCGTCGTGCGCACCATCGCGCTCGGCTCCACCGACGGCCTCAAGCGCAACCTCGTGGCCAGCAACACCGGCAGCGCGATTTCGGTACCCGTCGGCACCGGCACCCTGGGCCGCATCCTGGACGTGCTGGGCAACGCCATCGACGAGGCCGGCCCGGTCAAGGCCGACGCGCACTGGGAAATCCACCGCTCGGCCCCGTCCTACGAGGACCAGTCCGCGGCCAACGAACTGCTGGAAACCGGCATCAAGGTCATCGACCTGATGTGCCCGTTCGCCAAGGGCGGCAAGGTCGGCCTGTTCGGCGGTGCCGGCGTCGGCAAGACGGTCAACATGATGGAGCTGATCAACAACATCGCCAAGGCGCATTCGGGCCTGTCGGTGTTCGCCGGCGTGGGCGAGCGCACCCGCGAGGGCAACGACTTCTACCACGAGATGATCGAATCGGGCGTCGTCAACCAGGAGAAGCCGGAGGAATCCAAGGTGGCGATGGTGTACGGCCAGATGAACGAGCCGCCCGGCAACCGCCTGCGCGTGGCGCTGACCGGCCTGACCATGGCCGAGTACTTCCGCGACACCAAGGACGCCAAGACCGGCAAGGGCAAGGACGTTCTGCTGTTCATCGACAACATCTACCGCTACACCCTGGCCGGCACGGAGGTTTCCGCGCTGCTGGGCCGCATGCCCTCCGCGGTGGGCTACCAGCCGACGCTGGCCGAGGAAATGGGCGTGCTGCAGGAGCGCATCACCTCCACCAAGACCGGCTCGATCACCTCGATTCAGGCCGTGTACGTGCCTGCCGACGACCTCACCGACCCTTCGCCCGCCACCACCTTCGCGCACCTCGACGCGACCGTCGTGCTCTCGCGCCAGATCGCCTCGCTGGGCATCTACCCGGCCGTGGATCCGCTGGACTCCACCAGTCGCCAGCTCGATCCCAACGTGATCGGCAACGAGCACTACGAGACCGCGCGCCGCGTGCAGGCCACGCTGCAGAAGTACAAGGAACTCAAGGACATCATCGCGATCCTGGGCATGGACGAGCTCTCCGAAGACGACAAGCTGGCGGTGTCGCGCGCGCGCAAGATCGAGCGCTTCTTCAGCCAGCCCTTCCACGTCGCCGAGGTCTTCACCGGCTCGCCCGGAAAGTACGTTTCGCTGAAGGACACCATCCGCGGCTTCAAGGGCATCGTCGACGGCGAGTACGACCACCTGCCCGAGCAGGCGTTCTACATGGTCGGCACCATCGAAGACGTGGTGGAAAAGGCCAAGAAGATTGCGGCTTAAGCCGCAATCTTCCGGGATTAGGGATTAGAGATTCGGGATTCGTAGAAGCGGGTTTTCGCAGTGATTTGAGGTGGGGAAATGGTGTGGAGCAGCGCGCTCTTGCCAATCCCCAATCCCCAATCCCGAATCCCGTTCCGAGCCACGCGAGGAACCACCATGGCAAGCTTCCGTTGTGACATCGTCAGCGCCGAAAGCGAGATCTTCCAGGGCGAGGCCACGCTGGTCGTCGCCACCGGCGAGGTTGGCGAGCTCGGCATCGCGGCACGCCACACGCCGCTCATCACGCGCCTGAAGCCGGGCAAGGTCGTGGTCACGCGACCCGACGGCGAGCGCCTGGACTTCGCCGTGTCCGGCGGCATTCTGGAGGTTCAGCCGGACGTGGTGACGGTACTGGCCGACACCGCCATCCGCGCCGAGGAAATCGACGAGGCGGCGGTGCGCAAGGCCAAGGAAGAGGCCGAGCGCGTGCTGGCCGGGCGCGGCGAGGCGATGGATCTGTCCGAGGCGCAGGCCAAGCTGGCCGAGTCGCTGGCCCAGCTCCAGGCGCTGGAGCGGCTGCGCAAGAACCTCAAGCACTGAGCGCCTCGCGCGCCGTCCATCGCATCGAAAGCGCCGGCTCCGTGCCGGCGTTTTCGTTTCAGGCGCAGACACGCGGGAACCCCCGCGCGCCCTTGCCTGCCTCACCGTCCTTCGCGCGCCTTCAGGCGCGGATGGACCGGCATCCGTGGCTCCGCGTTGACGTCGAAGTTGAGCCAGGACAGCAGCATCTGGCTGCCCAGGATGATCGGCAGGGCCGCGAGCATGACCGTGCCCGCGGTCGCGGGCGTGCCGCTTCGCACCGACTCGACCCACTGCAGGGCACCATAGCCGGCGCCCCACGCCCACAGTGCGGTACCCAGAACCAGCTCGACGCTGGCGAGCGAAAAGCCGCGCACGAAGTAGTCGTACAGCACCCGCCGCGCGGTGTTGCGCGCGTGCCCGAGGAGAAAAGGACCGATCACCCGCAGCGGGCGCAGGCTGGAAGGTTCGCCTTCATAGCGCGCCTCCATCGGGACATCGGCCACCACCGCGCCCAGCGCATTGAGGTGGTAGAGCAGATCGGACTCGAAGAAATAGCGCCGCGCCACGCGCTCCAGCTCCAGCTCGCCCGCCAGCTCGCGCCGGATCGCGGTGTAGCCGTTGGTGGGATCGGCAACCTGCCAGTAGCCGCTAGACAGCTTGGTCAGGAACGACAGCACCGCGTTTCCCGCCAGGCGAACCCAGGGCATCTGCCGCACGAAGCCGATGCGGTGGAAGCGGTTGCCCTTGGCGTAATCCGCCAGGCCTGCCAGCAGGGGCGCAGCAAAGCGCGGCAGCAGCGCCGGATCCATCTGTCCGTCGCCGTCGATCTTGACGATGACTTCGGCGGGCGTGTCCAGCGCCGCCCGGTATCCAGTCATCACCGCGCCACCCACGCCCTGGTTCAGCGCGTGGCGCAGCACCTGGACGCGCGGATCGCGGCAGTTTTCCTCAATCCAGCCGCCGCTGCCCTCGGGGCAGGCATCGTCCACCGCGAAGATCCAGCCCACCTCGGGGCCGATGGCCGCGATCACGTCCAGCACCTGTTCCCGCACCCGGAAACAGGGAATGACGACGGCAATGCGAGCGGGCAATGTATTCATGCGGCGCGGTAGACCCAGTGGCGGGAAATGAAGAAGCTTGCGACGGCCAGCGCGGCTTCCACGACGGGCTTGGCGATCCAGGCCGCCTGCAGGCTGAGGTTCGACGCGATGGCGGCCAGGCCGAGCGTGCTCGCCGCGGTCAGCAGCAGCCACGCCGCGAGAAAGCGAACCAGCGCCGCACGCCCCAGGCGCGATCCGGGCCCGCCGAAGGTGAAGCGGCCGTTGAGCCAGAAGCCGAGCATGGCACCGCAGACGCGGCCGATCACGTTCGCCAGCCCCAGCGCCAAGCCGGCGCGACTGAGTCCGATCGTGACGGCGGAATCGAGCACGAGCTGGACGCCGCCCATCAGCAGAAACAGCGGCACCTGGCGCAGGATGCTCACCTGCCCGCCTCCTCGGCTTCGGGCATCCGCCACCACTCGGCCGGGCCGACCGCGGAAAACCGCCGCGCGCCGGCCTGTTCGAGCGCACGCAGGCGCACTGCGCGCGTGGAATTGCGCCGCACGATCACGTCGCTGGCCCCCTCGTCGCGCAGCAGCGCGACCCAGGCGCTGCCGTCGGGCACCTCGTCGGCGAGCCGGGCGGCACGCCGGAGGTCCGGGTCGTACCAGACCGTGGTGCGCCCGCGACTGCCGGCTTCGGCGAAATAGGGGTTCGCATCGTCGAGAAAAACCACGGTGCCGGACGGCGCCCCCGCCTTTCGCAGCTGGCGCATCAGCACCCGCTCCGGCACGTAGGTCTCGAACACCGGCCGATCCGCACCAAGACGCGCAACGCTCAGCCGCACCGCGCCCTCGCGCATCATCCACTGGGCGCTCGCCTGGAACGCCAGATTCGCCGCGCAGACCAGTACCACCACCGCCGCACCCAGGCGCGGCTGCCACCGCATCGCGGCGATTGCCGCCACCACCGTCACCAGCACCATGCCCGGAAAGGCGTAGCGCAGGTATTGCAGGGCCAGCAGCGGGACGAACAGCAGCGCGAGCGAAAGGCCCATCGCCAGCCGCGCGCCGGGCCGCACCAGTGCGAGAGCCACCGCGCCCGCCAGCGCCAGCACCGCAAAGCCGGCCGACCCCGCATGGCTCTCGTTGAAGTCGTGCGTGCGAAAGGTCATGTCCCACAGCAGCGTCGGCCCGAATCCCGTCGCCCAGCGCGCGTCGAGCATGTTCTCGGGTTTGAAATAGGGCGAATGGAACCAGCCGTTGAACAGCGGCAGGAACGGATTGCCCGCAATCACCAGCGCATAGGTATAGCTCGACCCGGCCACCAGCGCGAAGAGGAGCGCGAGCGCCGCGATGCGGCGCGCAGGGGGCCAGGGAAAACGCACCAGTGCGATGAGCAGCAGCAAGGCCGCGAGCACCGCCGCGGTCAGTTTCAGCGCGGCCAAGCCCGCCGCCAGCAGGACCACGGCCAGCCAGCCGGGCCAATCCAGCGTGCGGCGCTCCACCACCAGCGCCAGCAGCCAGGCCAGAAGCGCCGTGGTCGGAAGCTCGGTGTGCATGCTGCCCATGAGGGTGGCGGTCAGCGGGAAGCTGCAAAACAACGCGATCGCGAGCCAGCGAACCCGGGCCGGCGCATTCAGCGCCCGTCCCAGGCGCCACAGCCCGCCCGCCGCGATCGCAAGCCACATCGCGTTGACCGGCCCGCGCGCTTCCGCCCTGCCGATGAGCTGCGCCATCGCGTGCACCACGTCCGAGGCCCAGGGTGCCAGCGCCCAGACCTGCGTCGAGGGATCGAGCAGGTAGCGGCCCTCCAGCTGGAGCTGCCAGGGCAGGCGCAGGTGGTAGGCGAGATCGTCGAACTGCAGGGTCGGAAGCCACGCCCCCGTGCTGGCCAGGCCCAGGACCAGCACGGCGAAGGCCGCCGACGCCGGCGCTTCCCGGGTCGCCCGCAACCACGCCCCGCCAAGCCGGCGGAGCGAACGCATGATCGTCCTGCGTCGAAAGAAGATCGCCGCCAGGGCCAGGCCCAGATACAGCAGGCCCCAGTGCAGCGGCAGCGGCAGCAGCCATCCGACCGCACCCGCGATCACCACCAGCCCGAGCGCGAGCTGGAGCCCTGCCGCTTCGCGCGAGCCGATTGCGCTGCCGAGCGCCAGCGCCGCGCCAGCGAGGATCAGGGTCGCGAGCGTCGGAAGCGGCCCCGCGAAGAGCACCAGGCCCAGGCCCCAGAACGCGGCCAGCGCACCGGCCAGTGAGACGCCGAACAGGCATCGCGCGAGCCAGGCGCAGGCCAGCGCCACGGCCGCAATGCCGAGGCCCTCCAGCGCGCGCATCGACGGAAGCTGCTCCCACATCCGGTAGTGCACCACGCCGCCGGCAAGAAGCAGTGGGCCAAGCCACAGGAGACCGCTGCCGGCAATCGTTGAAAAGCGCGGCGAAGCCCGGCGCAGAGAATCGGATTCCATCGCGCATATGCTACACGGCCGCCCGCCGATAGAATCCGGTGCAGGAACGGGAGGATGCATGAACAACGCGCTCAACGTGGTTATACTCGCCGCCGGGGAAGGCAAGCGCATGCGCTCGTCGCGGCCCAAGGTGCTGCAGCCGATCGCCGCGCGCCCGATGCTGGCGCACGTGATCGACGCCGCGCGCGCTCTCTCGCCTGCCGCCATCCACATCGTCCACGGGCACGAAGGTGCGGCGGTCCGCGCCGCCTTTGCCGATGACGCCGACCTGCGCTGGGTGGAACAGGCGCAGCGGCTGGGCACCGGGCACGCCGTGGCCCAGGCCATGCCCGGCATCGGCGACGACGCCCGCGTGCTGGTGCTCTATGGCGATGTGCCGCTGCTGCGCGCCGAAACGCTGTCCCGCCTTCTCACGGCGCAAGGCGCACTGGCCGTACTGGTGGCCGAACTGGATGACCCGACCGGCTATGGCCGCATCGTGCGCGACGCCGAGGGCCGCGTCGCCGCCATCGTCGAGGAGCGCGACGCGGATGCGGACCAGAAGCACATCCGCACCGTCAACACCGGTC
Organism: Denitratimonas tolerans; assembly: GCF_037203605.1. Classification (NCBI taxonomy): domain Bacteria; kingdom Pseudomonadati; phylum Pseudomonadota; class Gammaproteobacteria; order Lysobacterales; family Lysobacteraceae; genus Denitratimonas; species Denitratimonas tolerans. The sequence goes on from NZ_JBBDHC010000001.1 coordinate 251,469, forward strand.
TGGTCGCCGCCGATGCCGCCGCGCTGCGGCGCTGGCTGGCGGCACTGTCCAACCACAACGCCCAGGGCGAGTACTACCTCACCGACATCTTTGCGATGGCGGCATCCGCATTCACGCCCGCGTGCATGGTGCAGGTGTCCGACGCGCAGGAGATCGAGGGTGCCAACGATCTGTGGCAGCTCGCCCGGCTCGAACGCGCCTTCCAGCTTCGCGCCGCGCGCGCGCTGTGCGAACGGGGCGTGCGCCTGGCCGATCCGGCGCGCCTGGAGCAGCGCGGCACGGTGCGCGTCGGGCGCGAGGTCGAAATCGATATCGACGTGGTGCTCGAAGGCCGGGTGGAACTGGGCGACGGCGTGCGCATCGGTCCTTTCACCCGCCTGCGCGACGTGACGCTCGGGCCGGGCACGCAGGTCAAGGCGCACTGCGACCTGGAAGGCGTGGTGTGCGCGGCGAACGCGCAGATCGGCCCCTACGCGCGCCTGCGCCCGGGCACGGAGCTGGCCGACGGCGCGCACGTGGGCAACTTCGTGGAGCTCAAGAACACGCGACTGGGCCCGGGCAGCAAGGCCAATCACCTGAGCTATCTGGGCGACGCCCTCGTCGGCGCGCGGGTCAACATCGGCGCGGGCACCATCACCTGCAACTACGACGGGGTGAACAAGTCGCAGACCACCATCGGCGACGACGCCTTCATCGGCTCCAACAGCGCGCTGGTGGCACCGGTGGAGGTGGGCGAAGGGGCTACCCTGGGTGCCGGCACCGTGCTCACCAAACCCGCCCCGGCCAACCACCTCACCGTGGCCCGCGCCCGCCAGACCACCATCGAAGGCTGGCAGCGGCCGAAGAAGCGCTGAGGGCCCCGATGCTGCGATGCAGGAGCGACCTTGGTCGCGATGGGAATGCCCGCCAGCCGGTGCCGCTTCGCAATGCACCCGACGCCTTTATCGCGGGCAAGCCCGCTCCTGCCGGGCCGCGCTGATCTCGATGTTGCAATGGATGCAGGAGCGCCCTTGGTCGCGGCCGGGATGCCCGGCCTGCTGCATCCGGAGCCCGGGCAAAAAAAAACCGGCAAGGCCAAAGCCTCGCCGGTTGGAAAGCGTCGCCGCAAAATCGAGGGAGGGAGGGCGGCGACGCGCTTGCGGGGTGGTGCGGCTGCGGATCAGGCAGCGGCCTTGGCAGCCTTGCTGGCGGCCTTGGTCACGGTCTCGCTCGCGGTCTGGAACTCGGCGCGGAACAGCTGGCCGATGGCCTCGGAGGTCTTGAGTGCCTGGCCCAGCACTTCCTGGCTGGTGGAATAGAGCTGCTCGGACGAATTCTTCACCAGGGCAACGCTCTTGGGCCAAATGTCCTTGGCGCCTTCCAGGTCGGCCACGTCGCCGGCCTCGGACAGGAACTCGACCGACGACTTCAGGCCGGCCTCGGCGGACTTGAGCTGCAGGTTGACGATGCGCTCGAAGCCCTCGAACGCCAGGGTGTTGGCCTGCAGCGCCGACTGGGCGAACTGGCGGGCCACGGAAGCAAACGGGAGAGTGAACTGCGTGGACATGTTCGAAATCCTCTGGGAGTGGCGGATGGTGGGCATAGCCTAGCGCACAATTTTGTGCAGTGCAACATCCAACAGCAAGAAGTCGCTTAATCCACGCCTGTTTTACAGGCAGATGATTGTTATTGCAGGATTTTTTACAGGCCCCCGAAGAATGCCGCAGCGCACTAAATGGCGCGCGGAGCCGCGATCCCGGCTCCGCGCTACGCCGCCGGGCCGCTGTAGACGCAGCCCGAGGTACAGGTCTCGTGGATCACCACGCGCGAGAGCGGCGGCAGGGTCGGCTTGAGCTGATCCCAGATCCAGCGCGCGAGGTTCTCGCTGGTGGGGTTTTCCAGCCCCGGCACCTCGTTGAGGTAGTGGTGATCGAGCCGGTCGAACACCGGCTGGAAGGCGCGCTTGATGTCCGAGAAGTCCATCACCCACCCGGTCTGCGGCCCGGGTTCGCCACTCACGTGCAGTTCGATCAGGAAGGAGTGGCCGTGCAGGCGCGCGCACTTGTGGCCCTCGGGCACGTTGGGCAGCCGGTGCGCGGCCTCGATGTGGAAGCGTTTGAAAATGTCCATGGCCGATCAGCCCTCCGGGCTCAGGCAGTGCGCAAAGAACGCCTCGGTAAGACGCATGCGGTGCAGGCTGTTGTGGCGCTCAAGGCCGTGCTTGGCACCGGGATAGGTCATCAGGTCGAACTGGATGCCGCGCTTTTGCAGCTCGCCCATGAGCTGGGTGCTGTGGGTGAACAGCACGTTGTCGTCGGCCATGCCGTGTACCAGCAGCAGGCGCGAGCGCAGCCCGTCGAGGTGGGCGAACACGCGCGAATCGGCATAGCCTTCCGGGTTGTTGCCGGGAAGATCCATGTAGCGCTCGGTGTAGTGGGTGTCATAGAGCGCCCAGTCGGTGACCGGCGCACCGGCTGCGCCGCAGGCGTAGGTCTCGGAGGCCTTGGCCAGCAGCATCAGGGTCATGTAGCCGCCGTTCGACCAGCCGAACACGCCGATGCGCGCGCCGTCCACGCCCGGCTGCCGCGCCAGCCAGCGCGCGCCCATCACCTGGTCTTCCACTTCCACCGCGCCCTGATGGCGAAACAGCGCGCCGCCGAACTTGGCGCCGCGCCGCGGGGTACCGCGGTTGTCGAGGCTGAAGACCACATAGCCCTGCTGGGCCAGATACTGCGCGAACAGGGCATCTCCGCGCGCGGGCCAGGTTCGCAGCACGGTCTGCGTCGCCGGGCCGCCGTAGACGTAGACGATCGCCGGGTACTTCTTCGCCGGATCGAAATCGGGCGGCGTGATCAGGCTGTAGTGCAGCGTACTGCCGTCCGCCGCCGCCAGGGTGCCGAATTCGGGCGCGCGGTGCGCGGCAAGGTACGGTGCATAGGGATGCGAGGGTTCGGCCGGGTCGTTGCGCAGGAGCATGGCGAGGCGCTTGCCGCCGGCCTCGTGCAGGGTGCTTTGCGGCGGCTGGGTCGGGCTGGAGTAGCTGTCGACGTAGACCTTGGCGTTCTTGCTGAAGCTCACCGTGTGGAAGCCCGCCTCTTGTGTCAGGCGCGTCAGCTCGCCGCCCGCGAGCGGCACCGCGTAGGCGTGCGATTGGGTGGGAGACTCGCGCGTGCCGCCGACGTAGGCCAGCCCCGCCTTTTCGTCCACGCCCAGAAGGCTGTCCACCACCCAGTCGCCCGCGGTGAGCGCGGTCGCCTCGCCCTGCGCATCCACCAGATAGAGGTGCTGGAAACCCGAGCGTTCGCTCATCCAGAGGAATCGACCGTCCTTGAGGAAACGCAGCCCGTTGTGCAGCGGCACCCAGGTCGCGCTGGTTTCGGTCACGAGGGTGCGCTGCGCACCGCTCGCAAGATCGACTTCGATCAGGTCCAGCCGGCGCTGGTCGCGGCTCTGGCGCTGGAAGGTCAGATGCCCGGCATCGCGCCAATCGACCCGCGCCAGATAGATGTCGCGCTCCGGCCCCAGATCGATCCTCTGCGGCGCAGGCGCGCCCATGCGCTCCTGCACGCGCACCCGGCGCGGGCCGTCCGAGGTTTCGATGGCATGGGCGACAGTGCCGGGCGGCGTGAGGAACTCCGCCGGGCGGGTGACAAAGAGATCGATCAGGACGTTTGGATCGCCCGCCGCCGGATAGCGCTGCTCGACGACCTCGGTGCGGTCGGGGTAAACCTCGTGGCGCTTCTGCACCGGCACCGGGGTCTCGTCGATGCGTGCGTAAGCGATGGCACTGTCGTCCGGGGCCCACCAGTAGCCGGTATGGCGATCCATTTCCTCGTCGGCCACGAACTCGGCCACGCCGCTGCCGATCACTTCCGAACCGTCGGCGGTGAGCTGCACTTCGCGCCCGCTCTCGATCTCCACCACCCACAGGTTGCGCCCGCGCACGAAGCTGACCCAGCGCCCTCGCGGCGACACCCTCGGATCGGTGGCGAAGCCCTCTCCCGATGTGAGCTTGCGCACCGCCTTCCCGGCCTTCGCGCCAAGGTCGTAGAGGTACAGCTCGCCGCCCAGCGGAAACAGCAGGCGGCGCGAGTCCGGTGCCCACTGGTAGGCCACGATGCCCGAGTAGGCAGCGATGCGCTGGCGCTCGCGCCGCGCCTTTTCCTCGTCGGAAAGCATCTCGGTGCCGGGCAGCACGTCGCTGGCGGCCACCAGACGTCGGGTCTGGCCGCTGGCAATGTCGTACTCCCACAGGTCGAGGCGATAGCCGTCGGCCTCGCCGCCGCGCAGGAAGGTGACGCGGCTGCCGTCGGGCGCGATCTTCGGCTGCATCAGCGAGGGGCCGGCCAGCGGCACGTCGCCGGCGATCGCTTCGAGCGTGAGCTTTTGCACGGCGACAGCGGCGGTGGCAGCGGGAACGGTCATGGCAAGCAGAAAAACGGCAAGGTATCGGGCGAAAGGCATCGGGGCGTCTCCGGCATCAGGAGGCAGGCGCGGTGCCGCCGAACAGGACGGCGCGCTGGGCGTCATCCAGCGGCGTGCGTTCGATCTTCCCGTCCCAGGCATAGGCACGCTGCACCGCCGGGCGCGCCGCGATGGCGTCAAACCAGCGCTGCACCTGCGGATAGTCGCCAAGATCCACCTTCTGCTGCGCATGCGATGCGATCCACGGGTGGCAGGCCAGGTCGGCGATGGAAAGGCCGTCGCCCACGATGAACCGGCGATCCTTCAGACGCGCATCGAGCACCCCGTACAGGCGCCGGGTTTCGCGCTCGTAGCGTTCGATGGCGTAGGGAATCTTCTGCGTCGCGTAGGTACCGAAGTGGTGGTTCTGCCCCAGCATCGGCCCCAGCCCGCCGACCTGCCAGAACAGCCATTCCAGCACCTCGATCCGCGCGCGCGGATCGGCGGGGATGAGCTTGCCGGTCTTCTCCGCCAGGTACAGCAGGATCGCGCCCGACTCGAACACCGACACCGGCGCGCCGCCGTCGGCCGGCGCGCGGTCGACGATGGCCGGCATCTTGTTGTTGGGCGAGATCGCGAGGAACTCCGGCTTGAACTGGTCGCCGCGCCCGATGTCCACCGGGAACACGGTGTAGGGCAGCCCCGCTTCTTCGAGGAACAGGGTGATCTTGTGCCCATTGGGCGTGGGCCAGTAGTGAAGATCGATCATGGCGCGCTCCGGCAGCGGCGAGGGAAGACTCCACTGTACTTGCTCGCGCGACGCGCGGCTTGTGCGAAAAGTCCCCGCTCGCCTGCACAATCGCCGCAGGTCGACCCTACGCGGCCGACGGACGCGTACTCGGAGAAAGCCGTCGCCTCGTTCCTGCCGTCCATGCGTCGGGGCCGTGGCCCCGACCTGTGATGTCCGCCCATCGCATCGCGGCCAAGGCCGCTCCCACAACGCAGATTCGCAAGCTTTTGTGGAAGCACGGGCCTGCCCGCGATCCAGACGTCCTTGGAACCGTCGGGGACGTGACCCCGACCTACCCGCATCGCCGCAGGTCGTAGCTCAGCACGGCCGACGGGTTGAAATCAGAACCGCTCCTCCGGGAACTCCGCAATGGCGCTGGCACCCGCGAGCACCTGCTCGCGCAGGCCGGCGACGCGGGTCAGCAGGTGGTCGGCGTAGAAGCGCGCGGTCTTGAGCTTGGCGGTATTGAAGCCCGCATCGCCCTCGCCGGCATCGAGCCGGCGTCGCGCCACGCTGGCCATGCGCGCCATTTGCCAGCCACCGCAGGTCAGACCGGAGAGTACGAGAAAGGGCACCGAGCCGGCGTGCACCGCGATCGGATCCTTCGCGTAATTCTGCACCACCCAGGCCGCGCTGGCTTCGAAGGCTTCCAGCGCGGACGCCAGGCGCGCGCGGATCGCGGTCAGATCCGGGTCGCGTTCGTCCAGCGCATCGACGGCGGCGCGAATCTGCGCGGCAATGGCCGCGGCGGCGGCACCGCCGTCGCGCGCGGTCTTGCGGCCGATCAGGTCGTTGGCCTGGATCGCGGTGGTGCCTTCATAGATCGCGGTGATGCGCGCGTCGCGCAGGTGCTGGGCGGCACCGGTTTCCTCGATGAAGCCCATGCCGCCGTGTACCTGCACCCCAAGACTGGTGACTTCATTCGCCGCTTCAGTGGCCCAGCCCTTGTGGATCGGCACCAGGAATTCGGCCAGCGCCTGCGCCTCCTTGTTGCCGGCACGGCCGTGATCGAGCAGGGACGCGAGCGTCATCGAGAGCGCGCGGTTGGCTTCGGTGATGGCGCGCATGGTCAGCAGCATGCGGCGCACGTCGGGCTGGCGCGCGATCGGCGCGGTCGGTCCGCGCGGGTTGGAAATGTCGCGCCCCTGCAGGCGCTCGTGCGCGTAGGCGGCGGCCTGCTGGTAGGCGCGCTCGCCGATGGCGATGCCCTGCACGCCGACCGCATAGCGGGCCTCGTTCATCATGATGAACATGTACTCGAGACCGCGGTTGGCCTCGCCCACGAGGTAGCCGATGGCCCCGTCCTTTTCGCCGAAGTTGAGCACCGCGGTGGGGCTGGCGTGGATGCCGAGCTTGTGTTCGAGCGAGGCGCAGCGCACGTCGTTGCGCGCGCCGAGCGAACCGTCGGGATTGACCAGGAACTTGGGCACCACGAACAGCGAAATGCCCTTCACGCCCTCGGGCGCATCGGGCAGGCGCGCCAGCACCAGGTGCACGATGTTTTCGGTCATGTCGTGCTCGCCCCAGGTGATGAAAATCTTCTGCCCGCTGACGCGGTAGTGATCGCCTTCGGGCACGGCGCGGGTGCGCACCAGGGAAAGATCCGAGCCGGCCTGCGGCTCGGTGAGGTTCATGGTGCCGGTCCAGCTGCCGTCGATCATCTTCGGCAGATAGGTCTTCCTGAGGTGATCCGAGCCCACCAGCACCAGCGCCGAGACCGCGCCGGCGGTCAGCATCGGGCACAGCGAGAACGACAGGTTGGCCGACATCACCATTTCCGACACCGGACTGGAAACGATGTTGGGCAAACCCTGGCCGCCCCACTCGACCGGAAACGGCAGCGCGTTCCAGCCCGATTCGCAATACTGGGCGTAGGCGTCGCGGAAGCCCGGCGCGCTGGTGACCTCGCCGTCCTTCCAGCGGCTGCCCTTGATGTCGCCTTCGCGGTTGAGCGGCGCGAGTACCTGGGCGGAAAACTTGCCGGCCTCTTCCAGCACCGCGTCGATCAGCTCGCGGCTGGTGTCCGCATGGCCCGGCAGCGCCTGGACGGCGGGCACGTCGATCAGGCTGTCGAGCACGAAGCGCAGGTCGTCGAGCGGCGGGGTGAAGGCGGTGCTCATGGCGGAAACTCCGTCGGCAAAATAGACTGGCATCGTAAACAGTACGGCGCAGTATGGCGAGCAGATGCTCTAAAACCGGAGCTGCGCCTGTGCTCCACGCCTCGTACCGCAAGAATGCGCGCTGCCGTCGCTCGCGCGAAGGCGCGGGCCCGGCGACTTTTTCCAGGTATTCAGCACCGCGGCGAAATCGCCTCCGGCTGTTCCGCCCTGCGAGAAACCCGCGTAGGGCGGAGCCCGCGCAGCGGTTTCCGCCGGTCCCGGATGCATGCCTTCGAGGGCCGGGTCAGTGCGGTGCCTCTCCCGGCAACGGCACGCGCGGATCATCCAGGTGCACCATCACAGCGTCCAGCGCGGCATGGACCTTGGGCAGCAGCGGCACGAAGCGCCGGCCGTAGTCGGGAAAGGCCAGAAACGCGTCGAAGTGCTGCGCATCGGGCACGATCCACAGCGGCACCTCGCGCCCTGCGGCGCGTGCCATCTCGACGTAGGGCCGGCTGCTGAAGGCCAGCGGGATCAGGCCGTCGTCGCGGCCGTGCACCACGATCACCGGCAGCCCCGCGCGCGGCGGTGAGGCGCGGGTTTCTTCGACCCCCGCAGAGACGCGCTCGCTCGCCACGTGATCGCGCCACAGCATGTTCAGGCAGCCGATTCCCGGCAGATCCGGATCCTCGTCTGCACGGCCGGGATCGATCAGGGCGATGCCGTTGCCCGGCGGAATGCCCGAGCCGTCGCTCCACCACAGCGCGCGCTCTTCCGCGGAGGCCGCGCGCGGCGCGCCGGCCGGGCCGAGCGGTGCCCAGGAAAACCCGCAGGGATGTTCGCCCGGCGCATGGCGACCGTAGGCCGAGGCGTAGGTCGCCGCCACCGCGCGCCACAGGTCGAAGCCGGTGGAAATTGCACCGCTGCGCAGGGCGTGGTCGTCGAAGCCGTAGCGCTTGAGCGTCGCCAGCGCCTCGCGCGCCTGCACGTCGAGATCGCCGCGCGGCAGCATGTCGTTGTCCGCGTAGCTCTTGCAGCGCGCCGCGCCCGCTGCGCGCAGGGCGTCCGGGCTGGGCGGCTGCGGCCAGTCCTCGATCGCCAGGAGCGCGCAAGGCATCAGCACCGCGGCGAGCGTGGCGTAGTCGTAGAGCGACCGCGCGCCCTCGGCACGCGCGTAGACATTGGGTTCGCCCGCGACCACGGCGTCGATCAGGCCGTCCTCGACTTCGGCCGCGCGCAGCACCGCGCCGCCGCCGTTGGAAATGCCCACCGCGATCACCCGCACGTGGCCGGCATCCATGCGATGGCCCGGGAATTGCCCGGCCAGCACCTCAAGTCCGTAGCGCACGGCCTGGCGCACGTGCCGGCCCCAATCGGCCTCCGGATTGTCCATGGAATGGGCGTGCTTGAAGGCGATGCCGCGCGGTTCGAGCGAGACCTCGGCATCCGGCGCGAACGCCAGCTCCTCGCCCGCCTCGACGCGGCCAACGGTGCCGTCGAGGCGGACGCCCAGCCCGGCATCCAGGTCGAAGTAATCCGTCCCCGCGCCCTTGTCGGTGTAGGCCACCGCGCAGCCGCGCGGCAGCGCCCACGGCCCGGCCACGGCGATCGCGCCGTAGACCCCGCGCGAGCCCGATGCCGGTGCCACCACCAGACAGGGATGCGCCGGATCGAAGGCGTCCGGCAACTGCAGCAGCACGCGGTGCGGCTGGCGCGCACCGTCCAGCCGCGCCAGCGCCGCGAACTCGCGCCCCGGCACCGAAGGCAGCGAATCGCCGGCACCGCCGCCCGGACGCAGGTCGGCGATGCCGCGCCAGTTCGACCAGATGGCGCGACGGCGAAGCTCTTCAGGCGAGGGCGACGCCGGATTTTCGACCGCGGGCGGCGTCATGGCGCGCAGGCCGTCGATTCCCAGGCCCGCCGTGAGCAGGTCGTCCGCGCCGCGGTGGATACTCTGGCGGATCGGCCCGAAGGTGCGGTCGGCGGTATTGGTGGCTGAAGTCATCGGCGTGGCCGCGCAGCCGGCCAGGCCCAAGGCCGTGGCCGCCGCGATCAGGAGTCGGGAAAGGGATGGATTCATGGCCCAAACATACCGCCGCATCCTCGGCGACGCACTCGGACCTTGGTGCGATGCGGCCCGGTTCCGACTGGCACGGGGATATGTCCGGCCGTTAGGCTTTGCGCATGAAAATCGCCTGTCTATTCACCGCGCTCGCACTGATGGCGCTGACCGCTCCCGCCGCCGCCATGCCCGATCTGGACGACGACGCCATGGCCGAGCGCCTGGCGGCCTGCGCCGCCTGCCACGGTGCCCGCGGCGAAGGCGTGCCCGGCTCGGAGTACTACCCACACCTGGCCGGCAAGCCGGCCGGCTATCTATTCGCGCAGATGCAGGGCTTCCGCGACGGACGCCGCCACTATCCGCAGATGATCTATCTGATGCGCAACTGGGACGACGCATGGCTGGCGCGCATCGCGAGCTTCTTCGCCGCCCAGCCGATGGTCGCGCTGCAGCACGCGGCACCGGCCGCACAGAGCGACGCCGACCGCGCGCGCGCCGAACGCCTCGTGCATGAAGGCGATCCGGCGCGGGATCTTCCGCCCTGTGCCAGCTGCCACGGGCCGCAGCTGCAGGGGCGCGAGCCGGGCGTGCCGGCGCTGGCCGGACTTCCCACCGACTACCTCATCGCCCAGCTCGGCGGCTGGATGACCGGATCGCGCCACTCGATCGCGCCCGACTGCATGGCGCAGGTGGTTTCGCGCCTGGATCCGACCGAGGTGCGGCGTGTGGCGACCTTCGTCGCCGGGCTGATTCCCGAGCCGGAGACGACAGCGCTGGAGGCCAGCGCCGAGCCGCTGCCGCTCGACTGCGGCGGTGCCACGCATTTCGATCCGGCGCGCGGGGTGCAGCCGTGAGCGCCGCGAAGGGCCCGAGCCTGCCCACTCTGCTGATGGCGTTCGGATTCCCGCTTTTCATGCTGGCAGCCGTGGTCACGGGCTTTCTCATCGCCGCGCAGGGCGGGCCGGGCGCACTTTCGCCGCCCGGCGGGGATTCGTCATCCGTGGCCACGGATGACGAAACGCTTGCGCGCGGCGAATACCTGGCGCGGATCGGCGACTGCGTGGCCTGCCACACCGCACGCGGCGGCGAACCGCTGGCCGGCGGTCGCGCTTTCGCCACGCCGTGGGGCACGCTGTATTCGAGCAACCTGACCGCCGATGCGGAACACGGCATCGGCGGCTGGTCGGCCGGGCAGTTCCGCCACGCGCTGGCGCACGGGGTCGGCCGCAGCGGCCTGCTCTATCCGGCCTTTCCGTTCGAGAGCTTCCAGCACCTGACGGCCGCCGATGCCGACGCGATGTTCGCCTGGCTGCGCAGCCAGCCCGCAGTGGCCACGTCGCCGCCGGAGAACACCCTCAGCGGCGTCCCGGGCTGGCGTCCGGCGCTGATCGGCTGGCGCATGCTCTTTTTCCGCCCCTGGGAGCTGCTGCCCGATCCGGCGCGCGGCGAGCGCTGGAACCGCGGCCGCTATCTGGCCGAAGGCATCGCGCACTGCACGATGTGCCACGGCGCGCGCAACGCCTTCGGTGCGATGGACCGCTCGCGCCGCTTCGTTGGCGGACGCATTTTCGGGCAGGGCTGGGTCGCGCCACCGCTCGACGGCCAATCGCTCGCCCACTGGAGCGTCGATGACCTGGCCGGCTATCTGCGCACCGGCGTGGCACCGCAGGCCGGCGCATTCGGCCCGATGGCCGAAGTGGTGGGCGCGAGCCTGCAATACCTCACGCCTGACGATGCCCGCGCCATCGCCGAATACATCCTCAGCCTGCCGCCGCTGCCGCAGCGCCCGGCCCCGCCCGCGCCGCCGGCACGCGACGGGATCGGCCCGGCCAGCACCGCGCTCTACCAAAAGCACTGCGCCGATTGCCACGGCCGCGACGGACGCGGCCGCGAGCGCGTGTTCCCGCCGCTCGACGGCAACCCGCAGGTCGTGGCGAACGATCCGGTGAACCTGATCCGGGTCACGCTGTTCGGTGCCGCGGCACCGACCACCGCGGGCAATCCGGCCCCCCACTCGATGCCGCCCTTCACCGATCGCGTGTCCGAGGAGGAACTCCTCACCCTCATCAACCACGTGCGCGGCAGCTGGAGCAACGATGCCGGCGCGATCCGGCTCCACCAGCTGCGGGCCGCACGGGCGCTGCCGCTGGAGTGATCAGGCCGCCGCCGACACCGCGCGCGTGCAGAAGTCGCAGATCGCGCGCACCAGGCGCTCCTTGTCGCGCAGGGTCTTGCGGCTCGGGCCGATCGGGCCGACCAGGGCCTCGGTAAAGGCACCCACGATGCAGGCCGCGCCGGCATCGAGGTCCTGCCTGGGGAACTCGCCGCTGGCCACGCCGCGCTTGAGCACGGCCTTGAACACGTCGCCGAACCGCTTGCGCCCGCGGATGCGTTCGGCGTCCACTTCCGGTTCGGCCGGCTCGGCGATGAAGGCCCAGGCGAGGTTGGGGCCGGTCAGGGCGCGCCGCACGAAGGACGCCACCGCGGCTTCGAGCTGCGCGCGCGCGCCGGTTTGCACCGCGATCACATCACGCAGGATCTCGATCTCATGGTCCACGGCCTCGGTGAGCACCTCCACGAACAGCTCGGCCTTGGATGGGAAGTAGCGGTAGATGGTGCCGGTGGACACCTCCGCCTGCGCCGCCACCGCCGCGATCTGCGCATTGCGGAAGCCGCCTTCGGCGATCAGCCGCCGCGTCGCGCGCAGGATGCGCTCGCGGTTGCCGGCAAGGCGCTCTTCCATCAGGCGGGTGCGGCGGTAGGCCATCGGCATTCCGGGATCAGGTTCGGGGGCATTCTACGGGAGCGCGACTTCGCCCCGCGTTCCGTCGCACGAAAAAATGAATTACGATTCATTTCATTGGGCGGCGCGGGACAGGCGGCGCCTGTCCACACATCCGGGCGGCCGGGCGGCCGCGGGGAGGATTCAGATGTCGCACACTGCATTCGACTTTGATCTTGGCGAAACCATCGACGCCCTGCGCGGGGCGGTGCGTGATTTCGCGCAGGCGCGCATCGCGCCGCTGGCCGAGGAAACCGACCGCAGCAACCAGTTCCCCAATGCGCTGTGGCGCGAGCTGGGCGACATGGGCCTGCTGGGCCTGACGGTGGACGAGGAGTACGGCGGCACCAACCTGGGCTACCTCGCCCACGTCGTGGCGATGGAGGAAATCTCGCGCGCCTCGGCCTCGATCGGCCTGTCCTACGGCGCGCATTCCAACCTCTGCGTGAACCAGCTGCGCAAGAACGGCAGCCCCGTGCAGAAGGCGAAGTACCTGCCGAAGCTTGTTTCCGGCGAACACGTCGGCGCGCTCGCCATGAGCGAGCCGGGCGCGGGGTCGGACGTGGTGTCGATGCGCCTTCGCGCCGAGCGCCGCGGCGATGCGTTCGTGCTCAACGGCAACAAGATGTGGATCACCAACGGCCCCGACGCCGACACCCTCGTGGTCTACGCCAAGACCGACGTCGCGGCCGGCTCCAAGGGCATCACCGCCTTCCTCGTGGAGAAGGGCTTCAAGGGTTTTTCCACCGCGCAGAAGCTCGACAAGCTCGGCATGCGCGGCTCCAACACCTGCGAACTGGTGTTCCAGGATTGCGAGGTGCCGGCGGAGAACGTGCTGGGCGAGGTGAACAAGGGCGTGCGGGTGCTGATGTCGGGGCTGGACTTCGAGCGCCTGGTGCTTTCGGGCGGGCCGCTCGGGATCATGGCGGCCTGCCTGGACGTCGCCCTGCCCTATTCGCGCGAACGCAAGCAGTTCGGCCGCTCCATCGCCGAGTTCCAGCTGATCCAGGGCAAGCTCGCCGACATGTACGTGGGCTTCAACGCCTGCCGCGCCTATGTCTATGCCGTCGCCCGCGCCTGCGACCGCGGCCAGACCACGCGCAAGGACGCCGCCGGTGCGATTCTCTACGCCGCCGAGAAGGCCACCTGGATGGCCGGCCAGACCATCCAGATCCTGGGCGGCAACGGCTACATCAACGACTACCCCGCCGGCCGCCTGTGGCGCGACGCCAAGCTCTACGAAATCGGCGCAGGCACCAGCGAGATCCGCCGCATGCTGATCGGCCGAGAGCTGTTCCAGGAGGGCCCGCGATGACGGCGCTCACGTCCGCGCTGAATGCGGGCAGCGAAACCTTTCGCGCCAACGCCGCGGCGATGCGCGCCCAGACCGATGCGCTGGCCGAACTGGTGGCGAAGATCGCGCAGGGCGGCGGCGAAAAGGCGCGTGCGCGCCACGTCGGGCGCGGCAAACTGCTGGTGCGCGATCGCATCGACGCCCTGCTCGACCCGGGTTCGCCGTTCCTGGAAATCGCCCCGCTCGCCGGCCACGCGCTGTACGAGGACGCCGTACCCTGCGCGGGGCTGGTGGCCGGCATTGGCCGCATCGAGGGCGTGGAATGCGTGATCGTGGCCAACGACGCCACGGTCAAGGGCGGCACCTACTATCCGATCACGGTGAAAAAGCACCTGCGCGCGCAGGAAATCGCCGAACAGAACCGCCTGCCCTGCGTGTATCTGGTCGATTCCGGCGGCGCCTTCCTGCCGCTGCAGGACGAGGTGTTTCCCGACCGCGACCACTTCGGCCGCATCTTCTACAACCAGGCCACGCTTTCGGCGCAGGGCATCCCGCAGATCGCCTGCGTGATGGGCTCGTGCACCGCCGGCGGCGCCTATGTGCCGGCGATGAGCGATGAAACCGTCATCGTGAAGGAGCAGGGCACGATCTTCCTCGGCGGCCCGCCGCTGGTGAAGGCCGCCACGGGCGAGGACGTGAGCGCGGAAGATCTCGGCGGTGCCGACGTGCATACCCGCATTTCCGGCGTGGCCGACCACTTCGCCCGGGACGACCGCCACGCGCTGGCGCAGGTGCGCCGCATCGTCGCCAACCTCAACTGGGAAAAGCGCGGGCGACTCGCCGTGCGCGAGCCCGAGGCGCCGCTGTATCCGGCAGAAGATCTTTACGGCGTGATCCCGGCCGACACCCGCAAGCCCTTCGACGTGCGCGAGGTGATCGCGCGCCTCGTCGACGGCTCGCGCCTCGACGAGTTCAAGGCCCGCTACGGCACCACGCTCGTGACCGGCTTTGCGCACCTGCACGGCTACCCGGTCGGGATCGTCGCCAACAACGGCATCCTGTTCTCCGAATCCGCGCTCAAGGGCGCGCACTTCGTCGAACTGTGCGCCAAACGCGGCATCCCGCTGGTGTTCTTGCAGAACATCACCGGATTCATGGTGGGGCGCAAATACGAGAACGGCGGCATCGCGCGCGACGGCGCGAAGATGGTGATGGCGGTGGCTTGCGCGAAGGTGCCCAAGTTCACCGTGGTGATCGGCGGCAGCTTCGGTGCCGGCAACTACGGCATGTGCGGGCGCGCCTATTCGCCGCGCTTTTTGTGGATGTGGCCCAACGCGCGCATCGGCGTGATGGGCGGCGAGCAGGCCGCGAGCGTGCTGGCGCGGGTGCGGCGCGACGGCATCGAGGCCAAGGGCGGAGCCTGGCCGCAGGCCGAGGAAGACGCCTTCAAGACGCCGATCCGCGAGAAATTCGAGCACCAGAGCCACCCGTTCTATGCCAGCGCGCGGCTCTGGGACGATGGCGTGATCGATCCGGCCAAAACCCGCGAGACGCTCGCCCTCGCCCTCTCGGCCGCGCTCAACGCGCCGCTGGAATCAACCGACTTCGGCATTTTCAGGATGTAGTGCGATGACCCATGAACTGGTCCAGATCGAACGCGCCGGCAGCGTTGCCACGCTCTGGCTCAACCGGCCCGACAAGCACAACGCCTTCGACGAGCACCTGATCGCCGCGATCACCGAGGGCCTGCGCGCGCTGGGCGACGACGCCACCGTGCGCGTCGTGGTGCTGGCCGGGCGCGGCAAGAGTTTTTCCGCCGGTGGCGATCTCGACTGGATGCGGCGCGCTGCCGGCTTCGGCTTCGAGCAGAACCTGGCCGACGCCAACGCGCTGGCGACGATGCTGCGCACCCTGGCCGAACTTCCGAAACCCACGATCGCGCGGGTGCACGGCGCGGCCCTGGGCGGCGGCATGGGCCTGGCCTGCGCCTGCGACATCGCGGTCGCGAGCGAGGCGGCAGTGTTCGCCACATCGGAAGTGCGCTTCGGCCTGATCCCGGCCACCATCGGGCCGTATGTACTGCGCGCCATCGGCGCACGCCAGTGCCGGCGCTACTTCCAGAGCGCCGAGCGCATCGACGCCACCCGCGCGCTGCAGATCGGACTGGTGCATGAGGTCGTCGGCGCGGCCGCGCTCGACCCGAAGATCGCGGAAATCACCGCTTCACTGGCGGTCGGCGGCCCGCAGGCCCAGGCCCGCGCCAAGCGCTTCATCGCCGAGTTGTCCGATCGCCCCATCGATGCCGCGCTGGTGGCCGCAACCGCCGACGCCATCGCCCGCATTCGCGCCACCGACGAGGCGCGCGAAGGGCTGGCGGCATTCCTTGAAAAGCGCAAGGCAAGCTGGGCATGAGCAGAAAACCCTTCCACACTGTCCTGATCGCCAACCGCGGCGAGATCGCCTGTCGCGTGATCGCCACCTGCCGCCGGCTCGGAATCCGCACCGTCGCGGTGTATTCCGAAGCGGATGCGAAGGCGCGCCACGTGCGGCTGGCCGACGTGACCGTGCCCATCGGCCCCGCACCGGCGCGCGAGAGCTATCTGGTGGTGGAGAAGATCCTCGATGCCGCGAAAAAAACCGGTGCGCAGGCGATCCATCCGGGCTACGGATTCCTTTCCGAGAACGCGGCGTTTGCGCGCGCCTGCGCGCAGGCCGGCGTGGTCTTCATCGGCCCGCCGGCCGAGGCCATCGAGGCCATGGGCAGCAAGAGCGCAGCCAAGGCGCTGATGCAGACCGCCGGCGTGCCGCTCACGCCCGGCTACCACGGCGACAGGCAGGAGGCGGATTTCCTGCACGCGCAGGCTGACGCCATCGGCTATCCGGTGCTGATCAAGGCCAGCGCCGGCGGCGGCGGCAAGGGCATGCGTCGGGTGGATCGCAGCGAGGATTTCGCGGCCGCGCTCGAATCCTGCCGGCGCGAGGCGGCGGCGGCGTTCGGCAGCGACCGGGTGCTGGTGGAAAAGTACGTGCTGCGCCCGCGCCACATCGAAGTGCAGGTGTTCGCAGACGCGCACGGCGGCGTGGTGCACCTCAACGAGCGCGACTGCTCGGTGCAGCGCCGCTTCCAGAAGGTGCTGGAAGAGGCCCCCGCGCCGGGCATGACGCCCGCACGCCGCGCCGCGATGGGCCGGGCTGCCGTCGATGCCGCGCGCGCAGTCGGCTACGTCGGTGCCGGCACGGTGGAATTCATCACCTCGCAAGATGGCGAGTTCTATTTCATGGAAATGAACACGCGCCTGCAGGTCGAGCATCCGGTGACCGAGATGATCACCGGGTTGGACCTGGTCGAATGGCAGCTGCGCGTGGCGGCCGGCGAACCGCTGCCGCTTGCGCAGGCGGCCATCGGCATCCACGGCCACGCGATCGAGGCGCGCATCTACGCCGAAGACCCTGAGCGCGGCTTCCTGCCCTCCATCGGCACCGCGCGCCTGTTCGATCTGCCGTCGGGCGAAGGCATGCGGGTGGACACCGGCGTGGACGAAGGCGACGCCATAACGCCCTGGTACGACCCGATGCTGGCCAAGCTGATCGTGCACGGTGCCGACCGCGAGGAAGCGCTGGCGCGCCTGCGAACGGCGCTGGCCCATACCGCCGTGGCGGGGCTTTCCACCAACGCGCACTTTCTGCAGCGCCTCGTCGCGCCGGGAGGTGCCTTCGCCCGCGCCGATCTCGACACCGGGCTGATCGAGCGCGAACATGATGCGCTGTTCGCCCCGCTGCCGCTGGCCGCACCGCGCCAGGTGGCGCTGCTGGGGTTTGCCCTGCTCGCCGGTGAAGAGCCGCGCGTACTTCCGACCGATCCGCACTCGCCCTGGGCCACGCGCAGGGGCTGGCGGCTGGGGCATGACGCCCCGCGCGCGCTGCGCTGGCAGGGCAAGACCGGCCTGCGCGAAGCGCTTGCGCGCCGCGAAGGCGATGGCTGGCGCTTCGAGGTGGACGGCGACACGTTCCGCATCAGCGGAGTCTTCGACGGCACCCGCCTTGCGCTGCGCGTCAACGGCGAACGCGTCGAGGCCACGGCTCGCTGCATCGGCGGCACCTGGCACCTGTTCGACGGCGGCCCACCCTGCGCCCTCGCGCTGGAAGACCCGCTTGCCGGAAGCGAAGCCGACGCCGGCCACGGCGGCGGCCTCACCGCGCCGATGCCCGGCCGCGTGATCGCGCTCCTCGCCCGCCCCGGCGCGGTGGACGCCGGCGCGCCGCTGCTGGTGATGGAGGCGATGAAGATGGAACACACCCTCACCGCACCCGCCGCCGGCACCCTCGACGGCTTCCTGGTTGCGATGGGCGACCAGGTGGAGGAAGGTGCGGCGCTGGTGGAGTTCACCGCGATGGAGGCGCAGGCATGAGCGCGAGCGATTTCGTCCGCATCGTCGAGGTCGGCCCGCGCGACGGGCTGCAGAACGAGGCCGCCGAGGTTTCCACGGCCACCAAGATCGCCCTGATCGACCGGCTCTCGGCCTGCGGTTTTCCCGTGGTCGAAGCGACCAGCTTCGTCAGCCCCAGGTGGGTGCCGCAGATGGCCGATGCCGCCGCAGTACTGGGCGGCATCGCCCGGCGCGACGGCGCGCTCTATCCGGTGCTGGTGCCCAACGAGAAGGGTCTGGAGCGCGCGCTGGCGGCCGGGGTGCGCGAGATCGCGGTGTTCACCGCGGCATCGGACGCCTTCAACCGGCGCAACATCAACTGCGACATCGACGAATCCCTGCGCCGCCTCGCTCCCGTGGTCGCACGCGCGGTGGCCGATGGTCTGTGGGTACGCGGCTACATCTCCACCGTGCTGGGCTGCCCCTACCAGGGCCGGGTGCCGGTCAACGACGTGGTGCGCGTGGTCAAGGCGCTCGATGCGATGGGCTGTGCGGAAATATCGCTTGGCGACACCATCGGCGTCGGCACCGCGAAGAAGGCGCGCGCCATGCTGGAAGCCTGCGCCACCGAAGTGCCGATGGCGCGCCTTGCGGTGCACTTCCACGATACCTACGGGCAGGCGCTCGCCAACGTCTACGCCTGCCTCGAGGCCGGCGTGCGCGTGGTGGATGCCTCGGTCGCCGGCCTGGGCGGCTGCCCCTATGCGCAGGGTGCCAGCGGCAATCTCGCCAGCGAGGATCTCGTGTACCAGCTGCACGGGCTGGGCATGAACACCGGCGTGGAGCTCGACGCCCTGTGCGACACCGCGCGCTGGATCAACGCCGAACTTTCCCGCGAGCCGGCCAGCAAGCTGGCGCGCATCGCCAACGAACGGCGCTTCGCGGGCTGATCGCGCCTGCATCGCCGGCTCGCGCCGAATGGTGCGAACCGCCGATGCAGGTCACTGCGGAGTGCCGGTGCCCAGCAGGCGCGGTGCCGCCGGAAGCGTCAGCGACCAGCGCAGGCGCAGCGCGACGCGCTCGCGCCGTTCGCTTTCATTCGGGCTGTCCGCCTGCGAGACCACGGCCTCATCCGACGGCGCATCGCACGGTGTCACCTGGATCATCGGACTGGACACACCCCGTGCGACGGTCTGGATCGGCTGTCCGGTCATCGCCAGCGCCCCCAGGGCGATCACCGGAACGGCGAAACGCATGGCGAGGCGGAGAGTCAGGTGGTTCATGGCAGTGTCCTTGGTTCGTGCAATTCCATATCGGCATGAGCAAGCCCCATGCCAAGCTCCCACCCCCGTGAAATCAGGCCTTTGGCACTCACGGCCTCCGTCCGGACGTCCGGCTTCCCGGAGACTTCGTCCGCCGCCGGACGGTCGAGCGGCGGCGGGCAGGGGTTGGAATCCTCTCTGACGGAGGAAGGTTCCCGTCGTGACATTGGCATCGCGGGCGTACTGGCATCAAAATGGATGCTTGGCTGCGCGAGGGAAGAACATGAGCCTGAAAGAAGCACGCGTTCCCGACATCGGGGACCATTCGGACGTTCCGGTGATCGAACTGCTGGTATCGCCTGGCGATACCGTGAGCAAGGATCAGGGTCTGGTCACGCTGGAATCGGCCAAGGCCACGATGGAAGTGCCCTCGCCGTTCGCCGGCGTGGTCAAGGAGGTGAAGGTCAAGCTGGGCGACAGCGTGTCCGAAGGCGCGGTGGTGGCCATCATCGAAGCGGCCGACGAGGCACCCGCGGCGGTACCGAAGGCGGCCGCCGCGGCGGCACCCGAGCCGACTGCACCAGCGCCCGCCGCTCCCGCGCCTGCGGCATCCGCTCCTGCCGTGCAGCGGGCCGCGGAAACCGCCGCGCCGCGCAGCCCGCCCGTCAGCTTCGACGCCGATGCCGTGCTCCCCTCGAAGGTGCCCTACGCCACCCCGGCGGTGCGCCTGTTCGCGCGCGAGCTGGGCGTGGACCTCGCGCAGGTGCAGGGGCGTGGTCGAGATGGCCGCATCCTGCGTCAGGACGTACAGGATTTCGTCAAGGCGGCGATGACCGGCGGTGTCGTCGCTGCCGGCGGCGCGCCCGCGGGTGGTGGCCTGAACCTCCTGCCCTGGCCGAAGGTGGATTTCGCGAAGTTCGGCGAGGTCGAGGTCGAGCCGCTGTCGCGCATCAAGAAGATTTCCGGCGCGAACCTCGCGCGCAACTGGGCAATGATCCCGCACGTGACCCAGTTCGAGCAGGCCGACATCACCGAGATGGAGGCATTCCGCAAGAAGCTGGGTGAAGAGAACAAGGATCTGCGCATCACCCCGCTGGTGTTCCAGATCAAGGCGGTGGTGTCCGCGCTCAAGCAGTTCCCGCAGTTCAACGCCTCGCTCGACGGCGACAACCTCGTCCTCAAGAAGTATTTCCACATCGGCATCGCGGTGGACACGCCCAACGGTCTGGTGGTGCCGGTGCTGCGCGACTGCGACCAGAAGGGCTTCCTGCAGCTGGCGGCGGAGCTGGGTGCGATCAGCAAGAAGGCGCGCGACGGCAAGCTCGGCCCGGCCGACATGAGCGGCGGCTGCTTTTCCATCTCCTCGCTCGGCGGCATCGGTGGCACCAGCTTCACGCCCATCATCAACGCGCCGGAAGTGGCGATCCTGGGCGTGTCGAAGGCCGCGATGCAGCCGGTGTGGAATGGCGAAAAGTTCAAGCCGCGGCTGATGCTGCCGCTGTCGCTGTCCTACGACCATCGCGTGATCGACGGTGCCGCCGCCGCCCGCTTCACCAGTTTCCTGGCCAGCCAGCTCGCCGACATCCGCCGCCTGCTGCTCTGATCGGCATTGCCCTGCGCGCGGCGCGCTGCCGCGCGCCCGCACACACGAAACACGCTAATTTTCAGGAGGCCCCATGGCACGCATCGAGATCGCAGTCCCGGACATTGGCGACCACGCCGGCGTGCCGGTGATCGAGCTGCTGGTCGCCCCCGGCGACAGCGTCGGCAAGGACCAGGGGCTGGTCACGCTGGAATCTGCCAAGGCCACCATGGAAGTGCCCTCGCCCGAGGCCGGCACCGTGGTCGAGCTTCGGGTGAAGCTGGGTGACACGGTTTCCGAAGGCGCGGTGATCGCGGTGCTGGAAACCGCCGCCGCCGCCGCGCCGCCGGCCGCACCGGCGTCCAAGCCGCCGGTAACACCTTCCCATCGCGCACCCGCCGAACCCTCCGCGCCCGCACCCAAGCCCGCCGCTGCCGCCGGCAAAAGCGGCGGCGCGCCGGCCGACATCGAGTGCGCGCTGGTGGTGCTGGGTGCCGGCCCAGGCGGCTACACCGCCGCCTTCCGCGCCGCCGACCTCGGCATGGACGTGGTGCTGATCGAACGCTACGCCACGCTCGGCGGCGTCTGCCTCAACGTCGGCTGCATTCCCTCCAAAGCGCTGCTGCACGCCGCCAGCGTGATCGACCACGCCGCACACGGTGCCGAGCTGGGCATCAGCTTCGCGCCACCGAAGATCGACGTGGACGCGCTGCGCGGCTACAAGGAAAAGGTCGTCGGCCAGCTCACCCGCGGCCTGGCCGGCATGGCCAAACAGCGCAAGGTGCGCGTGGAACAGGGCACCGGCCGCTTCGTTTCGCCCAACGAGATCGAGATTTCAGGCGCGGACGGAAGCACCCGGCTGCTGCGCTTCGCGCAGGCGATCATCGCGGCCGGCTCGCAGGCGGTGAAGCTGCCGATGTTCCCCTGGGACGACCCGCGCATCATGGATTCCACCGATGCCCTCGCCCTGGCCGACGTTCCGAAGCGGCTGCTGGTCGTGGGCGGCGGCATCATCGGTCTGGAAATGGCGACGGTGTACCGCGCGCTGGGAAGCGAAGTGACCGTGGTCGAGTTCATGGACCAGCTCATGCCGGGTGCCGACAGGGATCTGGTCAAGCCGCTGGCCGCGCGCCTCAAGGCGCAGGGCGTTGCTGTCCACCTCAAGACCAGAGCAGCCACCGTCAAGGTCACGAAGAAGGCCGTCACCGTCGGCTTCCAGGCCGCGAGCGAAGGCGGGAAGTCGACGCTGGAGTCGGGCGACTACGACCGCGTGCTGGTCGCCGTCGGCCGCGCGCCGAACGGCGCGAAGATCGATGCCGAAGCCGCCGGCGTCGAGGTGACCGAGCGCGGCTTCATCGCGGTGGACCGGCAGATGCGCACCAACGTGCCGCACATCTTCGCCATCGGCGACATCGTCGGGAACCCGATGCTGGCGCACAAGGCCAGCCACGAGGCCAAGCTCGCGGCCGAAGTCGCGGCTGGCGAGAAGCGCGAGTGGGTTGCCCGCGTGATTCCCTCGGTGGCCTACACCGATCCGGAAATCGCCTGGGTCGGCGTCACCGAAACCGAGGCCCGCGCCAAGGGCCTCAAGGTCGGCGTGGGCACGTTCCCCTGGGCCGCATCGGGCCGGGCCATCGGCATCGGCCGCACCGAAGGTACCACCAAGCTCCTGTTCGACGAGGAAACCCGGCGCGTCATCGGCGGCGGCATCGTCGGCCCCAACGCCGGCGAGCTGATCGGCGAGATCGCGCTCGCCATCGAGATGGGTGCCGAAGCCGCCGACATCGCCGCCACCATCCACCCGCACCCGACCCTCAACGAATCGGTGGCGATGGCGGCGGAGATGTACGAAGGCACCATCACCGACCTGATTGCACCGAAGAAGAAGTAGAGTCGCGCGCCGCTCCGGAACGAATCCGCGCCGGATTACGGCGCGTGGCCGAAACGGGCATGCCCGACCGTACGCTCACGCCACCACCGCATGGCGGCGCGCCTCGATGCGCTTCCATACCTTCTCGTGGAGATGGAACACCACGGTGTTGCAGGCCGGCTCGACCAGGGCAATGGTGCCGCCGATCAGCCAGCTGCCGGTCACCAGCCAGCCGACCGTGAGGGCAACGCTGAAATGCAGGATGGCGAAGCTTGCGGTCTTGGCCATGGCGGCACCTTGTTGATGCGAATGATTCTCATCATCGCACCAAACAGGGCAAAGTCAAGCCCCGGTCCGGCCCGGCCGCGAAACCCCGCTCGCGCGCCGTCGATCACGCCGCCGGCAGCACCTTGCCCGGATTGAGAATGCCGTCGGGATCGAGCGCCGCCTTCACCGCGCGCATGGCCGCCAGCGTCGGCACATCGAAGGCGCGGGTCATGTAGTCGCGCTTGGCGGTGCCAATGCCGTGTTCGCCCGAAAGCGTGCCACCCAGCGCCAGCACGAGGTCGAAGAGCTGCGGCAGCGCGGCCTGCGCGCGGGCGCTTTCGTCGGCATCGTCGGGGTGATAGAGGATATTGACGTGCAGGTTGCCGTTGCCGGCGTGGCCAAAGCTGACGATGGGAAGCCGCGCCCGCTGCGCCAGCGCCTCCACCCCGGCCACCAGGGTCGGGATGCGCGAGACGGGAACGACCACGTCCTCGTTGATCTTGCCCGGCGCGATGGAGCGCAGCGCGGGCGAGAGCGCGCGGCGTGCGGCCCAGAGCCGGTCGCGCGCGAGGCCGTCGAGCGCCACGTCGAGCGAAAGCAGCCCGTCGCCTTCGGCCGCCGCGCCCAGGGCCGTCAGCGCGAGCGGCAGAGTGTCCTCATCGCCGTCGGCTTCGATCATCAGCATCGCGCCGGCCTCGGGCAGGTCGCTGCCATTGCGGCGCAACAGGTTGATCGCGCGCGCGTCGATGAATTCCAGCATCGCCGGCCCCTGCGGCTGGCGCATCAGGCGCGAGACGGCATCCGCCGCCGCACCCGCATCCCGATAGAAGGCGCGCAGGGTGGCCTGCTGCGCGGGCCGCGGAACAAGGCGCAGGGTGGCTTCCACGATCAGCGCCAGCGTGCCCTCGCTGCCCACGATGAGGCGCGTGAGGTCGAAGCCGGTGGAGTTCTTGGTCCACGGCCCGCCGCAGCGCACGATCTCACCCGCGCCCGTCACCGCGACCAGGCCCAGCACGCTGTCGCGCGTGGCGCCGTATTTGACCGCGCGCGGTCCGCCTGCATTGGTCGCCAGGTTGCCGCCCACGGTGCAGCGCTCGAAGCTGGAAGGATCGGGCGGCCAGAACAGTCCGTGCGGTGCCAGCGCCTGCTGCAGGTCGCCGTTGATGACGCCCGGCTCCACCACCGCCACGCGATCGTCAGGCGAAATCGAAACGATCCGCGCCATCCGTGCGAACGACACGACGACCCCGCCGTCGAACGGCACCGCGCCCGCCGCCGTTCCGGTGCCCGCGCCGCGCGCCACGATCGGCACCCGCAGCGCCCGGCACGCGCGCACCATGGCGGCAACCTGCGCCGCGTCCTGCGGCAGCGCCACCGCATCGGGCATCGCCCACTGGCGCGAATCGTCCTCGCCGTGCGCGCGCCGCACGGCTTCGTCCGTGCGCCAGCCGGCCGGCCCCAGCAGGGCGGAAAGTTCGGCGGCAAGGGAAGACGGCAGGTCGCGCGGCATGGGGCCATTGTAGGGCGCGGCCGGCACCGCATCGCCCATCGCGCCGCGCGATGGCAAGATGACGCGCCCCGCACTTCCCGAGAGCCGTTCCATGAGTCCTGCCCCGCAGCTCCGCATTCCCGCCACCTACATGCGCGGCGGCACGTCCAAGGGCGTGTTCTTTCGGCTGGAAGACCTGCCCGAAGCCTGCCGCACGCCAGGGCGCGCGCGCGATCGGCTGTTCCAGCGCGTGATCGGCTCACCCGATCCCTACGGCAAGCAGACCGACGGCATGGGCGGCGCGACCTCGTCCACCAGCAAGTGCGTGATCGTCTCGCCCGCGACCGTGCCGGGGCACGACGTCGACTATCTCTACGGCCAGGTCAGCATCGACGCGGACTTCGTGGACTGGTCGGGCAACTGCGGCAACCTCTCCACCGCGGCGGGCGCGTTCGCGATCCACGCCGGCTACGTCGATGCGGCGAAGATTCCGCAGGACGGCACCTGCAAGGTGCGGATCTGGCAGGCCAACATCGGCAAGACCATCGTCGCGCACGTCCCGATCAGCGGCGGGCAGGTGCAGGAAAGCGGCGATTTCGCGCTGGACGGGGTGACCTTCCCCGCCGCCGAGATCGTGCTGGAATTCCTCGATCCGGCCGACGAGGGCGAAGCCGGCGGCGCGATGTTCCCCACGGGAAACCTGGTCGATCTGCTGGACGTGCCGGGCGTCGGCCGGCTGCCCGCGACGCTGATCACCGCGGGCATTCCGACGGTGTTCGTGAACGCGACCGACATCGGTTTCGACGGCACCGAGCTGCAGCCTGCGATCAACGAGGATCGCGCCGCGCTGGCGAAGCTGGAGGCGATCCGCGTCGCGGGGGCGCTGCGCATGGGCCTCATCCGCACGTCCGAGGAAGCCGCCACGCGCCAGCACACGCCCAAGGTCGCCTTCGTGGCACCGGCGAAGGACTATGTCGCCAGCAGCGGCAGGAAAATCGCCGCCTCGGACATCGACCTCAACGTGCGCGCAGTGTCGATGGGCAAGCTGCACCACGCCATGATGGGCACCGCCTCGGTCGCCATCGCCACGGCGGCGGCGGTGCCGGGCACCCTCGTCAACCTCGCCGCCGGCGGCGGCGCGCGCGATGCGGTGCGCTTCGGGCACCCCTCGGGCACGCTGCGCGTGGGAGCTTCCGCGGCGGAAGTGGACGGCCGGTGGACCGTGACCCGCGCGGTGATGAGCCGCAGCGCGCGCATCCTGATGGAAGGCGCGGTGCGGGTTCCGGTGGAACAGGTTCAGGCAGTGTCGGGGGCGTAGCCCCGACCTGCGAGCCGCCTCCGTAGCCATGCGCGCCGCCGCGCGTGGCGCACCGCCGCAGGTCGGCCCTACGTGGCCGACGGCGCGCTTCAGGCTTCCAGCGGGAATCCGGCCTTGCGCAGCTCGTGGCGGGCCTGGTCGAAGCCGGTGGCGGGAACGAAGGCATCGCCGCGGTCGGCCAGTTCGTCCCAGCGCGCGAGGATCTGCTCGGCGGTGGCCGCTTCGCCCAGCGCGATGCCCTGGGTCAGGGCGATATAGGCCAGCTCGTAGCCGCCGGCACCGGCGCTGAGGATGGCGCGGTTGGGCGCGTTTTCGCTGACCAGGGCCAGCACCGCGGGGCTGACCAGCTCGGGCTTGAACTGCGCGAGCTGATGCGCCGGCAGGATGCCTTCCATCATCCGGGTGGCGCCGGTCGGGGCCAGGCAGTTGACGCGTACATTGTTCTTCTCGCCTTCGATGCCCAGGGTCTGCATCAGGCCGACCAGGCCCATCTTGGCGGCGGCGTAGTTGGCCTGGCCGAAGTTGCCGTAGAGGCCGCTGCAGGAGGTGGTCATCACGATGCGGCCGTAGTTTTGCGCGCGCATGGCATTCCAGACTGCCTTGGTGCAGGTGGCCGACCCCATCAGGTGCACGTCGACGACGAGGCGGAAGTCGGCCAGCTCCATCTTGGCGAAGCTCTTGTCGCGCAGGATGCCGGCGTTGTTGACGAGGATGTCGATCCGGCCCCAGTCGGCGAGCACCTCGTCGACCATCGCCTGCACCGCGTCGACATCGGTGACCGAGCATTTCGCGGCGCGCGCCTGCCAGCCGGCCGCGTGGATTTCATCGACCACCGCATTGGCGGAATCGCCCATGTCGTTCACCACGACGCGCGCGCCGCGGCTGGCCAGCAGCAGCGCGTGGGAGCGGCCCAGGCCGCCGCCGGCGCCGGTCACGATGGCTGTACGCCCGGTCAGATCGATCATCCGTCCATCTCCTTCAGGAAAGCCTGGCCGCGGTGCGACACCGCGCATGATGCACTGCCGCAGATTGTTGCAGTGCGGAACTTGCGAATGATAGGACCAGCCGAAGAACATTTCCTGCCTGCAAGCGTGGCGCAGCGCACAGTTGCGGGGACGCGCGCGGCGCGCCGGCGGCAGTTCACCGCGCGCCCGGACAAGCCGGGCGCGCGGCGACTCCGGGATTCTCAGCCCGGCAGGCGC
This sequence comes from Denitratimonas tolerans, assembly GCF_037203605.1. Lineage (NCBI taxonomy): Bacteria > Pseudomonadati > Pseudomonadota > Gammaproteobacteria > Lysobacterales > Lysobacteraceae > Denitratimonas > Denitratimonas tolerans. The sequence continues at coordinate 278,236 of NZ_JBBDHC010000001.1, forward strand.
TCGAAGCGCGCCTGGAAGAAGCGCAGGTACTTGGGCTCGTACACCATCCTCAGGCCGCGGGTGGATTCGCGCGCCTCGTACACCGCCTTGAGCGACTCGGCCACGACATCCATGTGCGCTTGCGTATAGACGCGGCGCGGGATGGTCAGGCGCGTCAGCTCCAGCTTCGGACGGTGATGGTCGCCGGTGACCTGGTCGCGGCCGGCCGAGACGATGCCGCGCTCCATCGCGCGGATGCCCGAATCCAGGTACAGCTCGGCCGCCAGGGTCTGGGCCGGGAACTGATCCTGTTCTAACTGGGGATAGAAGGCCCGGGCATCCAGGAAGATGGCGTGGCCGCCAACCGGCTTCATGAAGGGAATGCCCCACTGGTCGAGCAGGTCGCCCAGGTAGCGCACCTGGCCGATGCGCGAGCGCATGTAGTCCACGTTCACCGATTCCTCGATGCCGATGGCCATGGCTTCCATATCGCGCCCGGCCATGCCGCCGTAGGTGTGCAGGCCTTCGTAGACCACCACCAGGTTGCGGGCTTCCTCGAACAGTTCCCGGTCGTTGGTCGCCAGCCAGCCGCCGATGTTGACCAGATGATCCTTCTTGCCCGACATGGTGGCACCGTCGGAATAGGAGCAGAACTCGCGCAGGATCTCGGCCAGGGACTTGTCGGAATAGCCTTCCTCGCGCTCCTGGATGAAGAGGGCGTTCTCCACCGCGCGGGTGGCATCGAGGTAGATCTTGATGCCGTATCTGGCGGTCAGCTCGCGCACGGCGCGAGCGTTGGCCATCGATACCGGCTGGCCGCCGGCCATGTTCACCGTCACGGCCAAGCAGACGTAGGGAATCTTGTCGGCTCCAACCTGGTCGATCAGACGCTGCAGCTTGTCGAGGTCGATGTTGCCCTTGAACGGATGCAGGGATGCGGTGTCGTGGGCCTCGTCGATGATGACGTCGTGGAAGGTGGCCCCGGCATGCTCCTGATGGAAGCGGGTCGTGGTGAAGTACATGTTGCCCGGCACGTGGTCGCCGAGACGGATCGCCGCCTGGCTCAGCAGGTTCTCCGCGCCGCGGCCCTGGTGGGTCGGCACCACATACTTGTAGCCGTAGTAGGTCTGGATCGCCGTCTCCAGGTGGTAGAAGTTGCGGCTGCCGGCGTAGGCTTCGTCGCCCAGCATCATGCCCGCCCACTGGCGGTCGCTCATGGCCGAGGTGCCGCTGTCGGTAAGCAGATCGATATAGACGTCTTCCGAGCGCAGCAGGAAGGTGTTGTAGCCGGCCTCCTCCAGCGCCTTCTGGCGCTCTTCGCGCGTGGTGACGGTGAGCGGCTCCACCATCTTGATCTTCCACGGCTCGGCCCACGAGCGGCGGCCGAACTGCTGGCCCATGGTCCTTGAAACCGGCTGATTCATTGCTGCGTCTCCCTGGATTTGATCGGACATGCGGCGCACCGCGCGGCGCGCGCAGGATAGGCGCGCCGCGCGCGCGCGCCTTGATCCAGGGCAAGAAACGGCCAATTGGTTTCGGATGAAACCAATTGGCCGGACAACGAACGGGCGTTCTGAAAGCCGCCTGCCGGATGCGCCGGAGCAATCGTCCGGGCTACTGGCCCTGCCCGTAGGCCAGCACGAGGATCAGGACCACGAGCGCCGCGAGCACCGCCAGGGTGATCTTGATCCAGCTCAGAGGATGCCTGCCGGCGATCTTGCCGGTGTAGCCGTTGGCCACGATCTGGAAGGTGCGCGAGCCGTAGGTGTAGTTGACCAGCCACACCGGCACCAGGATGTGCTTGAAGGTGCGCCCGCGGTACTGGCTTTGCACCTGCAGGTTGCGCTGGGTGTCGCCGGGCACCTGCGCCGCGCACAGCGCGCGGGTCTTGGACTCCATCTGCGTCATGTTGAGATCGGCGGCGCGGCGCAGGTCGAGCTGGTAGCGCTCCACCGTCCAGCCACGCACGAACTCCGGCGCGTAGGCGACGAGGTTTGAAGTCGTGGGAAACGGCGCGATCTGGCCCAGCAGCCCTTCGCCCACGCCCACGGTGCCGGGCACCAGCTCGTCGTCGAAGAAGTGCGTCAGGCCGCCGGCCGCCGGCTCCCAGCGCACCTTGCGCACCTGGCGCGTCTGCCGCTGGCCGTTCTGCGTATGGGTTTCGGTGACGTAGTAGTAATGCCCGGCCTCGGCGGTCCACGTCGCGGAAACGTGCGCATCGAAGGTCCAGTACGGCAGGTAGACGCCGTGCAGGGTGTCGGTGAGCGCGCGCGATTTGAGCTTGTTGGGCGCGAACCAGCGGCTGCTGTACCAGCGCCGGATGGCGTCGCGCACCTGCCCGTCGCTGACCTTGAACGGCAGCAGGCTCTCGGGCGTGATGGCATCGCCCTGATCCTCGTGCGGCACGATGGACGGCGAACCGCAGAACTCGCAGCGCTGCGCCGCGCGCGTGCCGACGAAGACCGAGATCGCGTGGCAGCTCTGGCACTTGACCTCGTAACGCTCCGCGCCCCAGCCGCGCCCGGCCCTGGGCTCGTCCAGCGCCTGGATCAGATCGCGCTCGTGGATTTGCGCGCCGGCGCCATCCTCCTGCGCCGGCGACCACGGGGCGGTGGTGCCGCAGTAGGGGCACACCAGCGCCTGCCGGGCGGCGTTCCACTCCAGATCACCGCCGCACTCCGGGCACGGATGCTTGCCTATGGCGACACGGGTGGGAGCGGATTCGGACATGGCGGGACCACTGGCTGATCCGTCATCCGTCACTCCGGCCTTGGGCGGAGTGACGGATGATGGTGGGAGACGTTTACGAAACAGGAACGTGCAGGACACCTTCCGCGTTGCCCTGATCTCGCCATGCGGCGACGGGGAGGGAAGTGTGCGCCGAAGATGAAGCGGAGGCCGATGGCGGAAAAACCGTCGGCCCGCCGATCGCCGCCGCCGCATGCGGCGGCGAACCGACCATCACTCGCCGTGCAGGAAGGCCTCCAGCGCGCTTTTCGCGATGCGGGTGGCGTTGCCGATCTTGCGCGCCTTCAGCTCGCCGGATTCGATCGAGGCCATCACGTCCTCTACCGAGACACCCAGCGCCTGTGCGGCCTGTTCGGGAGTGAGCACGTCGAGCCCGCCCGCAGCGGCGGGCGCTGCGGCAACCGGTGCCTGCGGTGCCGCGGGTGGCTGCGCGCCGCCGGTCATGCCCTTCATCATTTCCTGCGCGATGCCGAAACCTACCGCCATCTGCGCCGGAACCGCGCCCGCGCTGTCGCCGCCCTGCCCCATGCTGGCCCCCATCTGGTACTTCACGTACTCGTTGAGGTTGCCGATCACGCCCATGGAGGAGCGCGCATCGATGGCCTTTTCCACCTCCGGCGGCACCGAGACGTTCTCGACGACGAAGGCGGTGATTTCCAGGCCGTACTTGTCGCGCACCGCGGGGTTGATGATCGGCAGCAGCGCTTCGCCCATTTCCGAGTAGCGCTGGGCGACGTCGAGCGCCGGGATCTTCGCGGTGGCGAGCGCCTCGGAGAAGATGCTGACGATGCGCGAGCGCATGGTGTCGGCGAACTCGTCGAGGCGGAAGTTCTGGTCGGTGCCGGCGACCTCCTTCAGGAACTTCGGCGGATCGACGATGCGGAAATCATAGGTGCCGAAGGCGCGCAGGCGCACCACGCCGAAGTCGGCGTCGCGCATCATCACCGGGTTCGAGGTGCCCCACTTGTTGCCGGTGAACAGGCGCGTGTTGAGATAGTAGACGTCGCACTTGAACGGCGATTCGAAGCCGTGCTTCCAGCCGTAGATGCGCGACAGGATCGGGATGTTCTGGGTGGAAAGCGTGTGCTTGCCCGGCCCGAACAGGTCTGCGAACTGCCCGGTGGCGACGAACTGCACCATCTGCGATTCGCGCACGATGAGCTGCGCGCCGTTCTTGATGTTCTTGTCGTCGTCGGGCCAGCGATAGGAGAGCGTGTCGCGCGAGTCATCGGTCCACTCGATGATCTCGATCAGTTCGCCCTTGATGAAATCGAAGATGCCCATGACTGCTCCGGGAAAGGGGAGGGTCGATCTTACCGAGATTCGCCGGCTCCCCGCCACGGGCGAGGCTGGGCGGTCGCGCGTGGCCTTACGGCGCGTGCTGCTGCGCCAGATATTCCTCGGACTGCATCTCGATCAGACGGCTCACGGTGCGCTCGAACTCGCGCGCGACGCGGCGGCCGGCGTAGAGCCCGGCAGGTGCCGCGGCGGCCGAGGCCACCAGCACCACGCCGCGATCGTAGAGCTCGTCGACCAGCAGCACGAAGCGGTAGGCGGGGTCTTCGCTGCTGCGGTCGAACGTCGGGATGCCGGAAACGATGACGGTGTGGAAGCGGCGCGCGATGTCGATGTAGTCGGCCACCGCGCGCGGGCCGTCGCACAGCGCGGCGAAGTCGAACCAGACCACGCCGTCGGCCACCTCGCGCACCGCGATCGGGCGTCCGTTCACTTCCAGCGCGCCGCGCTCTTCGTCGACGGCGGCGTGGCGCGCCAGCCGCGAAAAGACCGCCGCAAGCGCGGCTTCGGCGGCATCGCCCGGCGGCGTCTGCCAGACGCTGGCGCGGGTCAGCGCGCGCAGCCGGTAATCGAGCGGGCTGTGCAGCTCGTACACCCGACAGTGGGCCTGGAGTTCGATGATGGCGGGCAGGAATCTGGCGCGCTGCAGGCCGCCCTTGTAGAGGTTTTCCGGCGCGGTGTTGGAGGTGGTGACGACGGTCACGCCGCGCGAAAAAAGCTGATCGAGCAGGCGCGCCAGCAGCATCGCATCGCCGATGTCGAGCACGAAGAATTCGTCCAGGCACAGCACGCGGAACTCCCGCGCACAGTCGGCCGCCACCTGCACCAGCGGGTCGGCGTGTTCGCCCAGGGCGCGGATGCGCGCGTGGATTTCGCCCATGAAGCGGTGGTAGTGGACGCGCCGCTTGGGCACGCCGCCCAGGTGCGAGTAGAACAGGTCCATCAGGAAGGTCTTGCCGCGCCCGACGCCGCCCCACAGGTACAGGCCGCGCACCGGTGTCTCGCGGCGCAGGCGGCGCGCCAGTTTCGCCAGGGTGCCGGCCTCCTCGCGCGCGCGAAGCTCGTCGTGGATGCGATCCAGCTCGCCCAGCACCTCGCGCTGCACCGGATCGGCCTGCCACAGCCCCGCCGCCACGCCGGCCTCGTAGGCGGCGCTGGGCCGCATCGGGGTCTGGTCGAGCGGCGGGCTCACGCGACCGCGGGCGGCAGGTTGGCGCGCACGCCGTTCTTCACCACGCCGCGCAGGTCCATCATGCGGCGGTGGAAGAAATGGCTGGCCTCGGGCATCCGCACCAGCGCGGGCGGGTCTTCCATCGCCTCGATCCAGTCGTAGACCGCCTTCGGCTCGACCACCTCGTCATCCTCGCCCTGGATCACCAGCCACGGGCAGGGCGGCGCGATGGCGGCGGAGAAATCCCAGCGGCCCACGGGCGGCGCGACCGAGATCATCTGCTTCACCGGCAGGTGGCGCGCGCCCAGAAGGGCGACATAGCTGCCGAAGGAGAAGCCGGCCAGCCAGAGCGCATCGCCCGGACGGGTGCGGCCCACCCATTCGGCCACCGCCAGAAGATCCAGGGTTTCTCCGCGCCCTTCGTCGTACTCGCCCGCCGACTCGCCAACGCCGCGGAAGTTGAAGCGCACCGTGGTCAGGCCCAGCTCGCGCAGGCTGCGCGCGACCATGGTCACCACCTTGTTGTGCATGGTGCCGCCGTGCAGCGGATGCGGGTGGCAGACGACGGCAACGCCGCGCCGCGCGCACTCCGGCTCGGGATGTTCGACGATCACCTCCAGCACGCCGGCCGGACCGGGCAGGTGCAGCGAAGCGTCGGCGTCGGGGAAGGCTTCGAGGGGCGTGTTCACGACACCCATCCGGAAAAGGGAAAGGCTTGCATGATACCGGGGTCGCCGGGGCGATCACACGGCGCGCGGGCTACCGCCCCATGTCCAGCACCAGCACCAGCGGATCGTGGTCGGAAGAGCGGTACGGATCGGGTGCGTACCAGGCCTTGTCGCGGTTGCGGGTCTGGAAATCGAAGGCTTCCGATTCGTCGGCATTGATGTGCCACTCCACCGCCGCGCGCAGGCGCTCGTGCAGGCCGGCGGACAGCAGGGCGTGGTCGAGCCGGCCGCTGAACCCGCGATAGTTGAAGCTGTAGGGGCGCGCCTCGCCTACCGGATCGAAGACATCGCGCCAGCCGGCCTCGATCAGCGCGCGAACCGGATCCTCGCGCCCATAGCTGTTGAGATCGCCCAGGATCACGGTGCCGTGCGACGCCTGGCCGGTGGGATCGGCCTTGAGCCAGGCATCGAGCGCGCGCGCGGCGGCCACGCGCGAGGCGTTCCAGCAGGACTGGCCGTCGCGCTGGTCGGCATCGTCCGCCTCGGCCTCGGTGCACCCTTTTGATTTGAAGTGGTTGGCCACCACCACCAGGCGCGCACCGCCCTGGCGCAGCTCGAAGGCCTGCGCCAGCGGTGCCCGATGGCGCTCGGAAAAGGCACCTTCGACGGTTGCTGCGGCCGCGCCCAGCGGCGCGACACGGCCCTCGCGGTAGATCATCGCCACGCGGATCACGTCCATGCCCGGCCCCTGGCCGGCATCGACCAGGCGATAGCCGCCCTCGGGCCACTGCGCGTTCAGCGCCGCCACCAGCTGGGCCAGGCTGCTGCTGCGGCCGAAACCGTCGTTTTCCACCTCCATCAGCGCCGCGATGTCCGGCCGGATGCCGAGGATCGCCGCGACCAGCTTGTCGCGCTGGCGGTTCATCTCGCCGATGCCGGCGGCACCGCGCGGGGTGGGAAATCCGTGCCCCTTCCCATCACCGTTGAACCAGTTGAACAGGTTGAAGCTCGCCACGCGCAGGCCGTCGGGCAGCTCCGGCGCGGGCGGGCGCGGTGCCTGCTCGATGCGCTCGAGCGCTTCGGTGAGCTGGAGACGCCAGCCCCAGGCGTGCTGCAGGATGCCCTCGGCACCGTGCACGATGCTGCCGCTGCGCAGCGGTGCCTGCGCCGAAAGCGGCTCGGGCAGGTACCACAGGCTCCTGGGATATTCGACGCTGCGATTGTCGTCGAGCACCAGCCGACGGCGCGCGTTGTCCGCGTCCACCGTCTGGGTACCGCTGCCGGGCGCATGGCGCTCGGTGGGGGTGAACAGGCGCGGGCCGAAGCTTGTGACCAGTTCGCCGTAGCGCAGCAAGCCGTCGTTGCCGCTCACCGTCAGCGGCACGTCGATGCGCAGCCACATGCCTTCCAGCCGTTCCCAGTCTTCGGTGCGCGCCGGGGCCTGGGTGATCGTGGTGACGGGTGCCGCACCGCGCCCGAGCACTTCCACCGCGCTGGCCTGGATCGTGGTCTGCGATCCACCGCCGGCGGCGACTTCCGCCACCGTGCCCGAGACCCTGACGCGCTCGCCGCGGCGCACCTTGGGCGTGCTGCCGCGCGGCCAGGCCACGAAAATGCCGTCCGAAGTCGCCGGATCGCCGTCGTCCTCGCCGACGGCATCCTGCATGAAGAAGCCGTCCATGCCCGACACGAAGTTGCCGGTGACCACACCCTGCACCTCGACCCGCTGGTCGAGGTACGGGCTGATCGCTTCCGCACCCTGAATCCGCCCGATGGGCAGGGATTCGGTTGCCGTCCCGGTCTCGGAGCCGTCCGACACCGCCGCACCACATCCCGCCAGCGCAACGGCCACCAAGACCCCGCAGATCATCCGGCCCGTCATGACGACTCCTCTACAGACGACAACGCCGCCCGAAGGCGGCGCTGCCGGGCGAATGCGCCAAGCTTACTTCAGGTTGTCGATCATCCAGCGCACCGCGGCCTCGGCCTGCGCATCCGACAGGGCCGGATTGCCGCCGCGCGCGGGCATCAGGCCGGCGCTGCCGGTAAAGCCGTCGATCGAGTGCCGGATCAGCGTGTCGATCCCCTGCGCGATGCGTGCATCCCAGTGGCCGTGGTCGAGCGTGGGCGCGCCGCCCGCACCGGTGCCGTGGCAGGCACTGCAGAGCTTGTCGTAGATCACCGCGCCATCGAGCGTGCCGTCGTAGGCGGCCGTGGCGCTCGCTGCCGCCTTGGCCTGCTCGGCCGCCGCCGCGGCTGCCGCCGCGCCCGAGGCACCCGCGTACACCGCACCCACCGGCTTGATGCGCTGAAGGGTTCGCGCCTGCGCGGTCGGATCGGCATCGCGCGGCTGGGTCTTTCCGATGAAGTAGCCCAGGGTCATGAGGCACAGCCCCAGACCGATGAGGAACAGGATCACCATCGAAAACCGCTTCAGGAACTCGGAATCGTTGTTCACGCGACACCCTCTGGCTTGTGGCAGGCGGCAAAAGACCGGACTTTTGGATTATAGACACGGCCGCAGCCATGAGAAAGCGCCGGGCCCCGCGCGCGGGCGCGAAGTGCGCCCCGGCACCGGCTGGGCTAGGCTGTCCGGCGTGCCGGTCGCAGGATCGTGACAGGAGATTGGACCATGGCGACACGCCGTACCTTCCTCGCAGACACCGCCGTCGCGCTGGGCGCGCTGGCGATGGTGCCGGGCGGACTGCTGGCGGCAGGGCGGGCCGATCCCCTGACCCGCGCCATTCCCGCCACCGGCGAGCGCCTGCCGATCATTGGTCTGGGCAGTTCGGCCACCTTTGCGCAGGCCGCTGCCGGCGGGGACTTCGACGCGCTGCGCACGGTGCTGCAGCGCCTGGCCGAATCGGGCGGGCGCGTTTTCGACACCGCGCCCGGGTACGGTGCCGCCGAAGCGGTGGCCGGCGGCCTGGTGCGCGAGCTCGGCATCGCGAACCGGCTCTTCTGGGCGACCAAGCTCAACGTCGCCCCGCGCGGCGGCAGGGCCGATCCCGAAGCGGCGCGACGCCAGCTCGACGCCTCCTTCGAGCGCGTCGGCAAATCGCCCATCGATCTGGTGCAGGTCCACAACATGGGCGACCTGGACACGCAACTGCCGATCCTGCGTGAGGCCAGGCAGGACGGCCGGATTCGCCACATCGGCGCAACGACCACCTTCGCCACCCAGTACGAATCGCTCGAACAGGCCATGCGCGAGCGCTCGCTGGACTTCATCGGCACCAACTATGCGATCGACGACCGCGAGGCGGAAAAAACCTTTCTGCCGCTGGCGGCGGAACGCGGCATCGCGGTGCTGGCATACGCGCCGTTCGGCCGCACCCGGCTGTGGTCGCGCGTGGCCGGCCATGCGCTGCCGGACTGGGCCGCCGAATTCGGCGCGCAGACCTGGGGGCAATTTTTCCTCAAGTTCGTCGCGAGCCATCCCGCGGTCACGGCCATCACCCCGGCCACCCGCCGGCTGGCCAACCTCGAAGACAACCTCGCAGCGGGATTCGGACCGCTGCCGGATGCCGACCTGCGCCGACGCATGATCGCGCTGATCGACGCCCTGCCGCAGTAGCGCACCGCCGGAACCTGGCGGATTCAACCCTGAAGTGCAATTTCCTGTGACAGAAAATTTGCACGAAAAAAAGCCCCGCTTCGCTGCGGGGCTTTTCGTGTTGCTTCGGAAAGTACGGGAAAGCCGGATCAGAAATCCATGCCGCCCATGCCACCCATGCCACCGCCTGGCGGCATGGCCGGCTCGTCCTTCTTCGGGGCCTCGGCCACCATCGCTTCGGTGGTGATCATCAGGCCCGCGATGGAAGCCGCATTCTGCAGCGCGGTGCGGGTGACCTTGGTCGGGTCCAGGATGCCGAACTCGACCATGTCGCCGTACTGGCCGTTGGCGGCGTTGTAGCCGAAGTTGCCCTTGCCGTCGGCGACCTTGTTGAGGATGACGCTGGGCTCTTCGCCGGCGTTGGCGACGATCTCGCGCAGCGGGGCTTCCATCGCGCGCAGGGCGATCTGGATGCCGTGGTCCTGGTCCTCGTTGGCACCCTTGAGGCTCGCCACCGCCGACTTGGCGCGGATCAGGGCCACGCCGCCGCCCGGCACCACGCCTTCTTCCACCGCCGCACGGGTCGCGTGCAGGGCGTCTTCGACGCGCGCCTTCTTTTCCTTCATCTCCACTTCCGTCGCCGCGCCGACCTTGATCACGGCCACGCCGCCGGCCAGCTTGGCCACGCGCTCCTGCAGCTTCTCGCGATCGTAGTCGGAGGAGGTTTCCTCGATCTGCGCCTTGATCTGCTTGATCCGCGCCTGGATGCGCTCGGCGTCGCCGGCACCGTCGATGATGGTGCTGTTTTCCTTGGTGACCACGATGCGCTTGGCGCGGCCGAGGTCATTGATGGTGGCCTTCTCCAGCGACAGGCCCACTTCCTCGGAGATCACCGTGCCGTGGGTCAGCACCGCGATGTCTTCCAGGATGGCCTTGCGGCGGTCACCGAAGCCCGGTGCCTTGACCGCGCAGACCTTGACGATGCCGCGGATGGTGTTGACCACGAGCGTGGCCAGCGCCTCGCCCTCGACTTCCTCGGCCACGATCAGGAGCGGCTTGCCGGCCTTGGCGACGCCTTCCAGCACCGGCAGGAGATCGCGCACGTTGGAGATCTTCTTGTCGTGGATGAGGATGAAGGGATCGTCCAGCTCGACCTGCTGGCTCTGCTGGTTGTTGATGAAGTACGGGCTCAGATAGCCGCGGTCGAACTGCATGCCTTCGACCACGTCCAGCTCGTTGTCCAGGCCCGAGCCTTCCTCGACCGTGATGACGCCTTCCTTGCCGACCTTCTTCATCGCATCGGCGATGATGGTGCCGATCGACTCATCGGAGTTGGCGGAGATGGTGCCGACCTGGGCGATGGCCTTGTCGTCGGCGGTGGGCTTGGAGAGGTTCTTGAGCTCGGCGACCGCGGCCTTGACGGCCTGGTCGATGCCGCGCTTCAGATCCACCCTCGGTCTCTGGCGTCGCGACTGCGAAATTTCGCGAGGGTTTCCGAGAAGGTGATTGCGCTTCGCAGATCTCCAGGCGCGTGGGTGCGGACGTAGTCAGCGCCATTGCCGATCGCGTGAAGTTCCGCCGCAAGGCTCGCTGGACCCAGATCCTTTACAGGAAGGCCAACGGTGGCGCCCAAGAAGGATTTCCGCGACACCGAGACCAATAGCGGAAGCCCCAACGCCGACTTCAGCTTTTGAAGGTTCGACAGCACGTGCAGCGATGTTTCCGGTGCGGGGCTCAAGAAAAATCCCATCCCCGGATCGAGGATGAGCCGGTCGGCAGCGACCCCGCTCCGTCGCAAGGCGGAAACCCGCGCCTCGAAGAACCGCACAATCTCGTCGAGCGCGTCTTCGGGTCGAAGGTGACCGGTGCGGGTGGCGATGCCATCCCGCTGCGCTGAGTGCATAACCACCAGCCTGCAGTCCGCCTCAGCAATATCGGGATAGAGCGCAGGGTCAGGAAATCCTTGGATATCGTTCAGGTAGCCCACGCCGCGCTTGAGCGCATAGCGCTGGGTTTCCGGTTGGAAGCTGTCGATTGAAACACGGTGCATCTGATCGGACAGGGCGTCTAAGAGCGGCGCAATACGTCTGATCTCATCGGCCGGCGATACAGGCCTCGCGTCCGGATGGCTGGCGGCCGGTCCGACATCCACGACGTCTGATCCGACTCGCAGCATTTCGATCGCCGCGGTGACAGCGCCGGCGGGGTCTAGCCGCCGGCTCTCATCGAAGAAGGAGTCCTCGGTGAGATTCAGAATGCCGAACACCGTCACCCTGCTGCGTAACATCGTTGCTGCTCCATAACATCAAACATCGACCCAGCGAATAGGAAGTTCAAACGCCCTTTTCGGGCAGTCTGCTGGGTAGGCGGCGGTCGCGCAAGCCCCGTTTTGGGCACGGATCGGACGTCTGTGAGTGGGATTTCGGCATCGCGGGGCCACGCAGCGGCGTTGTCAGCAGCCATGCTTCGCTGATTCCCGACAGCGGGCCGAGCGCCGCCCTGCGGATCGTGGCCGCATCGGCTCGGATTCCGGTTTCGCCGTCGGCTGTGCAGCCGGCAGATCGTCACGCGGCTTGCACTGGCGGTGCGCGCGCTGCGGGCCTGTAGTGCGCTTCTTCCCGCGCGCCCTGCTTCACGAAGTGGGCGAGGATGGCGCGGATGGCGGTGGGTTCCTCGATGCTGGCGACGATCCGTACCGCGCCGCCGCAGTGGACGCAGGTGGTGATGTCGATGGAAAAGACCCGCTTGAGCCGTTGCGCCCAGCTCATCGCACGGCGCTTCTGCTCGGGG